>JADFZF010000221.1 GCA_015232645.1 Magnetococcales bacterium | reverse complement strand
TCCCGCAAACTGCTTTTCAAGGCATTGGCATAGGAACGGGTGTCGGGTCCCAGCTCTCTCTGGTTGACGATGGAACGCTTATGCGGATGGATGAATTCCACCGGATCTTCGATGGTCAGAATATGGCCCCCGGCGTTGGCATTGCGATGATCCACCATCGCAGCCAACGTGGTCGATTTCCCTGACCCGGTCCCCCCCACCATCAAAAGCAATCCACGCTTGTGCATGATCAGCTCTTTCAAGATTTCCGGAACCCGCAGTTGATCGATGTTGGGCACCTCGGCGGATATCAAGCGCAGCACCATCGCCGGATACCCCTTCTGCCGAAAGGCATTGACACGAAAACGCCCCTGGTCTTCCAGAGAGATGGCGAAATCAACCTCCAGATTGTCGATAAAGACCTTTTTCTGCTCCTCCGTCATCACCCCCAACACCATGTCGGTGACGGTCTCCGGGGTTAAAATATCCTTGCCGACCGAAGCCATCTGGCCATCCAGCTTCATCTTGACCGTGGCGCCCGGGGTAAAAAACAGATCGGAACCTTTCTTTTGCACCATCAATTGTAAATAGGGGGTAATGTCCACGCTGCTTGGCCCTCTGTCGGAGTTCAATGATGATCGGACTCTTCGCCATCCTTGCTGACCAGGGAGAGACCAGCCAAACCGGCATCATGATCTTTATCCTTGGCCGCCTTGCCCTCCAGTTTGATGCGCAGACGCAACTCATTGGCCGAATCGGCGGAACGCATGGCCTCCTCATAACCGATAAGATCCGCCTCGTACAGATCAAAAAGCGCCTGATCAAAGGTTTTCATTCCCAACTCGTTGGATCGGGACATGACTTCCTTGATGCTGGAAACCTCTCCCTTGAAAATCAGGTCGGAAATCAGCGGTGAATTAAGCATGATTTCAATGGCGGCGACGCGTCCCCCCGACTTCTTTCGCAACAACCGTTGCGAAATGATGGCGCGAATGTTCAGAGAAAGGTCCATGAGCAGCTGTTGCCGTTTGGCCGACGGGAACAGGTTGATGATCCGGTCGAGTGCCTGGTTGGCATTGTTGGCGTGCAAGGTGGAAAGGGCCAAGTGTCCGGTTTCGGCAAAATTGATGGCATGTTCCATGGTCTCCTGATCACGAATCTCTCCGATCAGAATAACGTTTGGAGCCTGACGCAACGTATTTTTCAAGGCGGCGTGCCAGGAATCGGTGTCCACCCCGACCTCACGCTGGGTGATGATACAGTTGAGGTGGGGATGGACATATTCGATGGGATCTTCAATGGTAATGATGTGGCCGTGGGAGTCCTTGTTTCTCAGACCGATCATGGCGGCCAGGGTGGTGGACTTGCCCGATCCGGTTCCGCCAACCACCAAAACCAATCCCGTTTTGGCCATCACCACCTCCTTGAGGATGGGAGGCAGCTTCAGTTGCTCGAAATCGGGAATATCAGTGGTGATGGTCCGCATCACCATGCCCGAACGCCCCTGCTGGACAAAGGCGTTGACCCGAAAACGACCGACCCCCTGGGGAGAAATGGCAAAATTGCATTCCCGGGTGGCGTCGAATTCCTTGATCTGTTTGTCGTTCATGATGGCACGCACCAGCATGTTGGCCTCCTTGGTATCCAAAGCCTGTTTGGTCAAGGGGGTCATCAAACCATCCACCTTGCATGCCGGTGGAAATCCCGAGGTAATGAACAGATCCGACCCCCCCTTGGCCTTCATCGCCTTTAATGCGTCCAGCATGAATTTTATCGCTTGATCGCGTTCCATGGATTCTCCTTGGGATTGCTCGGGTGGTAACGCCGTCGCCTGGAATTCATGATCCCACTCCAGGTCACGGGGTCCATGACACCCTGCGTGTCAGTTTTATGGCGGGAGAATTATCGATCAACCGAACCGGGATTACAAGCGCAACATCGGCACCCCGGGCGGAAATATCGTCCCCCTAAGGCGACCGAACGCCATCCTTGGGGAACACGGGGAAAAACGCTTTCTTCGGCGCCCCTGCGACCGCCGGGTCGAATCGAACGAATGGTTTGCCGACGGTTTCAACCGATACCGGAGGGGTCATTGCCCTCCGGCGTGCAGCGATGATGGCGCGGGAATCGGTGGGACATCAATATTGCGATAGGTTCAGAAGTTTACGTAAATCGTGGGTCATGGGCATGCTGAATTCTTCCGCAGCAAGGACAACGCCATCCTTGATACGTACCAACTGCGCACTGCAGAATACCCGGCTTTTGGCGATGGAATAGCTGCCTGCCAAAACCGCAAAGGCTTCGTGAGTCTTACGGATCTTGGCCACTTCCTCGGTCAGCAGAAATTGACCTTTGCCTTTTTCCAAAAGCATGTTATTGCGCAGCTTGACCTCCAACACGCGATACCCATCCTGGGTGAATCGAGCTGCCATCTGGCGCGACAACAATCGGCCCAGAGGCGTCGATTCCTCCATGTTTTGCTCGTTGACGAAGCTGGCGGGAAGAATGGCAGCCCGTTGATGGTAGCTGTCACGAATGCGCATGATCATGGCGTCCGCCGCCTGATAGACGGTCAATTTCAGATCCGGGGCCTGAAATTGGGTCAACGGCATGGATACCATCGGGTATACTTCCGGATCTGGCGCCAAAGCACATCCCGTGAGCAATACCCCCATGCCCAACAGACTGAAAGATGACAGACGACGTCCCATGGTGGTGACTCCCCGATTTTCAATGTTCAACGATGGACATGGGGGTACCACCACCGGTATTCAGCAACAGGTCACGGGTGGTGGTTCCCAGGGGAATCTTGGCGTCCACGGAGGCCAATACCTGCCGATCGACGATCTGGATGAGCTTGGCGGTAAAATCCAACAAATCCCGGGTTTCGGTATAGGTCCCGACAACCACGGCATAGGCCTTATTCTCCTGAGCGAGCTTTTCCACATCCCGCGACAAGATGAAATCGCCTTTCTCTTTGCGAATGGCCAGATTTTCCCGCAACTTGGGCTCGACGATGCGAAACCCCTGCTGGGTGAAACGTGAGGAGACATGATCGGAGATCAGGACTCCCAGTTCGGAACTGGAATCCAGGTTGATCCGATCGACGAAGCTGGCAACGAGGATGGGTTTGCGCCGATGGAACGAGGGATGATTCTTGCGCAATTCAGCCACCAAGGCGTCGGTCACCGCATGGCTCATACGAATCAGATCGATCTCGGCATCGATTTTTGGCGGCATGGTTTCCACCACCATGGGACCCGCCAATACCGGGGGTGCCGCCACCATGGCGGGTGGCGGTGGTGGTGGAACCGTACAGCCACAAAGGCTTGCGGCCGTGATCAAGCAGGCCATGGATGTTTTTTTGCACAATTTCTTCATGAGGCGTTCCCCGTACGGCAAAACGTTCTTGGATGACCTACTTGAAGGAGTCCTTGATATTCGCCTTTTCCCTGGCGGCCTCCTTGGAAATCAATTTTTTGTCGACCAGATCTTGCAAGCATTGTTCCAATGTTTGCATACCGAAATTGCGCCCCGTCTGAATAGCCGAGTACATCTGCGCCACCTTATTTTCCCGAATTAGGTTACGAATGGCATGAGTCCCCACCAAAATCTCATGGGCCGCCACCCTCCCCCCCCCTTTTTTCTTCAACAGGGTCTGGGAAATCACCGCTCGCAGCGATTCGGACAGCATGGTGCGGATCATATCTTTTTCGGCCGCCGGGAACACATCGACGATACGATCGACGGTTTTGGCTGCCGAGGTGGTATGCAGGGTTCCAAAGACCAGATGCCCCGTTTCCGCGGCCGACAGCGCCAGACGAATGGTTTCCAGATCCCGCATCTCCCCGACCATGATGACATCGGGATCCTCGCGCAGGGCAGAACGCAACGCATTGGAAAAACTGTGGGTGTCCCGATGCACTTCCCGCTGATTGACCAGACATTTATGCGATTGATGGACAAACTCGATGGGATCTTCCATGGTTAGAATATGACCGTATTCATTTTTATTTTTATAGTCGATCATGGCGGCCAGGGTCGTCGATTTGCCGGAGCCGGTGGGGCCGGTCACCAGAACGATTCCCCGTGGTGTTTCGGCGAATTCCCGGAAAATGTCAGGACAATTCAACTGCTCCAGAGACAGGATTTCTGAAGGAATGGTACGAAATACCGCCGCCGCCCCACGATTTTGATTGTAGGCGTTGACGCGAAAGCGGGCCAATTTGGGCACCTCGAAGGAAAAATCGACTTCCAGAGTTTCCTCGTAATCCTTACGTTGTTTATCGTTCATGATGTCATACACCATGTCATGCACTTCATCATGTTCCAAAGGGGGAACATTGAGGCGCCGGATGTCACCATCGACCCGGATCAGTGGCGGCATCCCGGAAGAAAGGTGCAGATCGGAGGCCTTGTTCTTGACGCTGAAAGCCAGGAGTTCAGAAATATCCATGAGGTTACCCTTGAGGAGGAGCGGAGCGGTGGATCCAAAAT
>JADFZF010000220.1 GCA_015232645.1 Magnetococcales bacterium | reverse complement strand
AGTGTGAGAAAACGGGGTTGCCCCTCAAGTTCTAATATGTTCTAATATGCATAGAACATGAACTCGATCTCCTTTATGCAAGGCTTCCGTCCCCATGCTGACACCCACGCAAGAACGTTTGTTGCAGTATCTCAAGGAATACATCGCCCAATCCAGTGCTCCGCCCTCCTATCGAGAAATTGCCACGGCCATGGGGTGGTCGTCCACCAATACCGCCGCCCATACGTTGTCGGAACTGGAAAAAAAGGGCTGCATCCGCCGAGCACCGGGACGCAACCGTTCCATCCGGGTCATTTCCGAAGAAAAGTTGCCGCAAATACGCATCCTCGGAACCGTCGCAGGCGGACACCCCATCATGGCGGTGGAAAACATGGAATGGCTGGAGGTACCCCCCTATCTGGTGGGACGCGGTGAAACCTTTGCCTTGAAGGTCGCTGGCGACTCCATGCGTGAGGATGGCATCCTGGATGGCGACATCATCCTGGTGGAACGGCGTTCGGTGGCGGAATCCGGCGAAATCGTCGTGGCGCTGATCGACCAGGACGAGGCGACGGTCAAACGTTTTCATATCGAGGATGGCGTGGTGACGCTTACACCGGCCAACAGACACATGCAGCCCATGACCTTTCAGGCGGATCGGGTCACCATCATGGGGGTTGTCGTCGGACAAATGCGGACCTATCGCGGAGCCATCGGTTGATGCGTACCGTCGTTGCCATGACCGTGCCGCATCTGGCGATCTGCGCCATCCGTCACATCCATCCCGACCTTCGGCACCGTCCCATGGCCGTGGTCAGTGACGGCTACGTCATCGACCAGGATGGGGATGCTCGTCACTTGGGGGTCCATCCGGGCATGCCTGTTCCCAAGTTGCCGACATCAGTGGTCCCATGTCCCCGCCAGCCCGATGCCGAGGTCCGTTTACGTCGACAAATCGCGCAACGGCTCCTGGGGAGCACGCCATTGGTGGAAGAGACTCGACGGGGGCAATGGCTGGTGGAGCTTTCAGGAACCCATCGGGTCCATCACACTTCGGATGTGGAAACGGCACGGCGTCTGTTGGAAAGTCTGGCGGTAACACTGCCGTTGGCCCCGGTGGCCGGCATTGGCGGCAATCCCGCCGTGGCCGTCATGGCCCGCGCCACCGCCCGATATACCCGCGTCCGGTGGCTACGGGTGATACCGGGCCAGGAACAACGTTTCTTTGCCCATCTGCCGGTGACGCTCCTCCCCGGCATCGGACAGGCATTGGCCAAACGGCTGACCCGTCTGGGGATCGATCATATGGAAGACCTGGTGCGTTGTCCCGAAACCGACCTGATCCGGGCCTTCGGCCAACGCGCCCGTGCCTGGCGAACCTGGGGTCTGGGAATCGACCGGACACCGGTGCGCAGCGTCCCTTTTGTGGCCGAACCCTTGGCCGTCAGCTTTGCGCCCCGCCTGCATGAACAAAAAGATCCGGCGTTGCGTCATGGTCTGCAACAGGCCTGCGATCAACTGGGACGCCAATTGCGTCAGGAAAATCGGTTTGCCGTCCGTCTGCGTCTGGAGCTGGTGGAATGGGATGACCGACGTCATGATGGCGTCGTCCGTTTCGATCCGCCTCAGGACCGCACCATGGTGTTATTCCACGCCCTTTGGGAGCAATTAACGCGATTGCGGCAGCGTCGGGTGTTGGTCAAACGCCTATCCATCCGTCTGGAAGAGCAGACCACGTCACGGCAACTGAATCTGTTCACCACGGCGGATCCCTTGTCATCGTTGGCACGCCCCGGGTTGGATGAGACTCTGGATGCCATTCGCAACCGATTTGGTTTCAAGGCCATCGGGTATGGACGATCGTCGCGATGACACGACAGCCCGCCGACACGGCCACATTCCCCGATGATCGCCATCCCACCAGGGGATGGGGTACAGCGGGTCTCCTTCAATTTTCAAGGCAAGATCGGCCAATCGACACGGTAGAATCTTCGCGGTTTCACCGCCCCGGATATCGAGAGCTCCACTGGAATCTCCCAACATGGGGTGGTAATATACCGGAGACACTGAACGGTTGTTTGATCCTGAACCCCATCATCCCAGCCAGTCCCGACTACCCAACGTCATCCGTGCGTCAGGAAGGGAAAATCGATGATCAACCCCAGATCAATCATTGTTTCTGGATTATGCACATTCTTGTTACTGTGTCCCCTCCCGGCCGACGCTCAGGTCTACGATATCGATCCGGACCATTCCAGTATCCATTTTGTCATTTCCCACCTGGGGTACAGTATGATCCGGGGGCGGTTCAATTCCTTCCACGGCCGTTTTGAATATGATGAAAAGAATCCAGAAGCGGCCAATACCCAGGTGGTGGTCGATACCAAAAGCATCGATACCAACCATGCCAAACGCGATATCCATCTGCGTTCGGTCGAATTTCTCGATGTCAGCCACTTTCCCACAGCCACTTTCCAAAGTGTCTCGTTTAAACAGACTTCCGACAAGGAGGGGATCATCACCGGGAACCTGACATTGCACGGGATCACCCGACCCATGGACGTTCGGGTGACGATCATTGGCTCCGGCCCCGACCCGTGGGGAGGACAACGTCGCGGTTACGAAGGAAAAATGTCCATCAATCGTTCCGACTTCGGCATGACCAAAAACATTGGATCCTCATCGGAAACCCTAATCGTGGAATTGGCCATCGAGGGCGTTGTCCGTCGATAATCCACCTGTCCACCCCGATGGGGAGATCGCATATGTCCGATCTGGGCAAACGACTGGAACAGGCCTGGGAAGCGGCTCAGACCGGCCAGGCGCAAGAGGCGGAAACCCTGTGCCGGCAAATCCTGGCCATCGATCCCCATCACGGCCATGCTCAGCACCTTTTGGGGATTCTCCTATACCACTCGCGACGCAGCGCGGAAGCGGAAAAATGGCTTCAGGCGGCCAGTCAAGCGCAACCCGATTTTGCCCCAGTCCATGCCAATCTGGGTCTGGTACTCCACAGCCTGGGTCGGATAGGCGAAGCGGAAGCCTGTTTCCTCAAGGCCCTGCACCTGGATCCCAACACCCCTGTGGCCTTGTCGGGACTGGGAACCATCCGTCTGGCCCAGAGAAATCCGGCACAGGCAAAAATCTTGTGGCAGGCCTTGACCTCTCTGGTACCCGGTGACCTCACGGCCATTTTTCATCTGGGGTTGGCCCATCAGCAACTTGGGGAACTACCGGAGGCCCGTCGATGTTACCTTCAAGTGTTGGGGCACAAGCCGGATGATGTCGGATCCATGGCCAACCTGGGGGCCGTCCTGCAACAAATGGGTCGAATCGACGAGGCCATGGATTGGTATCAACGGGTTTTGGCGATCCATCCCGATTCCGTCAATACCTTGTGCAATCTGGGAACGCTGTTGTTGGAAAAAGGGGCGCTTCGGGAAGCGCAACAACTCTTCCGGCGCGTCCTGGCGGTGCAGCCCAACCATACCGAAGCCTTGTGCAACCTGGGTGTGACCCTGAGCCGACAGGAACAATGGGATCAGGCGGAACAACAGTTTCGCCAGGCCTTGAAGATCAAACCCGACATGCCCGAGGCTTTTTCGCTATGGGGCGCGGCGTTATTGCAACAAGGTCGCCCCGAAGCCGCCATGGCCCATTTTCGTTCCGCATTGGCCATCAGGCCCGACATGGTGGATGTCTTGGCCAACATGGGCAATGCCTGTCAGGAAATGTCGCGCCTGGACGAAGCCCTGACCTGGTACCGCCAGGTCTTGAAATGGCAGCCGGGTCATCATGAGGCGCTTACCAACATGGGAGTGGCGTTGCACAAACTGCAGCGGTTGGATGAAGCGGCCGCGAGTATCCTTCAAGCCCTGGAGATTCGTCCCGATTATCCCGAGGCTCTGATCAGCTTGGCCGTCGTCCGATACAAACAGGGGCAAACCGATTCGGCCATCGCACTGTACCAGCGGGCTCTGACCTTCAAGCCCGACCATCCGGAAATTTTATCTAACCTGGGAAATGCCTGGCAGTCGGTCAGACAGTGGGACAAGGCCTTGTCTTGCTACGATCAGGCCCTGCGGCGCCGACCCGATTACCCTGAAGCCTGGTCCAACCGGGGCAACGTACTGAGACGACTTGGGTTTTTGGATGAGGCCATCGTTTGTCACCGCAAGGCACTGGACCTCAAACCCGGGTTTGCCGAAGCCCATTCCAATCTGGGGGTTGCCCTCATGGAACTGGGCCGGTATCAGGAAGCCTTGGAGTGCTTTGCCCAGTCCAGGCGCCATCGTCCCGAGTTTCCCGATGCCTGGTTCAACGAATCTCTGGTGCGGTTGCTGACAGGCGATTTCAAACAGGGACTACCAGGGTATGAATGGCGTTGGCGCATGGCAGGTTGTGAAGCTCATGGCTACCGTCAACCCCTCTGGCCGGGGACTCCCCTGAAGGGAGAAGGGATCGTCATTCACTGCGAACAAGGATTTGGCGATAGCATCCAGTTTGTCCGTTTTTGTTC
>JADFZF010000021.1 GCA_015232645.1 Magnetococcales bacterium | reverse complement strand
CAATCCCCCAGACCCCTTTTTTCTTTCAGTATTTATTATATATATCAGTACACTATCAATGGTTGGCTCAAATTAACGAATGTAACAAAGTAGAATTACATATATATCAGTATATTGTCGATGGTTTGCTCAAGTTGATGAATGTGACAAAGTAGAATTAAAATGGTTGGCCGATGGGTGGAAATAATTTATCATCCCTGGATGTTGTTTGGACGGAAACATTCGCGGATCGTCCCATGCCGAATCGGGCATCACGGTAGCGTGTCCGTGTGATCCACTCGATTTGGAATCGCTCATGGGATGGCTCTGGGAAGGGGGCCGGACCCATCCCAGCCCTGGGTCGTCACCTTTCAGGTCGTGTGATTCCAGCAGTCCTCGGCTCTCATTCCCGCTACTGTCCGAACCAAGCCAGTCAAAGGCCGAAAACCTGGCCAGATACACCATTCGACAATGGGTAGTGCCTCCGGCCAGACGGCGCCGACCAACTGTGCCATGGAGTCCCTGTACCGTGAAGAAACGTCAATTGTCGCAACAAAAATTTTTGAAAGGTGTCGCCCAGGGCAAAAATTATCGCATCATAGATTTTCGCGGCGATTATTGGCAAACCATGCCAGGTGCGATTCCAGTCCAATTCGACTATGATATTTTTTTCGAGGAGGAAGGATGGACTCAGGATATGCTTGGGGTCCCCTTTACCGTGGATCGCGAAGTGGTATTGGTTTGTGATATGGGTGGAAAAAGCTTGGAGGCCATGAAACTGTTCCACGACAAGAATCCAGGTTCCCAATTTGTTCTCAACAGCCTGAATGGAGGTTGGCACGATTATCTGGAGACGATCAAAAAAATGACGGAGAACATGCGCAAGCGCGATCAATTTCGTAAAGAATTGACCGATATTGCCACCTCCCCGGAACGGTTTCGCTATCTGGTCGAAGGAATATTGAAAAAAACAGCCCCATGGTATTCCCTGTCGCGTTTATTTAACGGATTTCTGTTTATTTCATTTTATTGGAACCTTCTAGAAATACGAAATTCTTTGTAGATCGAGTAAAGGTGATTGTTCGGATTCCTCTGGTTCGGAAAGGTTGAAGAAAAGGGATCTGAATCGTGACGAACCCCGTCTGTCCCAGGATGCCCCGGCATCTGGGGAGGATGAATGAAGAATATTCCTTGAATCAATGATTCCTGGAAGGCACCATAAGCTGCTTGCGCCTGTCCATAGCCAGTCATCAGGAGTGTTTCCATGACCTTTCTCGGCAATCTACGTCTAAAGACCCGTTTCATCCTTATGCTGATGCTGCCTTTGACCGGATTGCTGGCGTTTGGTCTGCTGGGAGTTGCCGACAAATGGGATACGATGGTCAGGATGACGCGGATGGCGCAACTCTCCGGTCTTGCGGTACGGATCACCGCCCTGGTGCATGAAACGCAAAAAGAACGGGGAATGACCGCCGGATTCATCGGAAGCAAAGGGGAATCATTCCGGGCCGAATTGCCGCAACAGCGCGAAATCGTCAAGAAAAAGGCCGATGCGGTGCAGGAATTCACCCAATCGATCACTCTGAACGCCCTCGGTAGTGATTTCCTGGCGGTTTTCCGCGAGGCCCAAGGATTGTTGAACGGTCTGGACGAGCTGCGTAAGAAGGTGGACGGCCTTTCGATCCCCGCCAGTGATGCCATCGCCCATTATACGCGGATGAATGCCTATTTCATCGATACCATCGGTGAAATGTCCAAGCTGGCGGTGGACGATCTGGCCCCGCTGACCATCGCCTATGTCAACTTTCTTTTGGGCAAGGAACGTACCGGTATTGAACGGGCGGTCTTATCCAATACTTTTGCCAGAAACAATTTTGGCCCAGGTATGTTTCGCAAGTTTGCCTCTTTGGTCACCGAACAGGATACCTATTTCAAGATATTTACCACCTATGCCCCCAAGGAACAAACCGAATTTTTTAAACAAAAATTGCAGTCTCCCGTCATCGCCGAGGTCAACACCATGCGCGAAGTGGCGTTCACCAAAGGGATCGCCACGCAAAAAACCGCCTCGATCATGGCATTGCTTCATTCCCTGGGCTATGGTGGCGCCATCGATCGCCTGAAGAGTCTTCCCGCGCACCCCGATCCGGCACCTGCCATCGCTGGCCTCGCCGAAGCCATCAGTCATATCGATGCCTTCCTTGCCTTGACCGATTGCACCGATGACGAAAAACAGTGGCTGGGAACCCTGCGTGCCACACTGGAACTCCATCGCCAGGCCGCCACGACCACCGATACCGCCCAACCTAAAACCACGGTGGACGATGCTCCCGCCATCGCCGCCCTGGCCAAACTGACTGCCGGGGTGATTCCTGGCAAGTTTGGTATCGATCCGACGCACTGGTTCAAAAGCATTACCGAAAAAATTGAATTGTTGAAAGAGGTGGAAAATCGCCTGTCCGATGATCTTTCTGCCAAGACGAGAATGCTTCATGACCAGGCGACCCAGGGATTTGTGGGATATGCCGCAGTCACCTTGGTATTCAGTATCCTGGCGATCGTTTTGGGGGTGATTTTCGCCCGGGATATTCTGGCTCAGATCGGAGGCGAGCCCAACGAAGTCGTGGCCATTGCCGCCCGAGTGGCGGGTGGTGATCTCACCATCCGTTTCAACACCGCCACACCTTTACGTGGGATCTATGGCGCCATTGCCGACATGGTGACTAAATTGACCGATACCATCTCCTGCGTCAAAAATGTCGGTCAGAAATTGATGGAGGGGAGTCAGAAGGTCAGTGAGAACTCCACATCCCTGGCAGAGGGGGCCACCGAACAGGCCGCCTCGATCGAAGAGACCTCCGCGGCCGTGGAACAGATGACATCCAATATTCAACAAAATACTGAAAATTCCGTCACCACGGAAAAATTGGCTCAACAGGCGGCCCAGGACGCCTCCGTTAGTGGCGCCGCGGTCAGTGAAGCGGTCGCGGCCATGAAGGAAATCGCCGACAAGATCGGTATTATCGAAGAGATTGCCAGACAAACCAATCTTTTGGCGCTGAATGCCGCCATTGAGGCCGCACGGGCTGGAGACCACGGCAAGGGATTTGCGGTGGTCGCCGCCGAGGTGCGCAAGCTGGCCGAACGCAGCCAAAATGCCGCCGGTGAAATCAGTACCCTTTCAGGCTCCAGTGTCCAAACCGCCGAACGGGCAGGGGTACAACTCACCAAATTGGTTCCCGATATACAAAGAACGGCACAACTGGTCGAGGAAATTTCCACCTCCAGCCGGGAACAAAACCAGGGGGCCGACCAGATCAATCAGGCGATCCAACAACTGGATCAGGTCATCCAACAAAATGCCGCCTCCGCGGAACAGCTCTCCGAAGCCTCTGCGCAACTTGCCGACTTTGCACAGGATTTGAATACAACCATCTCGTTCTTCAAGATCGATTCCAAAGGCTCCAGGGCCAGAGAGCAGCGTTAGGAGTCGGGCCAAGAATGATTGTTTCGTCTCCATGACGCCGGGACAAAATCAGACACGTTCCCCCATTTCGAGCCGCAGCTTCGCTGTACGGGAGATTTCATCCTCGTGACTATTCTCCACATTGCCATTCTGGCCCTGATCCAGGGGGCCGCAGAGCTGTTGCCGGTCTCCAGTTCCGCCCATGTCATCGTCACCGCCAAACTGCTCGGTTTGGACCCCACCACGCCGGAAATGACCCTCTTGCTGGTCATGCTGCACACCGGAACCATGTTCGCGGTGATCGTTTATTTCTGGGCTTCCTGGAGGGAGGCCTTTTTCCAGTCCAGACAACATTTCATTACGGCTGTCCGACATGTTTTCATCGCCACCCTCGTCACGGGCATTCTGGGGTTGTTGTTGAAATTCTTGATCGAAAAAATGGTTTTGAAAACCGTTCCCAACGCCGAAATCGAGATGCTGTTCGGCCATCTGGGACTGATGGCGGCGGCCCTGGCCGCCGCTGGGATCCTGATCATCATGGCCGGCCTGAGGGGCAAGCCCACGCACGCCGCCGCCCGTTTCAACACGACTCACGCGGCGGTGATCGGGGCGGTCCAAGGCCTTTGTCTGCCGTTTCGAGGGTTTTCCCGCTCGGGGGCGACCATTTCCACCGGGCTGCTGCTGGGGATCTCCAAACATCAGGCCGAGGTCTTCAGTTTTGCCTTGGCGGTGGTATTGACGCCGCCGGTGGTGGTGCGTGAAGTCTGGCGGCTGCTGAAAGCCCAGGGTTTAACCGGATATGCGGTCGATCCGACCCCACTCTTCCTTCCCAGCCTGTTGGGGATGATGCTCAGCTTTCTGGCGGGAATGCTGGCTCTCAAGTGGCTCTCCGACTGGTTGGAAAAAGGGCGTTGGCATTATTTTGGATACTATTGCCTGATGGCGTCCGCCCTGGTCCTGACCCTGCACCGCCATGGTTTGTAGTTGGATCGCTCGTCGGGAGGGTCCGGGAAGGAACGGGGGCCCCTCGGCACGGATCAGTCCTCCCAGGGGACCCCTTGGTCCATCCGGTCCAGATCGGCTTCTACCCCGTAGGGGAGGTTGACCAGCATCAGACCGCTGCCATGCATGCGTCGAGTGCTGGCCGGTGGGGCTACCCGCACCTCGCGGCGGCAAAATTTGGGCAGATCGGCCTGCTCCAGCATGCGACACATGGGACGATGCCAATCATCCCGCAGCAGTGGGTACCATTGCATGATCACCGCCTCGGGACATTTTCGATGGGCCGCCAACACCAGGTGGGCCGCTTGCATAAATTCGGATTTAACCTCATAACTTGGATCAATAACGAGCAGCGAGCGTCTGGGGCTGGGGGGAAGGATGGCCAAAACACCTTCATAACTATCGCGAAGGTGGATGTGAAATCTTTGATCGTCCATCATGACGTTCTTCAAACGGGCATGGGTCCCCTTGTGCAGCTCCATGAGATGGACCGAATCCTTGGCCCCCAGCAACCAGCGGGCGATCCAGGGGGATCCGGGATAATGATGATGGCCGAATCGAGCCTGTGTTTGTGCCACCACCCGGCGATAGGGATGATTGATGTCCGGTTCGTTCCGGGCCAGCCAGCGGATGATGCCGTTCCGGGCTTCACCGGTCTTGAGAGCCATGGGGGATTGGAGATCGTACAAACCGGCGCCGGCATGGCTTTCGATGTAGCTCATGGGTTTGGCCTTGGCGACCATTTTCACCAAAACAATCGCCAAGGTGCCATGTTTGTGGACGTCGGCGGGTCCGCCGGCGTGATAGTCGTGCTGATAGGAGAGCATGAGTCGGGCCGATAGGCGACCAGGGTCAGGGGCTGGTGACCGGGCGAACCCGAAAGATTCCCGCATCCAGGGAGACCACCTCAACCAAGGTACCACGGGGGATGGTGGCACTCCCTGCCGCCAGCTCGGGCACGACCTGCCAATCGACACCACTATACCGTTCCACCGTACGGGTCTCCGGGCCGACATCCTGTTGGAGGACGAAGCGCAAGCCGATGATATCGCTTACCTGCCGGGGTGGAGCGTTGGCGGTCTGTTGTCGACGATGGAACAATTTCCACAGGAGGGTGGCCGATACCAGTGAAGTGATGGCAAAAGTGGCGATGGCCGAGGTGGCGGAGCCGGACAGCAGACCGGTGGCAATCAGCAAACCGGTGGCCAGGGCGCCCAGACCGGTAAAGAGGAACATGCCCACGGCAAAGCCGAACACGCCCGCTTCCAGGGCCAGAAGCGTGAATCCGATGGCATACCATAAGGCATCACGATGGTGGTTCAGGTAGTTGACGACATCCAGGACATTCATAGGGACTCCGGAGGAGGGTAACGGTTCATGCCGGACGGTTGGTGGCATTCAGGCTGCCGCTTTGATTGATGGCGGCCAGCACGGCCATGGCTTCAGCGACGGTAGCGGCGGTGGAGGTGCTGTGGGCATCGAGCAAGACCACCGAACTGTGTCGGGCGATGGCCTCCTTGGCTTGAATGGCGCGGGTTGCCAGGTCGAACTGAACCCCTTTTTGTCCCTCCATGGAAGCGGCCGCCGCCCCCACCATGCTCAGTGCCCGGGCTTTGGCTTCGGCGACGGTGGTAATGGCCAGGGCTTCCCCCTCGGCGCGGAGGATGGATTGGGCTCGATCCGCTTCGGCGGCCAAAACCTTGGAACGTTTTTCCCCTTCGGCCCGATTGATGGCGGCCTCCCGAAGCCCTTCCGATTCCAAAATGGCGGCCCGTTTTTCCCTCTCCGCCTTCATTTGTCGTTCCATGGCCTCCAGGACCGTTTTTGGAGGTTTGATATCCTTGATCTCGTAACGTAAGACCTGAATGCCCCAGGGACTGGCCGCTTCATTGATGGAACTGACGATGGCGGCGTTGAGGGAAACCCTTTCTTCGAAGGTTTTATCCAGTTCCAGTTTGCCGATTTCGGAGCGCATGGTGGTCTGAGCCAGCTGCGCGACGGCAAAGGCAAAATTTTCGATCCCATAGGAAGCCTTGAAGGGGTCAATGATTTTGGAATAGAGGATGCCGTCGACTTCCACGGAAATGTTGTCTCTGGTGATGGCCGATTGACTCGGGACATCCACGGCCATTTCCTTCAGTGTCTGATCGTAGGCCACCTTGTCGATGAATGGCAGGAGAAAGTTGATTCCGGCGCCCAGAGTCGTATGGTATTTGCCAAAGCGTTCGACCACCAAGGCACGGTTTTGTGGCACGAATTTGAGGCCGGATTTCAGAACCACCAAAATGACGATGGCGAGACCGGTCCAAAAGCTGAACAATACGTTGACCAATGTATCCTCGACCGACATGGGGACTCCTTTGTTGTTTCTTGTTAGGGATGTTGGGTGCCTGTTGGACTCTCCATGCGCCAGAGGGGGGCTGCCGTAACGGTTGGCCGGGACAACAGGGGGGACGCGATGGATGAGAAACAATGATCCTGGCAATGGGGAGTTGATTCTATAACTTTCAGCCCTTTGTCGCCAGATATTCAGGAACTGGAAATGAACGATTCATCGGTTGTCACCGTTCAGGTGTAACGATTCGGATCCCATCGGTTCAGCAGGATTGAAAAAAAGGGGGGCTGGGCGGTTGCCCCCTGATGCTTTCATTTGAATCATTCCAAACGGGGGGGGGCGGAATGGTTACATTGAATTGCGTCTTTCAAGGAGGAGTCATTATTCGACGATCAATCGGTTTCGGCCTTGTTTCTTGGCCTTATAGAGAAATTGATCCGCACTTTGGATGAGATTCTCAGGTAGGAATTGCCTGTCGGGTATCGTAGAAACCCCACCCATGCTGATGGTGACGTGAGATGCCGCTTTGGAGTGTTCATGGGGAATTTTTTGGGCGATGATTGCCTCGCGCAAGCGGTTACCGACTTTGGTCATGCCAGAGGTATCCGTATCAGGCAAAACACAGACAAATTCTTCTCCCCCATAGCGGGCCAGCAGATCGATGCCGCGGGTTATGGAAGCCGCCATGGTCCGAGCCACTTTTTTCAGGCAGTCATCCCCCTCTGCATGACCATAATTATCGTTGTAGGGTTTGAAAAAATCGATATCCATCAAAATCAAGGACAAGGGAGTCTGGTCACGTAAAGCACGATTCCACTCCTGATGAAGAAATTCGTCAAAGCGTCTTCGGTTTGGGATCCCCGTCAGGCCATCGATACTGGCAAGATCCCTCAGCCTTTTGTTCAGCTCGACAAGCTGGTTATTTTTGTCAGCCAGGTCACTATTCAGAGTGGAAAGCTGTTTATTGAGAGTGCGCTCGTTTTGAAGACTGTGTTTGAGTCCAAGATGCGTTTTGACCCGGGCCAGGACCACCGCGGGAGAGAAAGGTTTGGTAATGTAATCGACAGCTCCCAATGATAATCCTTTCTCCTCGGAATTGGCGTCACCGATGGCCGTGATGAAGATGACTGGAATATCTCGGGTCACCGGATCATTTTTCAATTGTCGAATGACCTGATAACCGTCCATTTCAGGCATCATGATATCCAAAATGATCAATTCCGGAGGGGGGCTTGAGAAAGAACGTTTGAGGGCCTGTTCACCATTCTTGGCCACCATAATGTCATAGAGGGGATCCAGAAGGTCCTTGAGTACGGTCAAGTTGAATCGTTCGTCATCGACAATCAGTATCGAGTCACGTTCTTTGCTCATCGGACGACCTTTCTTCAAGTTTGTTCCGAATCGATGTTTAAAGACTTTGCCAAGATTTTTAGTGTGCCAAGCGCCTCGTCGAAATCAAAATCATCAACCAGCTCCGTCACACGGTCCAGTTGCCGGGCATGCGGGCCGGGCAGAGTTTCCTTCAGTTCGGCCAACAGCGCGGTTGCCTTGGTGGCGTAGCCACCTTTGAGCAAATGTTCCAGAGTCTGGAAATGGATGGTCAGACGTTTCAAATCGAGATCCTTGGAAGATGCAACCGGAGTTGATCGTTCCGTCATGCCGATAGTATTCATGGAAGAAATATTGTTTGTCAGTGAAGAGATTCCCTTCATCACCAGATCCAAGGCCTCTTCAAAATGAACGATTGTTTCGGTGGGAATTTCCGTAGTCCCTTTTCCGAGAGAGTCTTCAATGGCTGCGGCTGCTTCTTTCAAGTTTTGGGCGCCAAGGGATCCCGCGATTCCTTTGATGGTATGGGATATCCGTTGAATTTCATCATGTTTGCTTTCAGCCAACAATGATCGGATAGTATTTTTCGTGTTTGAGTAATCCCTTTCGAATTTATGCAAAAGCTTACTGAGGAGTTTTTGATTGCCATTGACCCGTAACAGCGCTTCCTCCAAGTTGACACCAGGCAGGGATGATGGAAGAAGAGATGGGGAAACCTGTTCCCGAGGCAGGGGGGCTCGCGGTTGTATACCACGATTCCGCTTTGGGATCCATTTGACAAGGGCATCGAACAATAAATCGGGATCGATCGGTTTGGTCAGATGGTCATTCATGCCGGCCTTCAGACTCGATTCCCGGTCTTCTGCCATGGCGTTGGCGGTCATGGCCAGAATGGGCAGCTTCTCGCGGGAGACTTGCCGGCGAATCCGTCGGGTGGCCTCATAGCCGTCCATTTCCGGCATTTGAATATCCATAAGAACAAGTTCAAATGCTTCATTGGTGGCCATCTCCACCGCGACTTTGCCATGATTGGCGACGGAAACTTGCAAGCCATGCTCCTCCAAAAGTTCGACGGCCAGCTGTTGATTGATGGAATTATCTTCTACGAGGAGTACCCTGGCACCCAGAATACCCTTGATTGCATCGGCATCTCGGGCCGCGGGTTGGTGTCTGACATGGATTCGATCGTCTTCCCTGCCCAAGGCCGTCATGATCGTATCCAACACCAGGGAGGGGGTGACAGGCTTGGCCATGATTCCGTCTACCCCCACGGACTCAGCCTCCTGATACACATCGTCACGTCCATAAGCCGTGACAAGAATCATTTTAGGTTGGGATGTGATCCTGGAGTTGGATTGGATGCGTTGAATGGTTTCAATTCCCGACATTTCTGGCATTTTCCAATCCATCAATACCAGTCGGAAGTGTTTTCCGGTGGGTTCGGTTTGATTGCACTCCAACGCATGGATCGCCTCATGACCGGAATGGACAATCCGCGGCTTGAATGAAAAGGACTCCAGAATGGATCCAAGAATTTCTTGTGAACCTTCATGGTCATCGACCACGAGAATCGGCATATCCTTCAGGTCGGTAGAGAGCAGGGGCAGGTGTGCGGTCGGTTCCGATCGGACACCGAACCAGGCGGTGAAAGAAAAGACGCTCCCCTTGCCGGCTTCACTTTGCACGGCGATTTCCCCCTTCATCATTTCAACCAGATTTTTACAAATCGATAGCCCCAGGCCCGTTCCACCATATTTCCGTGTGGTCGAGGTATCCGCTTGAGAAAAGGCCTGAAACAATTTTTCAGTTTGTTCCGGTGTCATTCCAATGCCTGTATCCCGGATCACAAAACGGAGTTGAATCTGGTTTTCATTTTTTCGCAACAATTCAACACCGACAAAAATTTCACCAGCCTTGGTGAATTTGATGGCATTGTTGACCAGATTGAGCAAAATTTGACCAAGCCGCATGGGATCACCCACCAGGAGCGGAGGCACTTGCCTGGAACGGTCGAACAGTAGTTCCAGATGTTTCTCCTCGGCTTTGATACTGACCATGCCTGCCAGTTGATCCAAAACCTCATCAAGCCGGAATTCAATGGCTTCCATTGAAAGTTTTCCGGCCTCGATCTTGGAGAAATCCAGGATGTCATTGATGATGCCAAGCAAGGAATGGGCAGAGGTCTGAATTTTTGAAATATAATCGTGCTGTTTCTTGGATAGTCCGCTTTTTAGCGCCAGGTGGCTCATGCCGATGATGGCATTCATGGGTGTTCGAATTTCATGGCTCATGTTCGCCAGGAATTCGCTCTTGGCTTTGGCGGCGTCTTCGGCTTTTTTCTTGGCCAGTTTCAATTCTTCCTCAAGTTTTTTCACCGGGGTCAAATCGGTCCGGATGGAAACATATCTGAACGGTTTTCCTTTTCGGTTAAGAAAAGGAACAATGGTCGCTTGCACCCAGTAGAAATCACCAGCCTTGGTTTTATTTTTTATTTCGCCACTCCAGGGCCGTCCATTGGCAATGGTTTTCCAAATCTGTCGGTAAAATGTGAGGGAATGCTCTCCCGATTTAACCATTCGGTGGTTGTTTCCAAGCAACTCCTCGCGGCTGAAGCCACTGATGGATATGAATTTTTCATTGACATAAAGAATGTTCCCTCGGACATCCGTTGCGGAGACAATGGCATGTTCATCCAGGGCTTTTTGCTGAAACTCCAATTCCAGCAGAGCGTCTTTTTTTTCCTTTTCTATTTTTTTCTTCAGAATCGTTGCCATGGTCATTGTCCATGTCACAAGCAACACAATGAAGCCGCCGGAAAACAGGGCGATCACGGTGGGTCCGTTGAACCATTCATTTGGGGCCAAATTGGATTTGTTATGAAAAACCAGAATCTTCCATTTTGGATACTTGTTATTTTCAATGAATTGACCAGGATCCCCCAACGAGATGGTATTGAAGAAATATTGCCCTTCGGACAATTCATAATTTCCCACGAGCCTCGTTTCCATATAGGACCATAAATTCGGCAACTGTGTGGCCAGATCCGATTTTTTTCCGAACATGAATCCCCATGTTGCGTTTTTGTCCGGCGAGAGCAGAAAGTATCCCTCCTGGTCAACCAGGTAGGATGTTTCCTTCTCAGAATTGAAAGATTCTTCGATGGCGTTCAGAATGATGCTTCCAAGGAAGTTGAGAACGATAACTCCTTGTTTTACACCGTTTTTATCGAGAACCGGTTTTGAAAAACGGATCATGGGTTTCCATGGCTCCTCAACCTTGCCGTTTTCCATATTCAGGTCGAACCGTGAAACATGAATGGAGGCACCGGGATCATTCATGGCATCGCGGAAATAATTTCTCTGTCCTTTGTTCTGGAGCTGACCCGCGGGAACGACCCGAACACTCCCGGCACGGTCGGAGTTGATCCGGACGATTTCCTGGCCCGACCGGTCCAGGAATCGCACCTGGTCGTAGAGACGCCGTTTTTGCGCTACCATGGAAAATTGATTTTGAAGTTCATGTAATATGATTTCGTTATCAGGATGCAGGAGATGGTTTTTAAGAAAACCGCTTCCTGAAAGAAACTCAAGATCAAAGATGACTGATGAAAGAATGTCTGATGTCTCCTTGACTGTCCGCTCCAGGTTATATCGTAATGATGTTTCCCGACCTTTCTCGGTGGATGCCCTGTAGAAATAGAAAACCACCCAAAGAACGATGAATGTCAGGAACAGCACGGAGAGAAGGTTACGAAAATAGATGGATCTATTCCCATTTTCAAGAACCTCGGTGGCCTGACTGAAATAAATTTTCCACTGTCCGATTCGGCTGCTGAAAAAGTGGAAGAACAGGGCAACAATGAATAGAATACAGAACAGGATCGCCAACCTGGTCGTCAAATTCGCATCGTTCATCGACGTATTGCCGCATACCTGGTCCGAAGCCCCGGGCAGAACTACCGTCGCCGCCATGGCAGCATAGTGAATGATTGAGAACAGAAGGCCCATGAGGCCTGCCGACAATAAAATTTCACTTTGTTCCCCTTTGATCAACCCCGATTTGTGTACCAGGAGGGGAGTGTAAATGCTCATGGTTGACATGACAATAGCAATGATAATTGAAGTCGAGAAAAGGATTGGGTCAAATGTCATGGAACCATCAAGTCGCATAGCCATCATTCCAACATAATGCATCATTCCTATTCCCAATCCACCGATGGCTCCGTTCATTACGGCACGGCGTAAATTGGAAGCGGGACGGTGGATGACATGAATGATCCAGGCTGCCGCGAGGATGGCTGGAAAAGAGGAATAAATGCTCAGATTGCGATCAAAAGATATGGGAATTGGAATATTGTAGGCGAGCATCCCAATAAAATGCATGCTAAAAATACCATGTCCAAGTAGCAACGATCCGATGAAGTGCCAAAATATTCTTTGCACTGGAGACAGGTACTGCCTCAAAATCTGAACTATAAATAAAGTGGAATAACATCCTAATACCACGGTTACAATTGAGATATGGATTAAAGTGGGGTCGAAGAAGTGAGGAAAGGCATTGGCCCGATCTATGCCAAATGAAAAAAAATGGGTAGTCATTTCATGGCCTTATACAGGAGTGACAGTTCTCGATTTCATTGTAGCCATTCAGATCCCCCTTTTTTTCTTGATCGTCCATGCCAACACGCCCTCCCGAGCGTGCGCCAAGAATGATCTGTCTGAAGGAACCATGCAAGTCAAGCTCAAGCGGGCCAGGTGGAACAATGACCTCCTCGGCACCTGGCTGGTTCCAGTATAAAATGCCGTTGCCTGGCCCATCCAGGCCTGGAGACTTGCGTGGCCAAGCATTATCTGCGAACCTGAAACGGCAGGGAGATTGGAGCCGGGGGCCCATTGACGACCCGCGTCCGCCCGGAATGGCATGTTCAATCGTCAAGCAAAGGGATCAACCATTGAAAAACTGGACACGTAAACGGGTGGTTGTGACCGGGGGCGCCGGCTTCCTGGGGTCACACCTGTGCCAACGCCTGCTGGCGGATGGCCATGATGTCATCTGCGTGGATAACCTGTTTTCGGGCAATCGAGACAATATTTTTCATCTCATGGACAATCCCGGCTTCGAATTCATTCGTCACGATATCACCTTTCCACTCTACCTTGAGGTGGATGAAATCTACAATCTCGCCTGCCCCGCTTCACCCATTCATTATCAGTTCGATCCCGTACAAACCACCAAGACCAACGTTCATGGTTCCATCAATGTGCTGGGACTGGCCAAACGGTTGCGGGCGCGCGTTCTGCAGGCCTCGACCAGCGAGGTCTATGGCGATCCCGAAGTCCATCCCCAACGGGAGGATTATTGGGGTCATGTCAATCCCAACGGCGTTCGTTCCTGTTACGATGAAGGCAAACGCTGCGCCGAAACCCTGTTTTTCGATTACTATCGCCAGCATGGACTCACCATCAAGGTGGTGCGCATCTTCAATACCTATGGCCCGCGCATGCACCCCAACGATGGTCGGGTCGTTTCTAATTTCATCGTCCAGGCGTTGAAAAACGAACCCATCACCCTCTACGGCGATGGTTCCCAAAGTCGGTCCTTCTGTTATGTGGATGACTTGATCACCGGGATGGTCGATTTCATGAAAACCCCGAAGGATTTCCCCGGACCGGTCAATCTGGGCAACGATCACGAGTTCACCATCGCCCAATTGGCACAAAAAATCATTGCCTTGACCGGTTCCGCGTCACCCCTCGTCTACAAACCCCTCCCCTCCGATGACCCCAGACAACGACGACCCGATCTGACATTGGCCCGTACCCGTCTGGGTTGGGAGCCGCGCATCCAACTCGACGAGGGGCTGGCAGCCACCATCGATTATTTCAAACACCTGTTTCGCTCGGGTTGACAGAGGAGAATGGATTGGGCGACTGCATGACATCGGTTCGAGCCGACATGCCCTTCCGGGCCGTTGCCGGATGGCTGTTTCTGGTTTGGGTGCTGATGTCCCCCTCCCTGGTTCAAGCTCAAGTCGAAGGCCTGAGCTATACCGTGGCCTTTCATGGCCTGGATGCCAATCCATCTCTCCTGGCGGAATTGCAATCGCTTTCCACCGCCATCAAACGTCAGGAACAACCCCATCTCAATGGGGTGGCCCTCAAGGCCTTGGCCAAAGGGGATGGGGAAGCCTTCGTCCAGGCTCTGAAAGCCAAAGGGTGGTTCGACGCGCGCGTCGAGCCGGAGATCTCCGGGGAAGCGGAACAAACGGTAATCACCTTCATCATTTCCTGCGGTGAACGCTATCGCCTTGGACCAGCCACGGTACAGCTTGCCAATGAGTCGAGTTTGTTCGTGGTGCCATCCATGGCGGCACTGGGACTGCAGGAGGGGCTGTTCGCCCAATCGGCGTTGATTTTTGCCGCGGGCGAAAAATTGGTGACACTTGCACGACAACAAGGCTTTCCCCAGGCCCGGTTGTTGGATCGTCCCATGGAACTGGATCGTCATGGTCATCGGCTTCTGGCGGTCCTGGCTGTGGATACGGGTCCGTTGGTGCGCCTGGGTCAAGTCACTTTCCTCGGATCCGAGGGCATCGAGGGCGACTTTTTAGCCCGGCATCTCTCCTGGCGTCCCGGTGCCATCTATCATCCCAAACGTTTTGACCGCATTTATCGTTCTCTCATGGGAACCGGGTTGTTTTCGGCAGTCAAGGTGGAACTGGGATCCCCTCCCGAAAAAGGCGATCTCTGGCCGGTCACCGTCCGGCTGACGCAGCGGCGACACCGGTCCATCGCGGTCGGCGGGGGTTACAGTACCGATAAGGGACCCAACTTGAAAGCGAGCTGGGAACATCGCAATGTTCTGGGGGTGGGTCAGCGCCTCTCCTCCAAAACCGAATTGGGGACCGATGCGCAACTGATATCGTTGTCCCATGAAACTCCCGATTTTCTCATGGCGGAACAAAAATTGACCTTTTCACTGCTGTTGGATCGCAGTCTGGCGGATGCCTTCGACAGTCAATCCATCCAGCTTGGCGCTACACTCCTGCGGCCCGTATTCGCCCCCGGAGGCGAGGGCAGCCTGGGGGTCGAGTGGCGTATCGCCGATGTCCACGATAACAGTACCGATATCCGTTCTTCCTTCGCTTCCAGCGCCATCCCTCTGACGCTGAAACTCGATCGCAGCGATGACCTCCTCGACCCGGGCCAAGGATGGCGCTCCCGAAGCGAAATCAAACCGGTTCTGGCCCTTTCCAAATCGGGACAATCGCACATCGTTGTGTCTCAGCGCGGCAGCACCTACCAAAAGTTGATGGCGGATCCGCGTCTTGTTCTGGCCTTGAGGGTGGAGGCGGATACGGTTCAGGGGGCCAGCCATGACAGTCTGGCCGCCGATCAGCGTCTCTATGCCGGGGGGAGTGCCACCTTGAGGGGGGTTGGCAGTCAATTGGCCGGTCCGCTCGATGGGCAAAACAAACCTACCGGTGGACGTTCGCTGCTGGCGTTGGGATCGGAAATCCGCCTGTTGCTCCGGCAGACCTGGGAACTGGTCGCGTTCGTGGATGGGGCCATGAGTTATGACAAACCGATCCCCGACCTTTCTCAAGGGATGCTGTTTGGCACCGGCATCGGTGGGCGTTATTTGACCCCCATCGGTCCGTTGCGTCTCGACGTCGGCGTTCCCCTGCGTCGGCGAACGGGGATCGACGATCCTTTTCAAATCTATATCAGCATTGGTCAGGCTTTCTGAGTCCCTCTTGGGCGGATGGCGTGCATGGGGATCGGCGAGGAGGGGAATGCCAGGGGTGTTCAACCTTCCGGCATCGGCGGGCGCCACTTTGGCAACAACCGCCAAAGTGGCGCCGGAAAAGGCAGGACCCCCGCGCATTTTTTCGCTGGGAGAATCAAGTTGGAACTTTGGGGGTTCGCCCCCCACCTCATTGGGAAGGGCGCAGCCCGTTCCCGAACCCATCCGCACAATGGGGCAACGGCGACGTTGCCAGCTCCAGGGTCACATCAGCAGGCCAACCCGACGCACCCCAGGGTGACCCCGGGCCAGGAATAATATACTGGCGTCGTGTAATAGGGATAAGCGTAAGTGTAGGAGTAGGTTGTCCAGGTCAATGGGGCACTGTAGACCACCGGAGTATAAGCATAGCTCACGGGATAGACATAGGATGCGGCCGGGAAATAGGTCGCGCAGCAATAGGCTTGCGCCTCCGACGTGGGGGCGATGAGGGTAATGGCCAGGGTGGCAACCGCACTCAAAGCCAGGGCTGGAGTGGTCATCCGGCGCAAACGGCGATCGGGAAAAGTTGACATAAGCAGCTCCTTATTAACGAAAATTTCGATAGAGTATAAACCGTTTAAGCCTATCATCGTTGCTGATGAATGGGAAGGTGCTACCAACGCCAAGGGCTGAAAAAAAGGAGGGTCTTTTAAAGCCTTTGAACAGAGCGGCTTGACGAGCCGGGCTGACTGGGGGGAGTCGTTCGTGACTCGATGGTCCTGCGGTCGCTGGTACTGTTATGCCGGGGAAGGTGATAGCCGGTGAGGCGGAGCGTGTTATTCCACTTCGTTTTCAAAATTCAGACCCAATCCTTTGGGTGTGACTCTGGCCACGGAACAGTGAAACGAAACCTCGAAGGTATTGCCCCCTTTGGACATTTCCAGGAACACCACCCCTTCCATCCCCTCTTGGACCCCTGGGGGCAGGTGATCTGAATTGAGAAATGCCCCACTCATGCTGACATCCGTTGTCGTCCCCTGAATCACGAAGGCCGAGTCATCGGACTCAAAACGGAGTTTGGTATTGAAGGGGATGCGATCATCTCGATGGACGGTACTTTTATGGGTTTGCGCGGGTCCCTGGGCGGGCAGGGAGGAGGCGGGAGAGACCGCCGCTGGCGCGTGTGCAGCCTGGGTGCCGCCGTTGGACGGTGTGGCTCCCTTCCCCGTTGCTGCGGGTGGTGCCGTTTTTTTCGAGGGTGGGGCGTGCATGATCTCCGACCTTGTGGCAACGCTATCGATCAATCTGAAACGTGGATCTGGCTCACCGGAGCCGCGCGGCTTTGGTTTCTGGCCATTTCCCTGAGGCCGTTCGCGGAGCCGTGGGTTGATCAGCGGCGGCATGTCAGGGACGAGTGGCGTCTTGAAATCGGATCCCCCCCGTCCATGCTGCAACTCGTAGGCCCGTCCGGCTACTCATCCTTCATTTCAAGGATAGCGGTATGAAACCATTTTTGCAAATGGCTTTGTACACACCTCCGGGTCCCCTTCATCCTCCAAGACGAATATCGCGAATGAATAATCCGTCAGTCTGGCAATGACGCCTGGACTGACGATTGGGAGGGACATGAAGTCGGCTCGGATGGGGGGCGTGTTTGGCGGAGCGCAACCGGCTCCGGGTGAAAAGCAGCCGCCCCGGCTAACGGCATCGGATCGGCTCAGGCCGAGGGGGTCGACCGTTTTGGCTCGGGACGGACTCGACAGCTCCTTCAGGATCCATGAAGAAAGTCAAAACAGTAAAAATAAAAAATATATTTTTAACTTTCATTAATGCAGCATCCTGGAGTCGGGATGGCAGTTCGACGGCGTCACGGGAGGTCGTTGGCGGAAAAAATCTTCAGTAGCCGATTGATGTCACTCGCGGAAAGTTCGGTGGTGAAGGAGAGCGAAGTCAACTGACCTTGAGGCGCAGCCTCGCCAGCCTCTGGGGACGGAGTGGAAGGCGATTGTTGGAGGTGGATGCCATTGGCAATGGCTCCGGGTCGTTCAGATAAGGTTGCGTTATTATTCATATTTTCCATGTATGCGGCCCCCTGGAATCAGGCATCACGGTAGTTCCAACGTCTGCGGATCCTAGCAGATGATAACCCGCAATGCAGGGAAATTTTCTGCCTGTGGAGGTCGAAATTGTAGTGACGAATGGTAACTCATTGAGGATAGGAACAAAAAAAAATCGCCCTGCAGGCAGGGGCGGGGCAACTGAAAAATGGAATGAGGTGGTGTTTTTTTCTTGCGGCAGGAATTTGTTTTATAATTTCGATTGTGTTTCTTAAGTCATCATCGGCCCTCTCAAGGGCGAACCTTCCCTTCAACTATCGATGCCCCTATAATCCCGTCGTCATGCGAACCATCTTTTCACCCATAGCCCAACGGCGCTGGCAACGGTTCAAGACCCACCGTCGGGGGCTGATCTCGCTGTGGGTGTTCGGCGTTCTGTTTTTTCTGTCCTTGGGGGCGGAGTTTCTTTCCAACGATAAACCCATCCTTCTGTCCTATCAGGGAAGGTATTATTTTCCTCTGTTCCAATCCTATGCGGAAACGGAGTTTGGCGGTTTTCTGCAAACCGAGGCGGATTATAAGGATCCCTACCTCAAGGAAATATTGACCAGTCCTGGCAATTGGATGATCTTTCCCCCCAATCCCCATGGCTATGCGTCCATCAATACCCAGCTCACCGTGCCCGCGCCGTCGCCACCCGATGTCGTCAACCGGCTCGGGACCGATGATCGCGCGCGTGACGTGCTTGCCCGACTGATCTACGGTTTTCGGCTGTCGGTACTGTTCGCCATGGGCCTGACCGCCATCGGGGTGGGGGTCGGCATTGTCGCCGGGGCCGTCCAAGGATACTTCGGCGGTCGCACCGACCTCCTGCTGCAGCGCTTCATGGAAATCTGGGGCAGCATGCCCGAACTCTACCTCCTGATCATCTTCGCCAGCCTGTTCCAACCCAGCATCTGGCTGTTGGTGGCCTTGCTGTCGCTGTTCGGCTGGATGGGCCTGGCCGATTACGTCCGCGCCGAATTCCTTCGGGCACGCAACATGATCTATGTCAAATCGGCCCGGGCCCTGGGGGCCTCCGACAGTACCATCATGTTTCGACATGTGTTGCCCAATGCCATCACCCCGGTGATCACCTTTCTCCCCTTTCGCATCTCCGGATCCATTCTGGCCTTGACCAGTCTCGATTTTCTCGGTCTCGGGGTTCCCCCCTCCACCCCCAGTCTGGGTGAACTGCTCAGCCAAGGCAAAGCCAATATTGAAGCCTGGTGGCTCTCCCTGTCCGCATTCGTGGTGTTGGTGGTGATGATGCTGCTGTTGAACTTCATCGGCGAAGCGTTACGCGATGCCTTGGACCCGCGTAAGGAGTGACTCATCATGGACAGTCCACTCCTGACGGTTGAAGATCTCTCGATTACCTTCGCTAGCGCCGAGCAGCGGTTCAAGGCCGTGGACGGCATCTCCTTCACCATGGCTCCCGGGGAAACCCTGGGGTTGGTCGGCGAATCGGGAAGCGGTAAAACCTTGGCCGCCCTGGCATTGCTGCGCCTGCTTCCGCCATCGGCACAACTCACGGCCAAAACGTTGCGCTTTCAGAACCAGGATCTCCTCTCTCTGGACGAAAAATCCCTCCTGTCGGTGCGGGGACATCGCATCGGCATCATTTTCCAGGAGCCCATGACCGCCTTGAATCCGGTGTATCCCATCTTTCGGCAGTTGGCGGAAAGCATGGCGGCGGACCAGGAGTGGGACCGCGGGTCATTGCGTCAAGAGGCGATACGGCTGTTGGAACTGACCGGAATCACCCATCCCGACCATTATCTGGAGGCTTATCCACACCAACTTTCGGGGGGGCAGCGGCAGCGGGTGATGATTGCCATGGCCCTGGCACGAAAACCGGATCTTTTGATCGCTGATGAACCCACAACCGCTCTGGACGTCACCATTCAGGCCCAGATTCTCGACCTGTTACAGCAGATCCAGCGCCAATTGGGCATGGCTATGCTGCTGATCTCCCATGACCTGTACATGGTACGCCAAGTCGCCTCCCGGGTGGCGGTGATGCAACAAGGGGGCATTGTGGAACAGGGAACCACCGCAACGATTTTTCAAACCCCACACCATGACTATACCCGGCGTCTGATCTCCAGCCTCCCCGATGCCCATGGTCCCGACATCCCGTCGGCACCGGTCCCCCTGGTGCAGGGATGGGATTTGACCTGCCATTTTCCGATCAAAAAGGGATTTTTCCGCAAGACGGCAGGTATGATCAAGGCGGTCGATGGGGTGGCGTTGACCATCAATCGTGGCGAAACCCTGGGGGTGGTCGGCGAATCGGGCAGCGGCAAGACCACGCTGGGGGAGTTGATCTTGCGTCTGAACGACGGTCGTGGCCGCCTGAAGCTGGAAGAGATGGACCTGTTCGCATTGAAACGTCACGAATTGCGACAGGTACGACGACGGATCCAGGTGGTGTTCCAAGATCCTTATTCCTCACTTTCGCCACGATGGACCATCGGGCAGATTTTGGAAGAGGGATTGGTCATTCATGGCGTGATGAAGGATGATCCGCAACGGCGTCGGCAATGGGTGGCCGCCATGCTGGAGGAGGTCGGTTTGGATCCATCGGCGCTGTGGCGCTATCCGCATCAGTTTTCCGGGGGACAGCGCCAGCGCATCGCCATTGCCCGCGCCATGATTTTGAACCCCGACCTGCTCATTCTGGACGAACCCACCAGTGCCCTCGATCTGACCGTCCAGGCCCAAATCCTGAAATTGCTGCGCCGACTCCAGGAGCACCATCGGATTTCCTATCTATTCATCTCCCACGATCTCAGAGTCATCCGCGCCATGTCTCACCACATTCTGGTGATGTGGCAGGGGCAGGTGGTGGAAGCCGGTCCGGCGGCAGAGATCTTTCGTCATCCTCGCCACCCTTATACGCAACAACTGTTGCGGGCGGCTTTGGATCTGTCCGCATGATCCCGATGTTACCGTTTCGTCCCTCGACCGGGAGGTCCCAAGGAGAACCGAGCCATCCATGCCGGGGTGTCGCGGGAGAGGGGGCCGAACGAAATCGGATCGGTTTCATCGGCCCGGGCGGTATTTCAGGACTTGATCATGGAGGCCATGGTCACGGTGCTGGCGACCACACTCGAAAGGGTGGCCAGACCCATCAGGCGACTCAGGGAGAAGCGCGAGCCGTGGGGACATTGGCGGCAGTATTCCTCGCGCCAACGCATCTGGCAGCCAACGCGGAAGACGGGGTAGCCGTCGGGACAATGACGTATGGCTTGTTGGCTTTTCATGAGTTCCCTCCCATCGCTGTTGTTTTGGTGTGATGCGCCGTCAGGGACAGTGCGCTTCGGAGATCTTGTTTACAAAATGCATGCCGAGTTTCTCAAGACGAGCGACAATACCCGCAGGTCGTAGACAATCTATTGAAAAAAAAGTAATCTGACGACGTGATTCCGTACGGTTGCCCGGTCGAACCACCTTTCGAGGGTCAGGCAACGGACCGTGGCGGCAGGCATTTTTTTCCACGGAGGGACTCCTCGATCGCCCCGGTTCATCGGTTCAGTGGATGACCTTGGGGCAGGGTATGCCGGGGCCGAGGCTGGTCTCGGGCCGATCCCACTCAATCGAGCGCATCTGACCTTCCCCGTCGTGTGATGCAGGTGTTTTTGCATGCTTTTTATTGAAAATATAACAAAGAATTTTGGTGCCCGAGTCATTTTCTCCACCTCCAACCTGACCATCAACAGGGGGGAAAAGGTGGCGTTGATCGGTCCCAATGGCAGTGGCAAGACCACCCTGTTCAGAATGATTGCCGGCCTCGAAGATCATGACGAAGGACAGATACGCCGTACCGGAGGAGTCACCTTTGGACTATTGGCGCAGGAATTGACCCCATCATCGCGACCGATTTTGGAAGAAACCCTCGAAGGCGACCCTGAACTGGTCCAATGGCGGCAACGGCGGGTCCAGTTGAACCAGGAGTTGTTGCATCGGGAGGTCCCCGATACGGCCCTGGTGGAGCAGCTGGGCGAGATCGACCATCGATTGGAGTCCCTGGGCTCCTTCAGCGCCGAAAGCCGCGCGGGGGCGATTCTGCATGGCCTTGGATTCTCCAAAACCGATCAGGAACGTCCCCTGGATACCTTTTCGGGGGGGTGGCGCATGCGCATTGCCTTGGCACGATTGTTGTTTTCCCGTGCCGACCTGCTGCTGTTGGATGAACCGACCAACCATCTGGATCTGGAATCGACCGCTTGGCTGGAGCGTTTCATTCAAACCTCTCCGACGACCCTGCTGATCATTTCTCACGATCGTGGCTTCATCAACCGCACCACCCAGGTGACGGTCGCCATCGAAAACCAGACGATCCAACGCTATTCGGTCAATTTTGAACGCTATCTGATCCTGCGGCAGGAGAAGCTGGCACTGCAGGAAAAACAGGCCGACAAACAGGCGCGGGAAATCGAACATCTGGAACGGTTCATTCGTCGATTTCGCGCCAAGGCCACCAAGGCCAGGCAGGTTCAGAGCCGGGTAAAACGGTTGGAGAAGATCGAACCGGTGGCGACGGCAGTCAATTCGCGGCATTTGGAACGGGTTCGATTGCCCGAGCCTCCGTCGTCGGCACGCGAAGTATTGACATTAAAAGGTATTGGAAAGGCTTTCGATGGCCGGTCGGTGTTCTCCCAGGTCTCGTTGCGGCTGGAAAGGGGACACAAGGTGGGACTTCTGGGTCCCAACGGCGCGGGGAAGTCCACTCTGTTGAAGGTGATCAACCAGGTTTTGCCTGCCGATACCGGTCGAGTCCTCCTGGGGGATCGGGTGGTGACCGGTCACTTTGCCCAACATGCCATGGAGGCGCTCCGGTCCGACGAAACCCTCATGGAAGCGGCTGAGCGTGCTGCCCAAAAAGGGACCACGACCGCTGCCATACGAACCCTCCTGGGAGGATTTTTGTTCAGTGGTGACGATGTATTCAAAACGGTATCGGTGCTGTCGGGAGGGGAAAAGGCGCGGTTGGCCTTGGCGCGGCTGTTTTTGACCGGCCCCAACCTGCTGTTGCTCGACGAACCGACCAATCATCTGGACATGGAATCACGCCTGGCTCTGGAAGAGGGGTTGTCGGGTTATGGTGGCTCCATGATTTTGGTGACCCATGATCGCGATTTGATGGAAACGGTCTGTGATCGTTTTTGGCTGATTGCCCAGGGGAAGGTTCGGGAATGGGAGGGGGACCTGCAGGATTATCTGGAATTCCTTGCCGCGGACTCGGCGAACGACAGTGAATCCCGGGTCGCCAACCCATCCAATCCCCGGGATCGGCGTCGAGAGGCGGCGGAGCGCCGCAAGACCATCGATCTGGTCACCCGGCCTATTCGGCAACGGATTGCCATCCTTGAAGAAACCATCGCCCGACTGGAGGCGGACCTGGAACGGATACGCGGGCAGTTATCCGATCCGGAAATGCACGCGAAGGAAAACAAGGAACGTCTGCTGCGGCTGTTGGAACAGAACGGTCGTTTCGAGTCCCAGTTGACTCAGTCCATGGAGGAATGGGAGCAGCTCTCCCTGAACCTGGAGGAGCAGATGGGCGTGGTCTCGGAACACGACCCGGAAAGTTGAGTGTGGACCACGACCCTGTCCATGTCGCGCCGAAGGTGGCACTGGAAGCGGGATCCGATGAGTAGGATGGGTGGCGCGGCCCGGGGTCGTAGCGATGACGGTGGGTACTTCTTGTCATAGGGATGAACGCCATGCTCAGGAAAACATGGTGGCGATGGTCACAAGTGCTTTCCAATGAGTGGAAGGGACGCAGGCATCGGCAGGTTCATTTTGTCACCGATAGCGCCGATTGGTCGTTCAAGTGGGATGCGCATTATATAGCCGGTGGTCTGGGCCAATGTCTGCACGATGACGTTCCCATCATCACCACCCCCTGGCATTTGCGGCATCAGGTGATTTTATTCGGGAATCGTTATCCGTGGTTTTTTGGCCCCAGACGGACGCTGCATCGTTCCAACACCTTGTTCCTGACCTGGTTTCACGGCAGCCCCGATGACCCGGACGAACGGATGCGGGCCATGTTCGAACAGCTCCCCCAGGCCCTGGACCCCATGGTCGGGATCATCGTCACCTGTGACATTTCACGTCGGGTTTTATTGGATCATGGCATCGGCTCCGACAAACTTTTTACCATCCCTCTTGGCGTGGATCTCAAACTTTTTTGTCCACCGACCCCCGAGGAAAAAAATAAAATTCGTGCCGATCTGGGGATTCCGGAGGGGGTATTTTGTATCGGATCGTTTCAGAAGGATGGTACCGGATGGGGCGAGGGAACCGTCCCCAAACTGGTCAAGGGTCCCGATGTGTTTTTGGAGGCCCTGGCCCGGACGACCATTCCGAAGGGGCGTCTGTTGGTCCTGCTGACAGGACCGGCCCGAGGGTACGTCAAAAACGGTTTGGATCGACTCGGGATCTCCTGGCGGCATCGCTTTGTGGAAAACTATCCCGATATCGTGGCCTGTTATCAGGCTTTGGACGCTTATGTGATCGCATCACGGGCCGAAGGGGGACCGAAGGCCTTGGTGGAGTCGTGGGCCTGTGGCGTTCCGGTGCTCTCCACCCGGGTGGGCATGCCGGCGGATCGGATCGGCAACGGAGTCAACGGTTGGATGGTGGATGTCGAGGACAGTCAGGGGCTGGCTCACGCCCTCGACGCCCTTTTCGAACAGCCCGAGCTGCGGCAGGCCTGTCGGACGGGTGGGTTGGAGGCGGTACGGCTGCTCGATTGGAGCCATGTGGTCCAGGGTTATCATTCCGTTATTGGTCATGCTGTCAATCGTGTGAAAACTTGATGATCGCATCTCAGAGAGGTCTCCTCGCCGAGGCGCCCATCGGTTGGGGACACGACTTGGAAGGTTGTCGTCGGTTTTAAAATATTGAAAAAAAAAGGGGTCTGGGTGCGCCAGGAAAAGGCGCGTGTAGTCAGCGGGTGCAAATCCCGTCCGTGCGCTGGTAGCGACAGGGTACGGAACTGAGTCCTTGGTCCAATAGTGGTGACGCTATTGGTTAAGCGTAGGACAGGGGTGTGCAGGCCGTAACGCAAGTGAACCTATTGAGCCTCGAAAATACACGCGGGAGCCGACCATGTCCAAACGAAGGGAAGGCCCAGGCCGAACCGGCGTTAGGCTGCAATATTGCCAGGCGAGCCGGGAAGAGTCCCGCCGGGGTCCGAGAGGATGGCATGTACGCAAAAAGGCGACACGACGCAACCTGGGAGATCTCTCTGTTTCCACCGGGAAAGTGGCCCGGTGGTAGTCTGAAGCAAGGGCAACCAGAGCGAAGGCGATGAACGGGGAGAAGTCGGAGACAGTCATAGTACCGAGGAAACCGGGTAATGCTGGTGGAGGGAAGGACTGTCGGGTTTTTGTATCTGCTGGAAGGAAACACATGACTGGACTCAGAGCCGTGCAAAATGTGTCCCCGGAATTTCAGCGGGTAGTGTTCAGAGCGAAGCAGGACAAACGGGTAAGATTTACGTCGCTGGCTCATCTGTTGACGACCGATTTTCTGAAGACGAACTTCAGAAAACTCAATCAGCACGCGGCTCCAGGATTAGACGGAGTGACGATGAAGGCATTTGGAGATAAGCTGGATGCCGAGATTGAACATCTCCTGGAGGAGCTACGTGGTGGGCGATATCGGGCGTCACCGGTCCGTCGAGTCTTCATTCCAAAGGCGAACGGCAAACTCCGTCCGCTTGGAGTTCCGACGGTTCGGGACAGGACAGTGCAACGAGCGGTCGCGGAAGTTCTTGGAGCGGTCTATGAACCATACTTCAAAGAATTTTCTCATGGGTTTCGACCTGGTCGCTCGACCCACGATGCATTGGAGTCATTGCGCGTCACCATCGACCGAGCTCCCATCCGCTGGATTGTGGAAGCCGATATCGCCAGTTACTTCGATACGGTCAACCACAAATGGCTGATGAAATTTCTACAGCATCGAGTTGCTGATCGAGCGTTGCTG
>JADFZF010000219.1 GCA_015232645.1 Magnetococcales bacterium | reverse complement strand
TGGATACCACCGTCCCTGTTGACGAAAGCCCGTGGCTGCAAAGACCTCCAGGCCGCTTGACGATGGAATATCGAGCCCACACCCCCCTCCCCACGATGGCCACAAGGACGGGGGCGAATGAAACCGGGAGGAATTGGGATTATCCGGACCTTGACATCTCGGTGGCCAACGCGGCGATCCGGCGTATTCCCTCACGGGTTTCCTCCCGGGGTTGGACCAGGGCCACCCGGATATAAGGGGCCCCCGGATTGTCCCTGCCCGCCCCGCGCCCCAGATAGGCCCCGGGCAACACGGTGACGTGATGGCGTTGGAACAATTGACGGGTAAAGGTTTCACCGCCTCCCGGAACTTCCAGCCACAGATAAAACCCTGCCCGTGGCGCTTCCACAGGCAAGACCGAACGTAATATCTCCAGAGCATCGGACAATTTTTGCCGATATTGCACCCGATTGTCCTCGACATGCGCTTCGTCGTTCCAGGCCGCGATGGCCGCCTGCTGGATGAACGGAGGGGTGGCACAACCGGTATAGGTTCTCAACTTGAAATAGTGTTCAAGAATGGTCGCATCCCCCGCCACAAACCCGGAACGCGCTCCCGGCATGTTGGATCGTTTAGACAACGAATGAAACACCAGGCAACGTTCAAACCCATTTCTCCCTTGATCCTGAGCCACCTTCAGCAGTCCCGGTGGCGGTTCTTGATACCAGACCTCCGAATAACACTCATCAGCAGCCAGAGTGAAATGATAGGTGTCGGCCAACCGTAACAATTTTTTCAACTCTTCCGTGGAGGTGACCGCCCCGGTGGGATTGGCCGGCGAGCACAGAAACAACAACTGGGTGCGTGCCAAAATATCGGCAGGCAAGGCGGCATAATCGGGGAGAAAGCCATTGGCCGCCGTAGCGGGAACGTGGACCGGAATGGCCCCGGCCATGATGGTCGCGCCTTCATAGATTTGATAGAACGGATTGGGCATGAGCACATACGGCTTCTTTCGCCCCCCTTCCGGAAAATCGACCACCGCCTGGACGATGGAAAACAGCGCCTCGCGGGTACCATTGACTGGTAAAACCTCCCTTTCAGGGTCAACCGATCCCGAAACAAGGCCAAACCGCCGTTCCAACCATCGACCGGCGGCCTGGCGTAAGCCCAACTCGCCGCGGGTGGTGGGATAGCGACTGATCCCATCCAGGGAAGCGGCCATGATTTCGCGAATGAAACTGGCGACAGGGTGCCTGGGTTCCCCGATGGACAAATTGATCGCCGTCCGGCCAGGCTCGGGGGTGATGTCCTGCAACAGGACAGCCAGCTTTTCAAACGGATAGGGCTGTAATCCATGAAGGGCGGTGTTCATCGCGATGTCTGCCTGGGTTTCAGGTTTATTGATAACGGCTCCGGAGGAATACGACGATGCACATGAGTGGTCAACCACTTGACCAGATCCATCCAAATCCCGGCAACTTCATTTTTATCGGGCAGGATGCCGGCGTGCTCCAATTCGATGGTAATGATGGGAATTTTCATATTGTCCCCACAATAACGCCCCAGGGATCCGGGATAGGTCCCCAACAAGGAAAGATACAGCGGCCCCAATCGTTCCGGTGGGGTGTTGGGGGGACCGTCAAAATCCAACAGGCCATAGGGGGCATGGATTGAAATCACGGCATCGGGTTTGAAACGGGCAATTTCTTCCGCAACCCAGCGCGATTCCGGTTCACTCAAAGGGGCGGGACCGGGAAATCTTCGCGGATCACGATGGGTCTCGTTGACCCAGTATCTCTGGCTGGCTTCGAGCCATTCCTCCTGGGTGGGAGAGGTCGGAAAATTGCGATTCAGATCCACATTGTGAAAATTCATCCGTTGGGAATCCTTGCGCAACAACCCATCGGGATTGACCAGGGGGGCGACGTGCCAATGAAACATTCCGGAATGAAATTTGTCAAGTATATCCATCCATTTAAAAACAATACTGATGGATGAATATTCGTCGCCATGAATTCCCCCCAAGAGCAGAATGCGAGCGCGGGATTCTCGACCCGCCATGGGAGGATATTCCTTGAACAGAATGGGGATTCCCTGTACAGATACCCCACCCGAGGCCACGAAGCGATGCCCCATGCAGTCGTCCTTGCTGACACTCCCCAGCTTTTCACCGATACGCTCACAGGTTTGCTCCACGGTCAGTACCGCACCGGGGGGCGAAAGGGCGGCAGGCAGAGTCCCCTTGGATACCGATTTGTCCGGGGTCGGATTGGCAGGGACTCCTTTTTTCGCAACGCTGCGCGGTGAAAATACAGGGACGGTGATATCGGTTGGGGCCACCGCTTCATCTGCCGACTTTTTGACGATTTCATGAACGACGTCCCGCATATCCAAAGCCCCCCCCCGGTTCGGCTCCGGAGGCTGACTCAGGGCCGCTGCGGGATAGATAATGACGGCTAGACAAAAAACGGGCACCCTCCACCAACCGATGGCGGCTCGCCAAACGGAGCCCGACGGCTCTCTGATGGAAAGGTATGGTTTATGCATGTTAGTAGAAACCAGAGAGCCAGGACGCCAGGAGTCGCCTGTGAACAAAAGCGGGTTATGTCCCAAAATCAGGACTTGGAGCAACATCAGAACCTTTCTCCTTGCCACCTGGCTTGAGATGCAGGCTCACAAAGGTCGATCCCAAAGATATCCGTTTCTACTTTAGATCGGGGATAGGCGTCAATCATCCTTCAACCCGGAGTGGGCGCAGAGGTCTCCCTATGACCTTTTAGTTTAAAGCCAAAAACAGTATGGTGCAGGAAAAAGATGATTGCCACCACCGTGAGGGATGACGTCCTTTTGCCTCCTGAGGTGAAAGATGGATCATGAAAATTTTCACTTCAACAAAAATCAAGGCCTATCCAATGAACAGACGCGATTTTCTTAAAGTGGCGGCAGCAGGATCGGCACTGGGATTTGCGGCCATGACGCCGCCCGCCTTCGCCAGTGTCAAGGATGTGCCTCCCCCCAAGGACCTGCAAAAAAACAAAAAAGATGACGACCTGTCGGAATACCTGAAAAAGGTGCGGCAGTATGACGAAGACCATCCCGGTGATGTCTACTTCGACGAATACAATTGGGGATTGCTGAAATCCTCCCTGGAAAGATTCGTCCGCCTACAAAAAACCGTCGGGCACGGAAATTTCTACCTTCTGGACTTCGACGAAGCCCTTCGGCAGGCCGCCACCTATCCCAGTGTGGGAGAATTCACTACCCCGGAACTCAATTTCCTGGAAACCCTTTTCTATGAACAGGCGGCCATCTACGGCTTCTATGGCGAAAAACCACTCAAGAATTTGACCGATCGCATCCCCCTGCGCGAAGTCGTCAAGGTCCCCAACAGTGGCAACTACCTCTACCGGGGCAAGCCCGTGGAAACCTGGGAAGCCATCCGCAAAATCCTGGGGCCCGAGGTTATCCTGACTTCCGGCGTACGCAGCGTCATCAAACAATTCTACCTGTTTCTCAACAAGGCCTACGAAAGCGGGGGCAATCTGTCCCGGGCCTCGCGCTCACTGGCCCCCCCCGGATACTCGTTCCATGGCATCAGCGATTTTGATGTCGGCCAGGCGGGGTACGGCCAGTACAACTTCACCGAACGTTTCGTCACCACCAAGGTCTACAAAACCCTCCGTGGCCTGGGTTACCTGACCCTCAGATACCCTCGGGACAACCTGCTCGGCGTCCGCTTCGAGCCTTGGCATATCAAGGTTGGATCCCGGGTTTAATGGCGCTGACCACGACGGTTGGTGCCGCTGACCCCGGTCCGTCCCTGAAAACGACCCATACCTCCACCGATGACGCCACAATACGGTTCGACCAACCCAGGCATGGCCAAGTGGATGGTATCGGTCCCTTTCCCGGTTCGGCCATCGCCTGGATAGGCGTCGGCAGCAATATCCATTCCCCCTTGGGCCGTTGCCGCCGGGCCATCGCTCTCCTGGCCCAGAACCACCAGATACGCCTCCTCGCCCTCTCTTCCTGGTACCACACCCAGCCGGTCGGATTCAAACATCAACCCTGGTTCATCAACGCCGTCGCCTGCCTGGCCACCTCCCTCCTGCCCCTGGCGTTGTTGCGCCTCCTGCAACGGGTGGAATGCCGTCTGGGACGCAACCGCCGCCGCGAATTCAAAAACGGCCCCCGCCCCATGGATCTCGACCTCCTGATGTACGATCAATGCCAACTCCACCACCCCAGACTCACCCTCCCCCATCCACGTATCACCCGACGCCGCTTCGTGCTCGTACCCTTGGCCGAACTTTCCCCCACTCTTTTGCATCCCGGCTGCGGTAAAACCATTGACTTGTTGCTCAAGGAAACCGATGATAAATCCCGAGTGGAGCCGATGGCCCCTCCCGGTTGGCGATGATGACCGCCTGAATCCCCATCAACACCGACATGCTGACCCGATTCAAGCTCGCGGTGATTGTTTGCAGGCCTCATCCTCCGGTTTGATAAAAACCTGGCCTTCCCTCGGAGCGCCATCACTTCCAA
>JADFZF010000218.1 GCA_015232645.1 Magnetococcales bacterium | reverse complement strand
TGATGGATATCACTTCTAAAAAAGTACAGTTCAGTGCATCCCATGCACATTTATTGGTATCAAGGTGGAGCCTGAGCATTGCGGGCAAGATATCGGCATGAGCAATTTGTATAACGTCTACTGTGATGAATCTTGCCACCTGGAACAGGACCATATTTCGATCATGGTCCTGGGAGCAATTTGGTGCCCGCAAGAAAATATATCTGACATTTCAAACAAGATTCGCAATTTAAAGGAAAGGCATGGTTTTTCAAAACAGAGAGAAATCAAATGGGTAAAAGTGTCGCCAGGCGGCCTATCCTTTTATCAAGAACTCGTTGATCTGTTTTTTACTGAAGATGAACTACATTTCCGGGCTGTCGTCATACCTGACAAAACACGATTAGATCATGGTCAGTTCTTTCAGAACCACGACACTTGGTACTATAAAATGTTTTTTGTGATGCTTAAACAAATATTTAACACTGACAGCAGGTACCATGTTTATCTGGACATAAAGGATACGAAAAGCCAAACAAAAATCCATAAGCTGCACGAAGTGCTTGCAAACAGCCAATATGATTTTGACAGATCAATTGTCGCGCGGGTGCAGCAGGTTCGATCCCATGAAGTTGAATTACTTCAATTGGCGGACCTGTTGATTGGTGCATTGGGATATCTACATCGAGGATTACAAACCAGCCAGGCAAAACTCGCGCTTGTGGATCATATCAAGAAAAAATCAAATTTATCTTTACAACACACCACGCTTCCCCAGGCCGCAAAAATGAACATCCTGGTTTGGAGTCCTCAGCAGTCGTGAATCCTACTCCACCAGCTTTGATACCGTTCCATGGGGACTGGAGCAAATACGTTGAGGAAGTTTATCAGGCTTTCCTGGATGATGTGGTTAATGGCGTCCTGACAATTGATAGGTTGCCTGTGAGCTGCCAGTTTCGTCCTCCTTCGCAAGGTAAGCATTTTGCCTTCTGGCACATGGTTTCTGAAGGCAAGCAAGAGGAAGACAGAATACCAGATTTTAGACGGTGTGAGCGTATCCGTTGGATTGCTTGGGTAATTTCCAATCATCGCACCCACCCGGACATTAGTTGGTGGAAAAATCGCCGAGGATCCAACACGATGTTGGTTTTGTGGTACGAACCTGAAGATTTTGCCGTTATCCTGGCGGAGAGAAAAGGATACTGGTTACTGAAAACAGCTTATTTGTTGCAAGGACACAGGAAAAAAACATTCGCCATGGAAAGGGATGAGTATTGGAGAACCAGAAACGGCTGAAGCCGCCCCGGAGGACGGCTTCGTATGCTCCTTCCGCAGCATGGCGGATGAGACTGAATGTAAGTATACACAGAAGAGCATAAAAATCAATACAATAATATGGTGTATATCAAGCAGGTGTTTGTAATGAAATGACTCAACATCGTGGAACAGAGACCGAATTCGAGCTGACGACCATCCAGCGGCTGGAGCTGTTGGGATGGGAGCATGCGGCCGGCCCCGATCTGGACCGGGACCATGATGAGGTGGTGCTGCAGGATGTACTGCATACCCAGTTGGCTCGGCGCTATTCGGATCTGCCCGAAGGGGCCGTGGCTGAAGCCGTGACCCGCATTTCCCGTCCCGAAGGCGTGGACACGCTGAGGCGCAACCTGGCCTTCCACCAGGACCTGACCCGGGGCTTTGAACTCAAGGTGGAATTCCCGGATGGAAGGACGGAGTTCCATGAGCGTGGCCAAGCGCCATTACCATCCGCTCAATCGTCGTTGAGGGTAGCCCATGGATAACCACAGCGCTCTTTTCTACCCCTACATCGATATGCGGGACGCCGGTTGGTTCAAGGCCATGTCCATGTTCTATGAGCATGTCTACAGGATTGTCCCCGCCGGGGTGACGACCAACGATCCCGACGAATTGAAGCCGCTGATTGAGAGCCAAGCCATCGGGAAACAGATCGATCCGGGCCGGTATGCAGCGGACACGGCTGAGAAGTTTCTCCAAAAAATTCAGGAATGGGATGCCGCAGCATTATCAGCTTCCGATGCCGAGGAATATGAAGTTGCCAAGTTGCATACCGGCAAGACTGATCAGGTGGTCAGGGACCTCTTCAATAAGCTTGGATACCCTGAATCGGAAGACTGGCATTACCTGCCAACCGAATTTGCCTCAAACTATATGCTGTTTCTTGCACGAGAAATCGCATCAAGAAACAAACTGAGTCTCGCAACATCTGAATGGGCTCCCTGGACCGCCACAAGTTACTTTAACATGGATGGCGGTATTAGTGAAAACATGAGGATGTACGATACTAGCGATCAAGATGGTCAAGAACAGTTCGCGCTTTTCTCGTTTATTGTAAGCCGATTCATTCCTTTAAACATTCAAGATATACCCTCTAATAAACTTGTCGATTTCCGCGAAAGGCGGAGGGACGAGATCTCCCGACTCCGGCAGGCAATTGCTGATTTTCACGAGCATCTCAGTGGCATTGAGGAAGAGGAAATTGTTATTGATGAAATCAATCAAAAGGTCAAAGAGCTAGAGTCTGCATTGCAGGACTATCGGAAAAGCGCAGATCTTTTCAAAGTTAATGGCTGGTTTGGAATCAACCTCATGGGGTTTCCTGCAGCATATCTGCTTGGAAAACTTCTGGGAGCACCAGACGCCTCAATAGCCGCAATCATTGGGAGTGGAATAGCAGTTGGCGGGATTTATAATATAAACAAAAGCAGGTCTGAATTACGAAAACTTCGCAAAGAGTCCCCAGTTTCTTGTTTGGTTGAAATGGAGGAGTCCTTCAAAGGATATACTCAAGCAAGAGGTGGGGGTGATATGAATTATCATGCATACAATTGTCTTGAAGAATATGAGAATGACTGATGATGGCATCCATTGTAACGCGTGCCTTTGTAAAGAGTTGACCAAATGACCCGGCACCGAGGCACCGAGACCGAATTCGAGCTGACAACCATCCAGCGGCTGGAGCTGTTGGGATGGGAGCATGCGGCCGGCCCCGATCTGGACCGGGACCATGATGAGGTGGTGCTGCAGGATGTACTGCATACCCAGTTGGCTCGGCGCTATTCGGATCTGCCCGAAGGGGCCGTGGCTGAAGCCGTGACCCGCATTTCCCGTCCCGAAGGCGTGGACACGCTGAGGCGCAACCTGGCCTTCCACCAGAACCTGACCCGGGGCTTTGAACTCAAGGTGGATTTCCCGGATGGAAGGACGGAGTTCCGTCACATCCATCCCGTGGATTGGGACCAGCCTGAGAACAACCGCTTCCAGGTGGTCAACCAGCTCCCCATTCATGGCCAGAACGACCGGCGGCCCGATATCGTGCTGTTCGTCAATGGGCTGCCCCTGGGGGTGTTCGAGCTGAAGAATCCCTATTCTGACCAACCCACCGTGGACGATGCGCTCAACCAGATCCAGCACTACGTCAACGAAATTCCCCAATTGTTCGAGTTCAATGTCGTCGCCGTGGCCAGTGATGGGGTCAACACCTTGCATGGCATGTGGACCGCAGGGGAAGAGTGGTACGCTCCCTGGAAATCCATCGATGGTTTCAATGTCGAGCCCGGCACCACCGGCAGCATGAAGACCTTGATCGAGGGATTGTTCCAGAAAGAGCGCTTCCTGGCCTATGTTCGGGACTTCATTCTCTATGAAACCGCCAACGACCGCATCATCAAGAAGGGAGCCAAGTATCACCAGTTCTTTGCCGTCCGACTGGCGGCGGAAAGGACCCGCTCCTCCTTTGCCAATGGGGGCGACCGGCGGGTTGGCGTCATCTGGCACACCACCGGGTCGGGGAAATCCCTCTCCATGCTGTTCCTGGTGGGAATGCTGCGCCGCATGCCGGAACTGCGGAATCCCACCTTTGTGGTGCAGGTGGATCGCAACGATTTGGACGATCAGCTTCATGACCAGTTCGTGGCGGGCCGCACCCTGGTCGGAGCTGTGCAGCATGCCAACTCGGTGGACGACCTGCGCAACCTGCTCCGCACCGAGGGCGGCGAGGTCATCTTTACCACCATCGAGAAGTTCCGCTTGAAGAAGGACAGCGGAGAGACGGACCATCCGGTCCTCTCCGAGCGGGACAACATTCTGGTCATCGCAGACGAGGCGCACCGGTCGCAGTACGGCTTCCTTGAAGGGTACGCCCGCTATCTGGCCGAGGCCTTGCCCAATGCCAAGCGGCTGGGATTTACCGGCACCCCCATCAGTTTCAGCGGAGCGGACACCGTGGAGGTGTTCGGTGATGTCTTCCATACCTACGACATCCGCCAATCTCAGGAAGACAAGGCGACCGTCCGCATTTTCTACGAGCCCAGGCAGGTCAAGTTGCATCTGGGGCGGGAGGACGTGGACGAGGCGTTGCAGGACATCGCCGAGAAATATCCGGAAGTGGCAACGGACCTGGAACGCCGGAAAAGCCGATGGGCAGCTTTGGCCTCGGCGGCTGGTGCCAAGGACCGGGTGAAGGATCTGGCCAGCGATCTCCTCACTCACTTCCAGGGGCGTTCCATCACTTTGGA
>JADFZF010000217.1 GCA_015232645.1 Magnetococcales bacterium | reverse complement strand
ACCAAGTGGGCGTCCTTGCGGATGAAGACCTCATCCACCAGAGGTTGTACCATGTAGGCGATGGCTCCGGAACTGGCCGCCATGAAAATCATACATCCCAGGGAGATGAGCAGTTGTCCGAGGAAGGGACGAACCATCACCCAAAGGCGCATGAGGAGGATGGCATCCTGGGAATGTTTCATGAACGACACGAACTCACGGTGAGGTCTCCCTGGGGGCCATCGACTGTCAGTGAAGGGATGGATAACGTTCGCGGACCACGGCATCCAATTGTGCGGCAAAATCGGGATAGCTTTCCATGACCCGGGTAAACTCGGTACGACTAAGGACATACAGATCGCAAAACGTCATAGCGCGAACGGTGGCGACCCGTTCCACCTGTCTGAGAAGAGCGATTTCGCCGAAGAAGGACCCGGAACGCAACCGGACCAGGGAATGCCCTTGGGCGTCCAAGACTTCGACCTCCCCATGAAACAAAAAATACATTTCATTTCCCTTGTCCCCCGCCCGGATGATCACTTCCTTGGGGGTACAGATGGTGGTGGTGAGACAGTTAACCATGTCCATCAGGCATTCGTGGGACGCATGTTGAAAAAACGGCACGCTGCGCAACATGAACAGATTGACGTACTTGTCAATTTCCCGGCGCAACTCCTGGGGTAATTCCTGGAGAATCTCCGCGGCCATGGTCATTCGATCGCGGAGAAAGTGATCGTAGAAACTAAAAATATCGTTCTGGGTGGACAAAGGGATTTCATACCGTTGCATAAAATCGGCAAGAGCGGAAAATTTTTCTTGACGACGTTGTTTTTGGGCGTTGGCATTGGCGATGGTCGTGGAAACGGTACCGATGATGTAACCATACATGGCGATTCCCACCATCATAACCAACACCGCATAGATGCGGGCCAGGTCGGTTTGGGGGGTGATGTCGCCGTAACCGACGGTAGCGACGGTAACGATCAGCCAGTAAAAAGCCTGAATGTAGATGGAGATGGGGTCCTTGTTGGGGGTTTCGTTCAATACGATCCAACCGCAGGCGATGGCGTTGAGGACAACCAATACCCAGAACAACAGCATGAATATTTGTATTTTCTGATTCGTTTCCAGATAAATGGCATCCACCAGGGCATTGCCGGTCTTGGAACGTAAATTAGCGACGATGCCGGGAAACCGCAACATCCTGATCAACCGCAATAACTGAATCAAGTTGACATAGGGTGAATCCTGTGATAACAATAACATAAGAAACATATCCCACGGAATGGTAGCCACCAGATCAAGAAAAAATCGATTCTTCAAATAATGCTGACGAATCTGGACGGGGTCGACAACCAGTTCGTTTTCCCGCATGAACGGCGTCCGAAACATGATAAGGATATCGACGAGGAACAATACGGTCAAAAGATAATCAAGTTCGTGAAACCATGTTGGTACCTCAATCTTAAGGGCAATCACCACCGGCACGGAGAATCCGTACCAGGCAATTCCCATCAACATGATGCAGTTCCAGAAGAAATTAATCTGTTTTACAAGAGGCAGTCGTGGGTGATGTTTTTTGGCCATGGGGTTGCTCTAGGATTGGCATTTGACCGATTGCTGGCAGAACCTATCACATGCCCAGGTTGGTCCTGGATGCTGACAATTTCATCGTTACGAATGTTTCATGCCAAAATGGATCGCCTCAACCACCGGAATAGACCAGGGATCGAAATATGAACCAGGAAAACGGATCCGAGTACAGTTCCCGGAATGGAACGGTCGTCATACGCCGGATCAGCTATAACCTACTGACGCCAAAAATCCGACGGCATCTCAAAGGTGGAATTGTGCCTCATGTCGCTCCCCCGGTCAAACTCAATTCGAAGGATATCTACCGCCTTCTTCATTCCTATTTTTCCCACCGGTTTCTGGATCAATTCCGGGTTATCCTGCCTCTGCCTCTCCTTTTGATCGCCTTCCAATGGCTTACCTGGCGTCACTTCGATGGCCATTCCGTCAGCATCGTGACGGGTGTCCTGGCCCTATCCGCTGGCCTGATGTTGTTCCTGGAAGGACTGCGATCGGGGTTGATCCCTTTCTGGGAAACCGTCGGCAATCTGCTGCCGCAAAAAACGTCTTTGTCCACCCTCTTGCTGTTCATGTTTCTCACCGGCTTTGGTCTGACTCTATCCGAACCAGGACTGGCTTTTCTCCCCCACTCCGACAGCAGGATCGCAGTGGCCCAAGCCCCTTTCGTCCACACCTTGTTACACCAACACTCTCTGTGGCTGACATGGGCGATGGGCACCGCCACTGGCCTGGCCTTGAGCCTCGGCGTGCTGCTCCTCTCGCGTGGGTTGAGCCTGAAACCGGCTCTCACCATTCTGCTGCTGGCCTCCGTCGTGTTGACGTGGGTCCTGTCACGGATTCCCCATCTCGACCGCTTGGCGGAGCTGGCCTGGGATGCCGCTTCCGTCACCCTGGGTCCGGTATCGATCTCCCTGATCCTGGCCTTGGGCAAAGGGATGGTGCCATCCATCACCAAGGGGCGCAAAACCCGTTTGGGTCTGGGGCTGATCGGCCTTACCGCACTCGCCGTCGTTGCCGTTGTGCTGCTGCTGGGCTTGATCATGGCCCCCCTCCTCCCCGCACCTGATATCGACATCAACGCTTATCCTCTGGCCCCAGATCCCAGGGTAACATCATGGCACCTCTCCGGCCCGATCGATACGATCCTCTGGACCCTGCGTGCCATCGTCCCAACGGTTGTGCTCCCCGTCCTCGCCTGCCTGTTCCTCCTGCGGGAAAAAATTCCCGAACCCGGCATGCTGGCCTACGGTACCATCCTGGCCGCCCTTGGCCTGACCCTCACACACTTCGGTTCAACCCTGGGTTTATCCATCACCGGCACGGCTTCCGCTCCGTGGGAACCGACTGTCCCGACCCAGGCCTCGGTTGTCCCTGCCAATCTTCCCCCATGGGCCGAACATGGAACGATACTGATCTTTGCCTTCGCCCTCACCTTCGCGAGCACCTTCGCCAACCCAGGCCTGAATATCCTAGGCAGCCTGCTCGAAAACGTTTCCAACGGCGTCTCCACCAGAAAGGGCCTACTCCGGATCGTGGCCATCGGCGCCGCTTCAGGGATCGTCATGGGCGTCCTGAAAGAGATGTTGGCCATCCACTTCATCTGGTTCCTGCTGCCGGCAACACTGGCTCTGCTCCTTCTGGCCCAGTCATCCCTGGTCCAACGAGCCGCTCTGGCCTGGGATTGCGGTGGTATCATCCCTGGCCCCATCACTCTCCCCGCGCTCCAGGCCATGGGACTCGGTATCAACGGCACCCTGGCAGGATCAGGCCTTCTCGCCATGGCCGCCATGGGTTCCATGATCGCCGTCCTGCTGGCGAGCCTGCGCAACCATATCCATACCCCCTAGCCTTCATGAGATCCCGACCATGACAACCCCTCGGACGATCACTTTCTTGACCGATGTCAAGTTAATCACCTGCATCGTACAACGCGGCATGGGAGATACCATCGTCAAGGCGGCCCGCGACGCGGGGGCACAAGGGGCCACCGTCTACTTCGCCAAAGGCAGTGGCGTTCGCGAACGCCTTGGAATCCTGGGGGTCGCCGTCGAGGTGGAAAAAGAGGTTGTCAATATCGTCGTCTCCGACGCCCAGGCGGATGCAGTTTTTGAAAACGTATACCTCGCCGGTCAGCTCGACATCCCGGGAATGGGGTTCATGTACGTCACTCCCCTGGAAAAGGCAGCGACCTACATCCCCAAGGAGGTCATCGATAAATTCAATTCATAAAGGGATTCCCCCATGCCCGACTTTGTTTCCACCCTTCCCTTCCATTCCGGCCGCCATCTGATCACATGCATCCTCCCGGCTGATGGGATGGATACCCTGCTGCTCACCACCCTACAGCGCCAACTGGGACGGCTGACCGGCTGCTCCTCTCAATGTCGCGGCTATTCCAACCTCAACTCAGGCCATGCGACAACTGAAAAACCTTTTACCGCTCAACGAGTCAGCGTTGTCACCGTGACGGTGGAGGACGAACACGCCGGCGAAGTTTTCGACTTCTTGGCCCAATGGATCGCGCAGCATCTAAATACTGCCGACGCCTTTCTTTATCAAACACAGCTTCACCGGGTCTCACCCTACGAACTCCCCTTCGGCCTTCCCGACGAGCAAGATCCCAAAACGGCTGGAAAACCTGCCTTCGGACCGGGTCCAATTTGGGGTAACCTCGTGGCAAAAAAACGTTGACTATCCTGACCCAGGAAAGGTGTTTTATGGCAAAAATTGAAAGATTCCAGATCGGAAATTTTCGCGCTTTGCGCCATATAACGCTGGGAAAATTTTGGGATACACCAAACGCATTCCCCTTAAGCCCCATGACCGCTGTTATCGGAAAAAAATGGAGAGGGAAAGGCACCCTGTTTGGTATCCTCAGATTTCCTGATCCCCCGCTATTTCTCTGATGGCACTTTTTGTCGGATTCTCACACCAATGAGTCGATCATTTGCTCTCCGGTCTCAGGATGACAGAACTGA
>JADFZF010000216.1 GCA_015232645.1 Magnetococcales bacterium | reverse complement strand
TTCATATATCAATAAATAATTAGCCATCCATTCCAATTAATGAATGTGACAAGGTAGAAGTAATAGGGCGCGAGAAAAACAAAATAAAAACCTTGGGGCAATCTCCCAGCCCCTTTTTTTTCTTTCGGAATTATTATATGTATCAGTACACTGTCAATGGTTTTCTCAAGTTGATGAATGTAACAAAATAGAAATAAATTGAAAAGTATAGAACCAATAGGATGGGTTGGAGACGTGGGAATCCCCCTTCCCAGTGGGAGGGGGGAGAAAAACCCGAATAATTTAATCTCCATTGTATTCTACCTTGCCGTAAAACGCGAAGGAACCGGGCTCCGACCGTTCTTCCGCCTTGCAGCATTCTTGTAACATCAGCGCGTTATAAAAATATTGGCATTTTATTAAAATTATTGACTTATAAGAATATTTTTAAAATGCGGAATGGTTAGAGCCCAGTGCCCAACAATGGATCGAGAATGGTCAACCCGGCAAGACGACGATCCCCGTCCAGTCCCACCAGACTCTCTAGAAATGAATACAAAATATCCTTGCCATCTTCACTACAAAAAAGTTTTTTAAAGGCGAAGTCGATTCTGGGGTGGAGGAATTTCATGGACGGGCCTTTGATGAATATCAAATATTAAAATAATTCTCGCCGAAATTGTTGGCTTCGTCCAGAACGGTAATTGGGGGGGGACGAAGCCTCGCAATTTGGCCTGAGGTTTTCCGCCCTCGTCTGCCGTCAACCATTTTTTTCGCTATGCCACAATAAGCTTCGGGTGGAAAGGAATACGAAACAATGCAGAGCCTTGGGGTCTTCGCCCGCCAAGCCCCACGGGGAAGGAGGTCTCCCCCTTCCCAGACTCATCCTAGGGTCATCGTCAAGCCCCCGCATATTTTATTACCCGCCACCCACGGATTCGCTCATGTTCGACCCGCAACTGGTCGATGAAAAGGCTGATCGTCACAACTGGAAAAGCATCTGATGTGGGAGGAAAAGGTGGGACAGAGCCGGTTGTCAGATACATGGATTTCCCTCCAGGATTTTATCAAGGGCTCCTCCTGCCAGGAGCGGGATTTTCAGCCCGATGTGGTGGCACCTATCCCAAGTCGATCCGTCCCGACATCGGAATGGATGGACGCGAGCGATTATTTTTTGAACGGGATCCGCGTCGACCAACCCCTTCCCGACGAAAGCCAATTCATTGTCACCCTGAGGGAACCACCTCCCCCCCCCCCTGCGCCACCCGAGGCAGGAATGACCATCTATGATGCCATGAGACAAATCTATTCGGTCTATGGTCCAAAAAACGCCATTTTTTCCCGCCTGCGTCAAATGGAGCAGCAGGATCGACAGGAACTGAACGATGGCCGAATCGACCTCGAAGAATTCGAACGCCGGGCGGTGGCAACAGCGATCATTCGTGAAAATCACGGTCGCCGAATGGAAAAGATTACCAAGTGGTACCTCGACAATTATTTTCGCCTGTTTGAAAATCCTGAACCCGTCGTCGTCCCGGACGAAACAACCCATTGAAGCATTCCATGCCCGGCATCAAGGATGGACTTCCCGCTTTGATTCGCACCACCGTCAGGATTCTCCCCCTCCTGATAACGGTCGCCGTTGGCCACCCTGCCTGGGCCGGGACAGATTCGGAAAAAATGGCCGAGGAGTTACGGCGGCTCCTGGACCAGGGGCGGCAGACCAAGGCGGCACGACCTGAGTTTTTGGATAAGATGAAGAAAATCCTAGATTCCGGCCTGTCGCAGGTGGGACCGATCCTGCTGACCGAATCTTTCCGCGACGGCGATTATGATCGCAACCCCAATTGGACAGTCCTGGCGGGCCATTTTTCCGTCGATAGTTCCGGGTCGCTGTTTTCTTCCGAGGCCCGCACCGAAACCCTCTCCATGCAGGCGGGCGGAGAACTATCCGATCTGAACGAGCGTCCCACGGAAAAAAAATCAGAAATGAAGATGGTCCAGGGAATTGTGGGGCTGGTCACGGGCAGTTCATTGAAAAATTTGGAAGGTGGCGATGCCCTATCGAAATCAGGAGTCTCGAGACCGGGTAAAAATACCGCAGCCATCTACACCAAGGTCGTCATTCCCAACGCCTTCCGTCTGCAGTTTACCTTCCGTTCCGACCTCGGACAGGGAGAAGGCGACGTCGGTGTGATCTTCAACAAGGAAATTCTCTCCGGTTATCACCTGCGCTGCCACGCCGATCGGGGACGCAACAAAACCTTGGAAATCCTGCGTTATAATGAGTATAAACGTCCAGAAACCGTGGCTCTGTTACCTGGCAATGGCCTGGGCGATGGCCTGAACCATCATCTCACCTGGAAGCGTTCCCCCGATGGCACCATGACAGTAGGCTTGGATGGGCACGTCGTTTTGCAAACCCATGACCAAGCCATCAGTCGTGGTTTCGATGGGCTGGTGCTGGTCAATCACCAGGGGGACATCGCCTACGGCGGTATCGAAATGGCAGAAATCAAATAAGGCCGTTCCCCCTGCAACATTTTCAATCCCTCACTGGGATGGGGGATCACCCTGCCCAGACCCTTCCCATTCATTGGTCCAATCGGATTATTTCATCACCCACACTTTCCCCAAAACATTTTTCAGCGAACGATGCCTCCGTGAATCGTCCGCAGTCATGCCATCCATCGTCAAACGAATGTCAGTATTAACCACGCCCTGTAAATAATAACTGTGCTTTGAATCCAGGATTCCCCCAGGCACCACCTGCGAACAATCGATTTGATCGATCTTCTGGTGCAGCATGAATGGATGTGCTGCCCCGTGGTCGCCCAACCGCGCCTTGCCATGCTTGGTCATCAAAGAAACCTCCATGGCCCGGTCACTACCATTGTGATACAGGCTGACCCCCTTCTTGACCAATTCCGGCAGCCTCGCTAGAGGTTGGCCAGGCTCCAGGGCATCCTCATCGACGTCGGCGGCGCAGAGAAATATGTGATCAAACAGCTTCGGCAGGACATCATCGGAATGAAAATTGACCAAATAGGGCAAGGCGTTTTGCAACACATAATTGCCCATGGAATGACACAATAGGTGAAGCTCCTGTCCACAGCCATGATCGGTTCCTCTGACAATGCCCAGAGACAGCAGGTGCAAAAAATCACGCAATCGCAAAAGCCCGCGCCCTACGGCGGGGGCACTGGCCTCGGCATCGGTTCGATCAGACCAGTAGGCATAAAAGGGGCCATGCGAACCATCCGATGGCCAGGTAAACAACACCACCTTCACCCGTTGTTCGAAATCCACATCAGCTTGTCCGGCACGATTGAGCATGAGTTCCAATGCCATGGCGCTGGCCACTGCGCTCTGCCATGTCACCGCATACCCGTGAATGTACACGACTACGTCGCTGCTGGTTTCCATGACCTGTTTCAGTTCACGAAACATTTTCGAAGCGGCCAGTTGGGCCGTCGGCTGTAGTTCCTCAAAGGTTTCCTTGTTCAAATCGCTGCTGTACAACTCGATACCCAAACCGTTGTCGCGGATCTCATTCTCCAGGTAATTCGACAGGTTGACGCCATTGCCGCTTCCGGCTTCGTTTCCCAAAGATGAATTCAAGAATTCCTCGATCCGGCCCTGATCGGTCCTTAGGATCACCTTGCCAAACTCCAGATTTTTTGCCCCGTCCTGATGAAAACTTTTGCCGTATTCCCTGACCGAAGGTGAACCGGCTGGTATCGGATTGCGGTTGGTGACGAAATACAATGTCAGATTTGTCGATGACATAAAAAACCTCCTGATCGGAAAGTGTTGTTGCACGACTGGGACAGTCGGGATCAATCAATGGGGCCTTCCATTCATGGGTCAGCTTTGTTTCCCTGCCATGAAACAAGGGTCGCGACTTCCATGGTTTTTAACAAGAGCATGAATAATGCAATATATCAGAAACATAATGAACAGTCATGGGAAAATAATGTCTTTATGTGTGGTTTATGAGATCAATGTTATCATGCGTCCCGATGACAGCGAGGGAAAAAGGGGACTCGGGCACCCGTTTACGTTACTATTACTATTGGAAGTATTTGAAAAAATTTGTTATTCATGGAGGAACCGCCAAAGAGGGTAACCATTCAGGCCGAAAACATCCATATCTTCGACGAATATGGACGGCCAAGTGGGCAAAGCAGGCGATGACTGCGGAACAATCTCAACGACAGGTGTGATCATCCCCTCTCGACGGTGACGATCAGAATACCGTTACACGTCGTTAAATATTGTCAACAGTTTTGTTATCGTGGTAGTCTGATCGCGACAGATTTGCCATGTTACCAGGTCTTCAATCAATTACGCATCGCTGGCATGATTAAAAAACTGGACAATACAAACAAAACTCCTCGTCTCATGTCACGGCGGTCGAACCCAATACAAATACTCATCATCATTCCAACGACCCGGTAAGCCAAACTCCAACGCATCAACTACAATCCATCCCCCGATGATACGTCGGTCGCCCCCTTAACACATCACGAACGGGAACCTTGACACCATGACCCGCACTGTTTCGCTGGAAACCATCGT
>JADFZF010000215.1 GCA_015232645.1 Magnetococcales bacterium | reverse complement strand
GACAAATACGATCGTGTCGATATGAAAATCAGAGATGGCAAGGGGGAGCTGATCCTGATCGAATTGCAATACGAACGGGAATATGACTACCTGCATTGGCTGGTCTACGGTAGGGCCCGAACCATCACCGAACACAACAACGCCGGCGATACCTATTCCAAGGTCCCCAAGTTGGTTTCCATCAGCACCCTGTATTTTGATCCGGGGCTGGGTAATGACGACATCTACCATGGGACGACGTCGTTCAAGGGGCTGCACACCAACGATGAGTTGCAATTGACCGAAGGGCTAAAAGATTTGTTCCATCGCCAAAGGGTGGCCGATATCTTTCCCGAATTTCATTTGCTTCGCGTGAATCGTTTCGATGATATGGCTCGTAACACCCTGGATGAATGGATTGATTTCCTCAAGACCGGGGACATGCGCAATGAGTATACCGCCCGCGGATTGACCAAGGCCAAGGAATTGCCGGACGTTCTGAATCTCCCAGAAGCGGAACGTCAGGCCTACGAGCGCTATCAGGATGATTTGCATTTTCAGGCCAGCATGGTGGAATCCACCTGGGGCGCCGGCAAACTGGAGGGGAGAAAGGAAAGAATTCAAATCGGCAAAGTGGTAGGGATTCGAATCGGTGAAAGAAGAAGGGATCCGGATCGGTGAAGAAAGAGGTAAACGGACCGATCGAAGAGAAATCGTCTTGGATCTTCTGCAGGAAGTATTCGGGTCGGTTCCCGACCCATTCCATTCTCGTGTTGCCGAGGCCGATTTGGAGACCTTGAAAAGGTGGACCAGGACTATTTTCCTCGTCACAAAAATCGAGGATGTGTTTTCATGAATCAGCACGGGGGCAGCTTGTGAATATCAAATGGTCTTTCTTGTTGATCACCCTGGGCGTTGCCCTGATCCTGACCGGAGGGGTGGATGCCGTTGAACTCAAGACGTCGGTGCCAGCCCAGGCTCGCAGCGGAAAACCCGCGGCCAAACCATGGTCCGAGATCGAACCGCTGAGCGGTATGATTTTTGTTCCTCTCCCCGGAGGAACGTTTCTCATGGGATGTGGCCCGTGGGCCGAGGAGTGTCACGATGAGGAAAAACCGGTCCATGAAGTCCGGATAGACAAATTTGATATGGGCCGCTACCAGGTGACCCAACAACAATGGCGCGCGGTCATGGGTAGCGCCCCCCCCGATCTGTACTTCAAGGACTGCGGTCCCGATTGTCCCGTCGAAGGCATTTCCTGGGAAGAGACCCAGGATTTCATCGCCAGACTCAACAAACGGAGCGGTTATGGATGCCGTTATCGTCTGCCCACCGAGGCGGAATGGGAGTATGCCTGCCGCTCCGGCGGACGACTGGAAACCTATTGTGGCGGTAACGATGTCGATGCGGTGGCCTGGTATCAGGGCAACAGCGGTGGCCGAGTCCACCCCGTCGGACAGAAGAAACCCAATGCCTTTGGTTTGTACGATATGAGCGGCAACGTTTGGGAATGGGTCAACGATTGGTATGGGAGCGATTATTACATGGATTCTCCGCGCCATCATCCAACGGGACCGGCGACCGGGATGGCCCAGACCATCCGTGGTGGCAGCTGGATCAATGGATCGGCGGCGCTTCGTTCCAGCTTTCGTGATGGCGCCGCTTCCACCCGAAGCGGCAATGCTTTGGGATTTCGACTGGCACGCACCTGTCCCTGATCCACGAGGTCCACGCCGGACGGGGTCGCTCAGGACAGATTGGATACAAACGAGCCGCCGCGAATGCGAATTTCGCGCTGGGGAAACGGAATCTCGATATTTTCCAAGGCAAAACGTTTATTGATCAATTTGTTGAGTCGATCCTGGACCGGCAGCCGCAAATCGGGGTGGTTGAGAAACACCCGAAGTTCAAAGTGGAGCGAACTGTCGCCATGCGACAGGAAATAGACCTCGGGAGGGGGGGCGGACAACACATCGGGGTGGCTGCGCGCCAGATCTTCCAGGACGACACTGACGCGATCGACATCCGTCCCATAGGCGACATCGATGGGAATGACCAAACGTATTCGTGTATCGCCCAAGGTCCAATTGGTCACCTCCTGGGTGATCAGTTGTTTGTTGGGAATCAATATTTCCTGTTGATCGAAATTGCGTAAAGTCGTGGCGCGGATATTGATGCGGGTGATGCGTCCCGACATGGAACCAACGGTAATCAAATCATCGACCCGGATGGGGCGCTCCACCAACAAAATGATACCGCTGACGAAATTAGCCACGATTTCCTGCAGGCCAAACCCGAGTCCGACCGAAATGGCCGCAGCCAACCAGCCAATTTTGGCCAGATCGAGTTTGAGGAAGGAAAAGGCAACAAAAATGCCGGTGAGCACCACCAGATAGCGGGTCATGGTGACGATGGCGTAACGCATGCCTGGATCGATGTTCATACGTAAAAATACCAACCAGTCGAACAGATGCGGCAAACGCCGGGCGATCCAGAACACAAAAAACAGGAAAAACAAAAAAGAACTCCAATCGGCCAGGCTGACGAACTGGAGCTGCCCATCGGCGCCGGTGACGCTGTACAGGGTGACATCACTCATGGAACGCAGGACGCTTTCGTTGATGCCCCAATAGCTGGCCAAGGCAAGGGTCCCGCCGACAAACACCATCCAGCTCAAAGGTCCTTGAATTTGCCGGACGATGTGTTCTGTTTTTGGATACCCGGGTCTAATTTCACCCCATTCCCGGCCATGTTCCTCCCGTCGCGACAGCACGTTTTCCGAGACCAGCGCGATGATACGAAACAAACCGGTCATCAGGATGATGGTCAGAAAACTCAACAAACCATTGATGGCCAGATAATGGGCTCCGAAGCGATAACCGGCCAGGTCCATGCCGACGATCAGAACCATGAACGACCACGCCGGCAGAATGATCAGATTCCAATTGTGGGTCAGAAGGTGGGTTTTATGGCCACTCCCCAGGAATCTTTGTACCAGACTGGAACGGTAGCGGATCAGTCTGGCAATGGCCACCATGACAGCCACTTGGAAAACAGTCAAACCGAAACGGGGGACGACTTCGAACTGGAACGGCCAGGTGGAGAAGATTTTCCACGGCAACAAGAAGATCAATGCGGTCCACAATACCAACCGAAAAGCGCGGTACAGATCATGACAGATATCCTCGGGGATGGCGCCGGAGGCCGCCATGAGCGCCGGCGGACGGAGAAAAAAGACGTTCAGGCGCCAGAGAAGCAAAAACAGGGCGAAGTGCACGATGGATCGGGAGACGACGATGCCCAGGGCAGCGGGAAATCCCACGGAGTCGATGGCAAAGGCGACGGCGAGATAGTAGAGCGGACTGATGGCAATGGCGAGTAATTGCATGGTATGGCGCCTGGCCTGGCTCCAATGGCTCTCCGCCTCGGTGGTGGGGGTCTGGCGCGATCGGGGTCTGGCCGCCCGATCGAGATGACGATGCAACCAGAGAAAAAGAACGGGCAGCACCACCAGCAGCAGGCCCCCCAGCAAGGCCATGCGTCCCGTCTGCACAAAATGCAGCAGGGTGGACAGGGTATCCAGGGAAAAGGCGTCCAACCACCATCGGATCAGGGAGTAGGGACGTTCCAAGGAAAACAGTTCATTCAACAGCTGTCCCACCAGAGGCCAGCCCACCGGGGCGTCGTCCTGTACCCAGAAGATCCGCGCCAAAATAAAGGTTTCCAGCTCCGACAGCACCTCCTTGCGTTCGATGGGCAACAGTTTCAACCGCTGCCCCTGAAGGGAAATTTCCAACAGGACCGCTTTTTCTTCCGCCAATTGCATCCGGTAACTGTTGAATACTTTTTCTGCCTTGTCCGAAAATGATTTCAATTGTGCTTCCGACATCCCCTGCCCCGCCGGGCCGATTTCCGCCTGCCATTGGTTTCGCAGTCCGGGAAGCTGGGCAATGATCTCGTAATAGCGGCTACGGGCTTCCTTGATTCGCTGTTCCAGTTCGCCATTATCGGCGCCACTCTGGATTTCCTTTCTGGTATTGTTGACCCGATGATAGGCATTCTTGAATATTTCCGAAGCCAGTTCGTTCAGGTCCGAACCTTTTCCCACCATGGCGCGCAGGTTTTTCAGTTCTTCCCGTTCCGACTTGAGTTTATCCTCCAGATCCGACAAGGTGGTACGAATTTCATTCAAGACTGCCGTGGCGCTGGTCACATTCCGCCGCAACCGGGCGGTCTTGGCCTCCCAGGTGGCCACCAGCAGCGCATCCTGGCTGGTGGCGGTCTCGATGGCGGCATTTTTGCGGTTGATTTCGGCATCCTGTACCCGCAAGACCCGATTCTGGCTCTTGTTCAATGCTTCCTGATAGACGTTGATTTCCTGCTGCAGCCTGTCGAACGCCAATTGCGCCAATTCCAGGCGCCGATCCCGAATTCCGACAGTCTGCTTTTCAAATTCCTGTTCGGCCTCCAACTCCTTGAGAACTTCCACCGCGACTCGTTGTGAAAGTTTTTCATTGTCGATACGGGCGGTCAGGACGCCGCGGTTATCCTGCGGCCCCGCATTGGTCAGGAGATTGCGGAATT
>JADFZF010000214.1 GCA_015232645.1 Magnetococcales bacterium | reverse complement strand
TCCGGCGTTCCGCTCCAGGTCGATCAAATCGACATCTTTCTCGATCGGGTACAAATCGTCGCTGGTGGGATACGGGCTCCCGACTATCAGGAAAAGGATGGGGCCGCCGTCATGGCCCAACGGAACATTACCATCCACATTCATCTGGGAACCGGCCCTGGGCAGGATACCGTCTGGACCTGCGACTTGAACCATGCCTACATCACCCTCAATGCCGATTATCGCTCATGAACCATCAGCCTCCTCGGCTGCCGATTCCGTGGCAACGTATTGAAACCGTGCTTTTGGACATGGATGGGACCCTTTTGGACCTGCATTTTGATAATATGTTCTTTCGTGAACTCGTCCCGCAAGCTTATGCGAAAAAAAAGGCGCTTTCGTTTGAACAGGCCCGTACGGAGATCCTGACCATCTACAAATCTTGCGAAGGGACCCTCGCCTGGTACGACCTGGACCATTGGTCGCGTACCCTGGAGATGGACCTTCCCGAACTTAAAAAACAGATGGCGCACCTGATCACCTTTCGTCCTTACGCCGTGGAGTTTCTGGATCGGTTGAAACACCTGAAATTTTCCATCGCCCTGGTGACCAATGCCCACCCCTTTGCCGTGGAATTAAAATTTCAAAAAACCGGTCTCAAGGTCTGGATCGATACCGTCCATTGCAGCCACGATCTCGGCCATCCCAAAGAGACTCCCGGGTTTTGGCAAGTGTTGCAGCGTACCACCCACTTCCACCCCGAAACGACCTTGTTGGCTGACGACTTGGAGACGGTCCTCTCCGTGGCTCAGAGCCATGGGATTGCTTTTCCCATCCACATGGCCTCTCCCAGTTCCCAACTGCCACCACGTTTTTCACAACGATTCCCATCCATCGTTGATTTTCGCCAGATTATGCCACCATGAGACAAAAGTGGCATAATCTTTGATTCACCTTAATGCAGATAATGAATCCCAAGTACGAAAAGGAGTAAATCGATGTCTTTGGAAATTCATGAAATTCAAGAAAAGATCGACTTTCTCAGGAAAAATCCCAACGTCTTTGCCATCGTTCGCAGTCACAGTGGCGTCAGGGATTTGACAGATCTGCAAGCCCTCAATGCCACGGCGCTCAACCGCCTGAAGCGTTACGTGGATTACTATTATGGGATTTTGACATTTCCCAACTAGACGATATCCAATCAGATTCAAAGAATGAGTCCGGGAAGGGGGCGATCCTTCCCCGACTCAATCCCATGCAACTAGGCTATTCGGCCAAGCGGCTGACATCCGCCACCATTTGGAAACAACCCTGAACCCGGGCAAGCAATGCCAAACGATTGCGACGCTTATCGGGATCGGGATCCATCACCATGATTTGCTCGAAGAAGGTATCGATCACTGGCCGCAGAAGGGCCAAATGATTGAGCGCCTCGGTGTATTGTCCCGAGGAGGCCGTTTCCTTGACCTGGACAGCAACGCTGCTGATCTGATCGTAAAGCACCCCCTCGGCGGTCTCGGTGAAGCGCGATGGATCCAGGGGATGATGTTGCCAATCCTCTGCCGCCTTGGACAAAATATTGGCGATGCGTTTATTGGCGGCCACCAATGCCCCATACGAAGATAATTGTTTAAATTGCCTCAAGGCTTTGATGCGATTCATCAAATCATGAAAATCATCCAGACCCGGGGCCTGGACGGCGGCGATGAGATCATGATCGAAGCCATCCGATTTCAGATGATTTTGCAACCGTCCAAAAAAGAACGTCATCAAGTGGTCGACCGTTTGCTGCTGTCCCTGTTCCAGCACCCCTGGAGCGAAGGAATGATAGGCGAACCGGAGCAGCTCAACCATGTGGAATCGGACGCTGCCATCGTCCAACAGCATGCGGATGACCCCCAGGGCAGCGCGGCGCAAGGCAAACGGATCCTTGGTGCCGGTGGGAACCAACCCGATACCGAAGCAGCCCACCAGAGTATCGATTTTATCGGCCATGGAAATCAGACGGCCTTCCAGATTTTGCGGCAGGCGGTCAGAGGCGCCAAGGGGACGGTAGTGTTCTTTGATGGCCTGAACCACGCTGGGATTGGCACCGGAGTGTTGGGCATAATACCCCCCCATGATCCCTTGCAACTCGGGAAATTGTCCGACCATTCCCGTGACCAGATCACACTTGCACAGCCTAGACGCCTGGAGCAGGCCATCCAGATCGATCCGGTTGCCAACCGCTACCGCCAGTTGTCCGACCAACCGCTCCAACCGTACGGTTTTGTCGTAAATGGTCCCCAGTTTGGCTTGGAAAACCACCTTTTTCAATAAATCCAGCCGATTTTCCAACGGTTGTTTCCGATCCTCATCCCAATAGAAGGCGGCATCTTCGAGACGGGCGCGCAACACCCGTTCATAGCCTCGAACCACCAGGGAAGCATCGGGGACGTCGCTGTTGGCCACGGCAACGAAACAGGGCATCAGTTTGCCGTCCGTGCCGGTAACAGGGAAGTATTTTTGGTGATTTTTCATGGAGGTCGTGAGAACCTCCGGTGGAATTTTCAGATAGTCCGGTGCAAAACGTCCCAGGAGGGGATGGGGCCATTCGGTCAAGTTGGCATTTTCATGCAACAAGTCTTCCGGGATGACCGGTTGTCCCTGCACTTCGTTGGCCAGGCGTCGAATCCCGTCGGCAATGATTTCCTTGCGGCGCTCCATTTCCAGGATAACCCGACCGGAGGTCATGGCCTTTCGATAACTTTCAATTCCGGTGACCTCAAAAGGGCCTCGGGCCATGAAACGGTGTCCCTGGGTTATGCGATCCGCCCGCAGGCCATCTCCGGTCGTGAAGGGGAGGGTCTCGCCGTTCAGCAACGCCACCATCCAGTTGATCGGTCGGACAAAACGGGTTTTGCCGTTGCCCCAACGTTGGGTTTTGGGCCAGGGAAATCCTTCCACGATCCGCGTCATGAGTTCGGGCAGCAACTGCGCCGTCAACATTCCCGGACGCTGGACGGTATGACACAGATACGTCCCTTTGGGAGTGTGCAATCGTTGCAAGGCCGCCACTGGAACACCGCAACTCTTAGCAAACCCGTCCGCCGCCCTGGTAGGATGGCCGTGGGCATCAAAGGCACGATCCTCGGGAGGTCCACGCATTTCTTCCACCCGATCGGCCTGACGTTCCCGCAACCCGGTCACCATGACCACCAGACGTCGTGGTGTGCCATGGGCGTCGATGCGCGTGTCGTCATTGGGCAACAGGCCCGCCTCCCGCAGCTGATTTTCCACGGCATCGGCCAAAAAACGGACGCCATCGGCCAGCATGCCCGCCGGTATTTCTTCGCAACCGATTTCCCATAAAAATTCCATCACTACGCCATCCCTTTCTTCAACAATGGAAACCCCAGGGCTTGCCGTTGCGCCACATAGGCCTCGGCCACCAAACGCGCCAAATTCCTGACCCGGGCGATATACCCCGCCCTTTCGGTGACGCTGATCGCTCCCCGGGCATCCAGCAGGTTGAAGGCGTGGGAACATTTGATCACCTGGTCGTAAGCAGGCAGTGGCAAATGAACTCTCACCAGGGCGATGGCCTCCTGTTCGTGCATGGAAAACAATTGGAACAGCATGTCAATGTTGGCCTGCTCAAAATTGAACTGGGAATATTCCACTTCGTTTTGATGAAACACATCACCGTAGCGGATATGATCGTTCCACATCAGGTCATAGACGTTTTCGCACCCTTGAATGTACATGGCCAAACGTTCCAGACCATAGGTGATTTCTCCAGAAACGGGGTCCAGATCGATCCCGCCCACCTGTTGAAAATAGGTGAACTGGGTCACCTCCATCCCATCCAGCCACACTTCCCAACCCAACCCCCACGCCCCCAGGGTAGGGCTTTCCCAATCGTCTTCGACAAAACGGATGTCGTGGTGGTGTGGATTGATGCCGATGGCGACCAGAGAATCCAGGTAAAGATCCTGGATATTCCCGGGAGAAGGCTTGAGAATCACCTGAAATTGATAATAATGTTGCAGACGGTTGGGGTTTTCGCCATAACGACCATCGCTGGGGCGACGCGAGGGTTGCACGTAGGCGGTGTTCCAGGGTTCCGGTCCCAGTACCCGGAGAAAAGTGCTGGGATGAAAGGTACCGGCACCCACTTCCATGTCCATGGGCTGGACGACGACGCACCCTTGTCGGGACCAATAATGTTGCAGCGCAAAAATCAACTCTTGAAAAGTCACGAAACCGCTCCGCTCGGAAGAATGGTGATGAGGGGTGGATGATCATCCTGGACAAGGGCGCTGTCAAGCGGCAACAACCATTTTTGCCAGGGGTCGGGACCGGATGACTCCCGTTTTCAATGGGTTTTCAAACGGTGCGGCAAGCCATCGAATGCTCCCCAACCCTTGACACAAAGTTGACGCATAACGCAAAACCTGTAGCCGAGGGCTTCGTCCCCTCCCGATGGCGGCCTGTCGAGGAACAGACTGAACCGATCCTTCGCAAGAATCCTACGTTTTCCTTTCCAGAGGAATGACCTCCCAATCCCATGATCCATCTATACAGCGCATTGCTGATCGTCATGATTTTGCTGACCTCA
>JADFZF010000213.1 GCA_015232645.1 Magnetococcales bacterium | reverse complement strand
AAAAGCAAAAGCAAAAGAAAAAACAAAAAACAAAATCAAAACCCTGGGGGCAGTCCCCCAGACCCCCTTTTTTTTTCGATCATTCTGAACCGGGGGGGGCTGGATAGTTACTTTACACGAAGCATTTTTTGCGCGCAGCCCAAAAATGCGCGGTGGGAAGGTCGATGTCGAGGGTTATCAAAACGGACGATCGGTCGGAAAGGTCTGGAATTAGCCGGGACCCTGGAGCCGATTCCGGCTAGAATGCCACCAGGATGGGCCGAGCACCTCCAAAGAGTGGAGGATCTGGCCGGTTGCGCCGCAGGGAGGACAACCCATGGGGGAACCTTCCTCTTCGGCCACTGGTCGAGAGACGATGACCCGCGTAACAGTTGGCGATTCGGGATGCATTCGTTTTTTCCCAGCTTCCAACACAACTGCCATGATTCCATGAAGACACGTAAAGCCTGGAAAAAATCGGGGCGGAGAATTCCCCCTGGAACCGAACCGGCACGGATCGAAGCGGTGAATGACAGTGCGCGAGCCTTGTTCTCCTGGGAGCAGACCGTTTCCGAAGCGGAGTACCTGCTGTATTTCAAGGACAGGTTTGTCCGGCAGGGACTGGAGCTGGCCCAGGGATGGGAACAGTTGCAAGGGCGTCTGCAAGACTGGCTCGCCACGTTGGGGTCGTTGACAGGTCCTGAACTGGAACAGGGATGGCGGGAGATGGTCGCCGAGCATGAGCGATTGCTTGATGTTGGATTGGAGCTGGCCAATCCTTTTGCCACTTTGGAGATTGCGTTGCCCCAACCCCATCTGGAGCTGTGGCTGCGGACGCTGGAGGCCTGCCAAGAACAGCGACTGGAGACGATTCTTCAAGATGATCGGGCCTTCGACCCTCCCAGCATCCGACGGTTGGATCAGGATTTGCGGCAGGAGGAAAAGGAGCATCCGCATCCGTTTCATCTCATGGGGTACTGGGAATATGATGGACGCATCTTCAAGGCGTTGGAAACGGCACGCCTCGACCACGAGTTGGAGCAGGCCATTCGCATTCGCGATTTTCACCTGATGTTCAGTGCCCGCGGCCAACAACGTCATTTCACCATTTTTCTCGGCCCGACCAATTCGGGCAAGACCTATCAGGCGTTGCAAAGGTTGGCGACTGCAGGTCACGGAATTTATCTGGCCCCACTGCGTTTGCTGGCCCTGGAAGTGGCCGAGACCCTGAATGCCTGGGGGGTTCCCTGCAGCATGGTGACTGGCGAGGAACGTATTGTGGTTCCCGAGGCCCGCCATACCGCCAGCACCATCGAAATGCTCCCCCTGGACCAGTCCTGGGACCTGGGGGTGATTGACGAGGCCCAGATGCTGGGCGATCCGGAGCGTGGATGGGCCTGGACCCAGGCGATTCTAGGGTTGCAGGCGCAGGAAATCTGTGTGGTCGGCGCCCCCGAGGCCCTGCCAGCCATCGAAAAATTGCTTCGTCTGACCCAGGATACCTGGGAGGTCGTCGTCATGGAACGGATGACTCCCCTCAAAATCCTGTCGCAGCCAGTCAAAACGTTTGCCGAACTGACCCCCGGAACGGCCCTGATCGCCTTCTCCCGGCGGCACGTCCTGGGTTTGAAGGAGATTGTCGAAAAAAGGACCGGCCAGTCCGCCGCAGTCCTGTATGGCGCCCTGCCGCCTGAGGTCCGCCGGCATCAAGCCCACCTTTTCGCCACCGGGCAACGGCCGTTGCTGGTGGCCACCGACGCCATCGGCATGGGATTGAATCTTCCCATTGAAAAATTACTGTTTGCCGAAGATGCCAAACACATTGATCACAGCGAAATTCCCCTCACCCCCATGGAGGTTCGACAAATCGGCGGACGGGCGGGGCGATTCGGCAAGAATCAGATCGGCTGGATCGGGACCTTTCGCATCCCCATGCACCATATCCGTTCCTGCTGGGAACAAAAACCCCGCCTCATCCAAATGGCCCACCTGGCCCCCAATTTACACCACCTTCTGGCCATGACCGAAATCGACGGCGTTGGTGACCGCTCGTTGGCCCGTCTGCTGTTGCTGTTCACCAAATCGGTCAAGCCCGATCCCAACGTTTATCAAATGTCCGATCTGGAGGAGCAGATCACCCTGGCACGTATCACTGATCGCTATCGTGCCTTACCCCTGGAGACTCGGTTTGTTTTGTCTGCAGCTCCGGTTCCACTCAATACCAACAATGCCGTCTCCGCCTACGAACGGATGGTTGCTGCGGTAGCCAAAAACAAAAGACTGCCGATCCGACCGCTTCTGCCCGCCACAGGGAGCGATCCCACCGAAAAATTGACCGATCTTGAAACAGCGGTAAAAATCGTCAACCTTTACTCGTGGTTACATTTTCGCTTTCCGGAATATTTCCCGAAATTGCACGAAGCTCAGACGATCCGGGAACAGTTGAACCAAGCCATCAACCGGCAATTGGGACACATAGCCACCAGATCGGTTGACTGTCGCGGCTGTCGCACGCCGCTGCCCCACGATTACCGGGGCAAGTACTGTCATCAATGCCGCAGCCAGAGAAGCGACACCTGGCAAAGACGCACGGGAAGGTCTCCGGCTGCCAAAAAATATTCCCATTCCTCCAGACGACGTCAATCCGGTCCCCCCTGACCGGACGGACGTGACCATGCAATCACCATGAACGATTACACGACCCTGGACGTCTTTTTGGAACAGCTGCGGACCGACATCTACCCCGAGCCTGTCAGTGAACCGCATGGGATCATCACCTCCCGGATGATTGCGCAATTGGTCAAAACGGGGATCATCACCCCCGGACAACGGGTCCTCGATGTCGGATGTGGATCGGGCTTGGCGTTGGAGGCCTTTGTCCGCCATGGCATCGATGCGGTAGGGATTACTCTGGGGCCTGAAGCTCAGGCCTGTCGCGAGCGTGGGTTGGACGTTCGGGAGATGGACTTTTCCTTCCTTGATTTCGATCATTCATATTTCCATCTCATTTGGTGCCGTCATGCCCTGGAACACAGCTTTTCACCCCTCTTCACTTTGCATGGATTCCACAAGAAGCTGATCCAGGGGGGGTGGTTGTATGTGGAGGTGCCCGCCCCGGACACGAGTTGTCATCATGAAACCAACCCCAACCATTATTATGTCCTGGGACGTTCCATGTGGCAAAGTTTGTTTCACAAGACGGGCTTTCATCTGGAATGGAAGGTTGAATTTCCTTTCGATACGGTATCGGGGCCCGATCTTTATCTGGGGTTTCTGTTGCGTAAATAACCGTTTTTTCGGGCTGATCATGGACGAAGCATCCGATTCTCGCGGTGAATCCCCCGCATCCGCCTACGATTGGGGTGGACAGCTTCCATCATCGTTCAAAATCATCTCGCGTCGATTCTGGCGCGGACAGACCATTGATGTTGTGGATGAAGAGGGGGGGACTCGGGCGTTGTATTTCATGAGCCGCCTGATTCAGTCGCGTATGGACCCGAAAAATCCGGTGCGGCTGGTGTTGCCCTATTCCCGGCATGTGATGGCAGCGTTGATGTTTTTAGCCGACAATGTCCGGCCCGATATTCTCATGATTGGCCTGGGGGGCGGATCTTTGGCCAAGTTCCTCCTGCACCATTTTCCTGCCTGCAGCTTGGATGTGGTGGAAGTGGACGAGGGGATGGAGTCTTTGGCCCGGAAATATTTTTCCTTGCCGATCGACACCCGCCTGCGTGTGCAAGTGGCCGACGGCGCCGATTATCTGCAAAACAGCCCAAATCGACTGTATGATCTCATTCTTGTGGATGCCTTCGATCGTGATGGCATGGCCCGAACCGTCTATGCCCGACAGTTTTTCTTATCGGCACAACGCTGGCTGGCTCCCATGGGGGTCATCGCCGTCAACATGACCAAATCGGACGGACTGGTTTACAACACCTGTGCCAAACAACTTAAAATTTTGTTTTCAAATAATTTATATCGGCTTCCCGTCCGCACATCGAGGAATGAAATATTGTTTTGTCTACCTGGTTTCAACCTGGCCACCGATTGGATCCGGGTAGAACGCCAAGCCAAGGAAATGACCCAGAGGACACAATTGGAATTTGGCCAATTTCTTCAGGATATACGCCGTTTCAGTTCTCCCTTCTGGAACCGTGGTCTGCACTTATAGCCTATTTGGTTTTTTGTCATCTGAGCCTCCGGCCCCTTTTCTTAGGGGCGTGTTGGCAGGAATGATCAAGAAAAAAGGGGTAGGGGGATGGTTTCCAAGGTTTTGATTTTGTTATGACATTTTCCAATGGGGGGCATGTTTTCCAAGGTTTTTCTTTAAGATTTTCATCGACTACCACGGTCGGATCCGTGTGGGACTTTCTCCCCGCTCCCCTCTTGCGGATGAGAAATCAAAATCAAATCCCCGAGGGCCATCCCCCCGACCTCTTCATAAGTATCAATCATCCCTGCCAACATGCCCTGACGAAGGGGGATCTGAACGGTTACGTCCTGCCCTGTGGGCTTGATTGAACGCCGTCCAAGCCGGACTTTCTACTTGTTTTTGACGTACTTCATTGATATTGATCAGATAATTAATCGATCTCTATGCATACGACTGA
>JADFZF010000212.1 GCA_015232645.1 Magnetococcales bacterium | reverse complement strand
CGCATCCTTGATCAAGGGACTGAACACCATGGCCAACGCGGTCAAGGTGACGTTGGGTCCCAAGGGGCGGTATGCCGTGTTGGACAAATCCTGGGGCGCCCCCCGGGTGACCAAAGATGGCGTCAGCGTGGCCAAAGAGATCGAACTGGAAAACAAGTTTGAAAACATGGGGGCGCAGATGGTCAAGGAGGTGGCCTCCAAGACCGCCGATGCCGCCGGTGATGGCACGACCACGGCGACCGTCCTGGCCCAGGCCATCGCTCGAGAAGGGATGAAGGCGGTCGCTGCGGGGATGAATCCCATGGACTTGCGCCGCGGTATTGACGCCGCCGCCGAGGCGGTGGTGCAGGAATTGAAGAAGCTGTCGCGTGAGGTGACCAAATCGGAAGAGATCGCCCAGGTGGGGACCATCTCAGCCAACGGCGATGCCATGGTGGGAAAAATGATTGCCGAAGCCATGGACAAGGTGGGTAAGGAAGGGGTGATCACCGTCGAAGAGGCCAAGGTGATGGAGACCTCGTTGGAAGTCGTGGAGGGGATGCAGTTTGACCGCGGCTATTTATCCCCCTATTTCGTCACCAACGCCGACAAAATGTTGTGCGAACTGGACGATCCCTTCCTGTTGTTGGTCGAAAAGAAAATCAGCAGTCTGCAACAATTGCTTCCGGTCTTGGAGAGCGTGGTACAGTCGGGTCGGCCGTTGCTGATCATCGCCGAGGATGTGGAAGGGGACGCGTTGGCGACCTTGGTGGTCAACAAATTGCGAGGTGGCCTCAAAGTGTCGGCAGTGAAAGCCCCGGGGTTTGGTGATCGTCGCAAGGCCATGCTGGAGGACATTGCCATTCTGACAGGTGGAACGGTGGTTTCGGAAGATTTGGGGATCAAGCTGGAGAATGTGACGGTTCAGATGTTGGGCCGGGCCAAATCGGTACGTATTGCCAAGGAAGAGACCACCATCGTCAGCGGCAACGGCCAGCCTGATCAGATCAAGGCTCGCGTCAATCAGATCCGGGCCCAAATCGAGGAAACGACTTCCGATTATGATCGTGAAAAGCTCCAGGAGCGTTTGGCGAAGTTGGCCGGGGGGGTTGCGGTCATCAATGTCGGCGGAGCCACGGAAGTCGAAGTGAAGGAGCGTAAGGACATGGTGGATGATGCCCTCCATGCCACCCGTGCAGCCGTCGAAGAGGGGATTGTTCCGGGGGGCGGCGTGGCGCTGCTTCGCTGCAGTAAAGTGTTGAAGGATATGAAGTTGGATGGAGAGGACAAATTGGCCGGAGTGCGGATTGTACGTCGCGCCCTGGAGGAGCCGACCCGAATCATTGCCGAGAACGCTGGTCAGGAAGGCTCGGTCGTGGTCAACAAAATCATGGAATCGTCCAACAATCATTTTGGTTACGATGCCCAAGCGGATGAATATACCGATTTGGTGGCTCGTGGCGTGATCGATCCCACCAAGGTGGTGCGTACAGCCATTCAGTCGGCCGCCTCGGTGGCAGGTCTGATGATTACTACCGAAGCCATGGTGGCTGAACTGCCCAAAAAGGCGGCCCCTCCCGGACCTCCCGGGGGTGGCATGGGCGACATGGATATGTAAACACCGATCGTCAGTATTGAATCATCAACCCTGGTTCTGCCGCAAGGATGGGACCAGGGTTTTTTCTTGGCGCCGTGGAGACCAAAGTTGCATGGGGTGAACGGGCCCGCCTATCTCGTTGCAAACGATATCTTCAGAGTTCGAGAGTTGCCCAGTGATGCCAGAGATATCCTTCCAAGGGTTGGAATCGTGATTTATAGGACATTTTACGACAATTTTTAATCCAATACCCCAGATAGAGCCAAGAAATTTGCATTTGAAGGGCATGTTGGATTTGCCAAAGGATGGCCAAGGAGCCGAGGCTGCGATGCTGTTGGATGGGATCAAAAAAGGTGTAGGCAGCAGACAACGCTCCCGGGAGGACATCCATGACGGCGACCGCCAGAAGGCGTCGTTCATGGCGGAATTCGACAAAGCGGGTATCCCCCCATTCGCACAAAAGGAAATCACAAAAATCTTTGGGAGTGGAGGCGGCCATGGGACCATCGGCGTGTCGGCTCCCCAGGTAACGGGTGTAGAGGGCAAAACGTTCTTCATTGCAGGATCCCTGATGGATGGATATTGTCAAATCGGAATTTTTGTTTAGTACCCGCCTCAGACTCCGCCGGAGTCGGAAACGTTGGACAGGCAGACGTACCGGAATACAGGCATGGCATGTATGGCAAAATGGTTTATAGACGTGAGGGCCGCTGCGACGAAAGCCCCTCTCCAACAACCACTCATAGAGTGGTGGAGTCATGGGCCAAGCGCCATCGACAAACAAGGTGGCGGCATCAGTCATCGGGAGATAACCGCAAGGATGAGTAGTGGTGAGATGCAACATGGGTAGTTGTTCCTCCTTGAACCTTCCTGGACTGTTTTTCACGCTGTTGCTCTCCGAATGGGTTTCCAACCTTGAATTTTTTTGCCAAAACACGCACCATCCTGGTACGCTTGAGGAGGGGCTTGAGTCAAGAAAGGACGGTTCATGTTTGAAGCTACCACCATCATATCGGTTCGTCGTGACCAATCGGTCGTCATGGGTGGCGATGGGCAGGTGACCCTGGGCAACCTGGTGTTCAAGGCCAATGCCCGCAAGATACGATCCATGCGGGACGGTTCGGTGCTGGCCGGTTTTGCTGGTGCCACGGCGGATGCCTTCACCCTGTTTGAACGTTTTGAATCCAAGCTGACCAAACATGGAGGGCATCTGACCCGTTCGGCGGTGGAACTCGCCAAGGACTGGCGGACGGATCGGATACTCCGACGTTTGGAGGCGATGTTGGTGGTCGCTGACAAGTCCAACAGTCTGCTGATTTCGGGTACAGGGGATGTCCTGGAGCCGGAGGAAGGGCTCATGGCCATCGGTTCCGGGGGGCCCTATGCCACGGCTGCGGCACGGGCGCTCATGGATCATACCACCATGACGGCACGGCAGATTGTCGAGGAATCCCTGCGCATTGCCGCTACCATGTGCATCTACACCAACAATAATCTCGTGATCGAAGAGTTGTAAATGTCCGAATTTACCCCCCGTGAGATCGTCTCGGAACTGAACCGATATATTATTGGTCAGAATGATGCCAAAAGGGCCGTGGCCATTGCGTTGCGCAATCGTTGGCGTCGGCAACAACTCGACCCTGTCATGCGAGAGGAGGTTTATCCCAAAAACATTCTCATGATCGGTCCGACCGGTGTCGGCAAGACCGAGATCGCCCGGCGATTGGCCAAGCTTTCCGATGCCCCGTTCATCAAGGTGGAGGCGACCAAATTTACCGAGGTGGGGTACGTCGGACGGGATGTGGAATCCATCATTCGTGATCTGATGGAAATGGCGGTCAAAATGGTGACCGAACAGTCCAAAGTGGAAAATCGCAGGTTGGCGGAGGATCTGGCTGAAGAAAAAATCCTCAATATCCTGCTTCCGGCGCCGCAATCGCAAAATGCCGCCAACAACGCTCTCGGAGTTCTTCTGGGTGGTGAGGCGGAAGAGGGGGCACGAGGGGGTCGAGGGGCAGAAGACTCTCAAACCCGACAGAAATTCAGAAAAATGCTTCGCGAGGGGCGGTTGGATGACCGAGAGGTGGAAGTGGAAATCAAGGAACCACGCTCTGGTCCAACGCTGGAAGTCTTTACCCCCCAGGGAGGTATGGAGGGAATCAATATCCAGGAAATGTTGGGCGGGCTTTTTGGTTCCGGTCGGGCCCGCAATCGTAAAGTAACCGTCAAAGAGGCCCTGGTATTGTTGACCGACGAAGAGGCATCCAAACTGGTGGATCGTGACCGATGCCGGCGTACCGCCTTGGAAAGGGTGGAGCAGTCTGGGATTGTCTTTCTCGACGAGCTCGATAAGGTGTGCAGCCGTGGCAACGAAATCCGGGGGGGGGATGTCTCCCGTGAAGGGGTCCAACGCGATCTGTTGCCATTGGTGGAGGGGACGACCGTCTCCACCAAACATGGCATGGTTAAAACCGACCACATCCTGTTCATCGCCTCTGGAGCCTTTCAATTGGCCAAGCCTTCGGACCTGCTGCCGGAACTCCAGGGGCGCCTGCCCATTCGGGTGGAGCTGGACAGTTTGGGGGTGGAAGAATTCATTCGTATCCTGACCGAGCCGGAAAACGCCCTGACCAGACAATACACGGCCTTATTGGCCACGGAGGCGGTTACTCTCGATTTCACTCAGGAGGCCATCCGCGCCATTGCTGAAATCGCCGCCCACGTCAACGAAACGACCGAAAACATCGGTGCCCGTCGGTTGCATACCATTCTTGAAAAACTCCTTGATGACCTTTCTTTCACCTCTCCGGATCGTCGTGGCGAATATGTGGAGATTACGGCCGAATACGTGCGGCAACAGTTGAAGGATCTGTCAGAGAATGAAGATTTGAGCCGATTTATTTTATAGATTTCTTACAGTGATTTTTGCTAGCATTGTCGTCGGAAAGAGTTTTAAGATGGGATTTTTTGTTTACGAAAGTTTTCGATATATGCAAGCCAATATCATCTTGATGCCATGGCCTGAGTTTTTT
>JADFZF010000211.1 GCA_015232645.1 Magnetococcales bacterium | reverse complement strand
TGTATCATATTCGTCTGATTGGAATGTGTCAATGGGGCGCAGCGGAAGAGTTCCGTCGATGACGCTATGCCGTCCCCCCTGGCCGCAAACCAGAAAAGTGCCGCCCCTTGCACCCAACCCCTCCCTGGTGCGAGGATCCAACCTCTGGCCAACCACACATCATTCAGGATGACTCCCCGATGAGCAGGGCTTTGCGCCGCCGGAAAAAAAACATCACTCCCCGTGTTCCGCCCCGGACTCCCGTTGCCCCCCAGCAGCACTCCCGGGTGGAGCATGGGTTCAATCTTCTGGTCCAGGGGCGTCTGTCCGAAGCCTGGTCCCTGTTTCACGACATTCTCGCTCTCGATCCCAGTCATCCCGACGCCATGCATGGCCTCGGCATCATCTGCTATCATCGAAAACAATGGTCGGAGGCGGTGACCTGGATCAGTCAAACCGTGGCCCTTCGGCCTGCATTCGTCGATGCCATCAACAATCTCGGATTGGCTCTCCAGGAAACGGGACGTCTGGAAGAGGCGGTCCAGTGTTATCGCCAAGCGCTGGCTCTCAACCCAAACCTGAGCCAATGTCACAATAACCTTGGGAATGTCTTAGGAAAACTAGGAAACTTCGACGCCGCCATGGCCAGTTTCCGGCAGGCTCTGGCCCTCCAGCCCGACTACGTCGAGGCGATGAACAACCTGGGCAATGTGTTGTTGGATCAGGGTCAGTGGGATCAGGCGGTGGCCAGCTATCGTCGCGCCATCGCCACCCAACCCCATCTTGCCGAGGCCCATCGCAACCTTGGCAATGCCCTGAAACAAAAAAACCGACTGGAGGAGGCCTGCCAATGTTACCGCGACGCCATCGATCTCCAACCCGATTGGGCCGCGGCTCATGCCTGTCTGGGAGAAACCCTGCAACTCTTGGGACGTCCGGAGGAGGCGGAGATACAATGGCGCCAAGTTCTGCAACGGGAACCGGGTCAGGTGGAGGCGATCGTCAAGCTGGCCGAAGTCCTGTGCCAGTTGCGGCGTCTTGAGACGGCGGAAGCCCTCCTGACCGAAGCCCTCGGCACATGCCCCGATCACCCCGATCTTCAGGTCGCCCTGGGGGGGCTCAGGATGGAACAGAATCGGTTTGCCGAGGCCCATTCCTCCTTCGAAGCGGTCTTGATGCAGCATCAGGACCACCCCCAGGCCCTGGCCAATCTGGGCATCGTACTGCAGGAATTGAACCGTTTGGAAGAGGGGGTCGCCTGCCTGAACCGGGCCCTTGCCCGGGATCCCGATTCGGCTGCCAACCACTGCAATCTCGGGGCGGGACTGCAAAAATTGGGGCGGTTCTCCGAGGCGGAACAACACTTGCGTCGCGCCCTTGCACTCCGTGCCGACGATCCGGGAACGTTGACCCTGCTGGGATTCGTCCTCCAGGAGACCGGACGACTCTCCGAAGCCTTGGAAGCTTACCGTCAGGCCCTGGAGGTGGATCCCCACTTCGCCGAGGCCCATTTTTGCCAAGGGTTGACCCATCTGCTGCGGGGTGATTGGCGTACCGGCTGGGACCTGTACGAATGGCGTTGGAAAAGAAAGAGTTGCAAACCTCACAACCGCCCCGAACCTTTGTGGCAAGGGGAAGATCCGACTGGCAGTACCGTACTGCTCCATTGCGAACAGGGGTTCGGTGACAGCATCCAGTTCATCCGTTTTGCCCCCGAATTGCAGCGTCTCGGGGGCCGGGTGGTGGTTTTATGCCCCGAACCGTTGGAATCTCTGTTTCGCAGCGCCCCGGGGATCGACTTCCTCACCAGCCGTCCCGATCAATTGCCCCCCTGTTCCTGGCAGGTGCCGTTATTGAGCCTGCCGTCGCGTCTGCGTCTGAACCCCGATCATTTTCCCCGCCAACTTCCCTATCTGTCCGCCGATCCCGGGCAGGCGCGGATTTGGATGGAGGCCCGTGGGCCTGGATACCACATCGGTCTGGTGTGGCGCGGCAGTCCCAACCACAAAAACGATCGCAATCGCTCTTTGCCTCTGCATCATCTCCCGGAACTTTTGGGGGTGGATGACTGTGTGTTTCACCTTTTTCAAAGGGATCTGCGACCGGAAGAATCAAGTTTCTTCTCAAGTCAACCCCGTTGTATCGATGAGCGTGCCGGCATGACGGACTTTGCTGCCACTGCGGCGGCCCTGGCCGCCATGGATCTGGTGATCGGGGTGGATACCGCCTTGATTCATCTGGCGGGGGCCACGGGTCGGCCGACGTGGGTTTTGTTGCCATTCGTTCCCGATTGGCGTTGGCTTTTGCAGCGTGATGATACCCCCTGGTATCCAACGTTGCGTCTGTTTCGTCAACCGCGTCCTGGAGATTGGAATACGGTCATACGGCGGGTCGTGGAGGCGTTACGACTCGAAAGACAGGAAACAGCAGGGGTCCGGGAAGGGACAGCTCCCAGCTCAAGCGAGGATCGGGGTGGGTCTCAAAGATTTTAATGATCATCAATAACCGATGACACGGTCGAGCAGACCCGGTTCTCCGTGATTCGGGTGATTCATGATCATCAAAATTTCTGGAAAGATGGATCTGAATTTTTCGACAAGACAGGGATCGAAATGCCTGCCGCTATTTTTTTCGATCTCCTCCAAGGCTTCCACCGCGCTCCACGCCCGTTTGTAGGGCCGTGCCATGGTCAGGGCGTCAAATACATCCACCAGGGCACAGATGCGTCCGACCAACGGAATCGATTCTCCTTTCAAACCATAGGGATAACCCGAGCCATCCCAGCGTTCATGGTGGGTCAAGGCGATGATATGCGCCGTTTTCAAGGGTTCGGCATCCTGGCCGAAAAGAATGGATGCGCCAATCAGAGGGTGTTTTTTGATGATTTCAAACTCATCCGCTGTCAGGCGGGCAGGTTTGAGGAGGATATGATCGGGAATGCCGATCTTTCCGACATCATGCATGGGTGTCGCATGAAGCAACAGATCGACCTCGTGGGCTGACATTCCCAAGCTCCTCCCCAGGGCGCTGGCGTATCGACTCATGCGGATAATGTGTTCGCCCGTGTCGGTATCCCGGTATTCCGCCGCCACACCCAGACGTTGAATGATCTCCAATCTTGTTTCGCGCAGCTCCCGTTGTGCCTGGTGGATGGATTCCTCCATGCGCCTGCGTTCGATGACGGCTGCCAGGGTTCGAGAGACGGTGATGAGGAAGGCTTCTTCCCTGGAGTTGCATTCGTGTCCGTGGGAGACGAAAAGGTTTAGAACCCCCAACAGGTTATTTCCAGATTGAATGGGGACGCAGTGATGACCGCTTCCGGCCTCGGAGTCATGGCAAGGCATGTGGTAAAGGTATTGATCCCCTGGTGCGGATGTGACGATTCTTCCGTTTTGGATCACCTGGCCGCACAGGCAGTGCCCTAGGATGATTTGGCCACAGGTGTTGGCCAGTTCCTCGGGCAGATCCAGCTGGGCAGCCAGTTCGAAACGTCCGTGCGCCGAATCGCACAGGAAGATGGCGCTTTTTGAATCCACCTGGATCCAGGGGACCGTGGTGATGATCTCCAGGGCCACTTCCAACTGACGTTTGAACGTCAAAGGCTCCAGGGATGTCTCGAGCAGGGCAGTAATGGCCAGTTGCGATTGCAGTGTTTCATCTTGTCTGCGCCGGATGATAGTGCGTTCGGTAATATCTCGAACGATGGCGGAAAAGAATGATTTTTTTTGCGCCTTCCAGGACGACAGGGAAATTTCGACAGGCAGGATCCGTCCGTTTTTACAAATGCCTTGAAGTTCCACCGACTCACCGCCCAGATGCATGTGACCGGTTTGTACGGCCCGGTGGAAACCGTGGCGATGCTTGTCCAGATAACTCGTGGGGATGATCTGTTCCAGTGGCGTGCCAAGGATTTCCTCCCTGGAATAGCCGAACATGGTCTCGGCACCGTGATTCCAATAGATGATTTTTCCTTTTTCGGTGATCGAGATGATGGCGTCCTTGGCCGACTCGGCCATGGCGCGGAAACGTTCCTCGCTTTCGTGAATGACCGCTTCCATTTGTTTTTGGTCGAGGAGGAGTTCCATTCGATGTTGGAGGACGGCCCAGTTGATCGGTTTAGTGATGAATTCCTCGGCTCCGGCTCCGAAGGCACGGTGCACCGACTCGTTATCATTGAGTCCGGTAATCATAATGATGGGGACTTTACAACCGATTTGTAATTGTTTGATTTGAATACAGGCCTCAAAACCGTTGGTTTCCGGCATGAAGGCGTCCATGAGAATGAGATCGGCCCCATGATCCCGAAAAGCGGCCACTGCTTCCCGGCCATTGCGGGCAAGGATGACTTGGTATCCATTTTTTTTCAGAAATAGATCAATCATTTCCATTATAATTTCGTCATCATCAGCGACAAGGACTGATTTGGGATGATTGGTTGATCGTGATCGAATCTTCATCAATGTTCCTTCGTCAGTCATTCTACTTTGTTATTTTCGTTAATTTGAGAAAACCATTGACAGTGTACTGATCTATATAATGAATATTGAAAGAAAAAAGGGGTCTGGGGGATTGCCCCCAAGACCGGAAGAGCGGCATAGAGGGCGGGAGTGCAGTCGCCGGCGTGCGCCGTGTCTTTCAGCAAGCA
>JADFZF010000210.1 GCA_015232645.1 Magnetococcales bacterium | reverse complement strand
ATATCGAATTCCAGGTCTTGACCAACCTGGACGTGTTGTGTTGCAGTTGATCAACGAATGTTTCGGGTCCCCCGAGGCCATTCGTACCCGACTGATGGGATTGATCCAAAAACAATTTGGCGTCGAGGTGGACGTGGTGGTCCATCCCCCCTCCCCCTCGGACCGGTCGGAAACGCTCCAGGAAAAACAATTCCGGGAGCAGTCGGAATCCTTGGGGAAACTGGAGAGCGAAGTGTACAATCATTCCGCCCTTCAATCCCTGCGGACACGGTTTGGTGCCGAAATCATTTCCGTCGTGCCGACGCAGGCCAAGACAATTAATTGAAATCATGGGAGGAGCACATTGAAAAACCTAGGAAATATTCTCAAGCAAGCGCAGAAGATGCAGGGGGAAATGGCCAAAATCCAGGAACAACTGGCCGAGACCACGGTCGTTGGCCAGGCCGGGGGCGGAATGGTGGAAATCACCATGGATGGCAAGCAGGAACTCAGAAAAGTACGGATCGATCCCGAAGTGGTCAACAAGGAGGATGTGGAGCTGCTGGAGGATATTATTGCCGCTGCCTTCAATGATGCCCAGAAAAAGGTCCAGGATCTGACCCGGGACAGCCTGTCACGATTGACTGGAGGATTGAACTTGCCGCCCGGATTCAATCTTCCGTTTTGATGCTCGGGAATGGAATGGATGGTACCGGGGCAGGTGGGGCCATGAAAGGGTTACCGTCGGTGGAAAAAGCCATTCTGGCCTTGTCCCGCTTTCCAGGGGTGGGCAGAAAAAGCGCGCAACGAATGGTACATTTTTTATTGCGCGGTGATGGCGCAGCAATCGAACAGTTGGTGCATGCCCTGGAATCCTTACGGCAAAGTGTCGGATATTGTGTCGATTGCCACAATCTGGCCGAGGGAGAACGATGCTGGGTATGTCTGGATCCCGGGCGTAACAAATCGCTGCTGTGCGTTCTGGAGGCGCCGGCCGATCTGATGGCCATGGAAAGGGCGGGGGTTTTTCGTGGTCGCTATCACGTCCTGGGGGGGAGGTTGAGCCCGTTGGACGGTATCGGGCCGGAACAATTGCATCTGGATAGTCTGAAATCCCGCCTTCAAGAGGGGAGCATTCAAGAGGTGGTGATCGCCACCAATCCGACCGTGGAGGGGGAAGCGACAGCCCACTATGTGGCGCAGATGTCCCAGCCCTGGGTCACCCGGGTGACGCGCTTGGCCTACGGCCTTCCCATGGGCGGGGAACTGGAATATCTGGACGAATCGACCTTGTACCAAGCCATGCAGGGGCGGCGGCAATTCTGACCGCCGTGTCGGACCACGCCAACAAACCCGCTTTTTTCGGGTGACTCCCTGGTCGGGCATTGGTATTCTACAGTCAATTGGTATGAAAAAAATTCCTGTCCGCCAGGATAGCATCGTATCCTCCTGATGGCTCAGGGAAATGTTAAAATTTGGAACAGGTATGGATTGGGGGCGATAACGATGTTGATTGAATTTACCATTGAAAATTTCGGCTCGTTCAACCGGCCGCAATGTTTGGAAATGGCGGCGACGAAACTGAAACGTCTTCCCGGTAATCTGTTTGCCACCGGCTTGAAATACAACCCTCCGCGAGCCACGGGGACGGCCCTGATCTACGGTTTCAATGCCTCCGGCAAAAGCCAGATGGTCAAGGCGGCTCAGTTCATGAGGGACCTGGTCCTCAACTCCAACCGCAAACCGGTGGAAAAAAAACTGGCCGTCGTTCCGTTTCTTCTCGATCCGGAGTCCACCAGCCGCCCCAGTTCCCTGGAGGTGGCCATCGTGGTGAATGGCCGTCTGTGCCGCTATGGTTTCAAACTGGACCAAAATTTGATCTGGGAAGAATGGCTCTCCATCTACGGCGGTCGTCGAGGCGCGCCCGATGGGTTTCGCCGGGTCTACGACAAGGAAAGCAACAGCTACCAAGTGGAGGTGAAAGGACTGAAAGGGATCAAGCTGGCGATTCAGCATGTCCCGGAGGACTGGCTGGTGCTGACGCACGTCTGTCAGGGACACTTCACTCAGGGTCCCGACCACCAGTGGCAGGACGTTCAGGCAGTCTACAACTGGTTCAAGGACAAGTTGCGGGTGATGCCGGTCATTGATGCGATGCCCCACGACAAGGCTCTGGAACTGTCCCGGGACACCGATCGGATGGTGTGGATCCTGAAATTTCTCCAGGTGGTGGATCGGGGCATCGATACCCTACAACTGGAGAAATCGGAACGGTTGTCCCCCGACGTTCAATTGGACCTGATCGATCTGGTGGGGAGGATCACCACGTCGCATGAAAAGAAATCGGCCCTGGTCAACGCCATCAAGGCCAGCGATACCGAAACCCTGGCCAAGTTGGGACTGGACTTTCAGGGCCGGGAACTGAAGATCGTCCGCTCCATGCCCAAGACCGGCGACGCCGTCTCCTTCAGCTCCAGCCTGGAGTCCCAGGGAACCAACCGGGTCTTTGCCATGGCGAGCTGCGTCAAGGATGTCATCGACAACGGGTACGCCCTGATGATCGACGAAACGGAAATCGGCTTGCACTATCGATTGTCCCGGTTTCTGCTGGATTTATTCAACGATCCGGCCCAGAATAAACATGGGGCCCAGCTCGTGGCCACCACCCACAAATCCAACCTCATGGACCAAAGCTTCATGCGCGCCGATCAGCTTTGGATGATGGAAAAGGATGAATATCACGAATCACGTCTCTATCCCCTCTGCGATATGACCATCCAACTGGAAAAGCAACAGACCTGGCCGCAATTTTTCCTGCGCGGCAATTTCAGTCAGGTCCCCATGAACCGCATGCGGCGAGTCCCGGAATAAATGGCCAAGGTGGACGGCACGAACGCCAGGCTCCCCAGTGCGGGCCCGCCATCCCCATGATGCCACCTCCTCGTGAACTTCACCCCCCGAAGTGGGGGCCGATCGCGGCTGAAAATTATCGCCATGGAAGCGGTGGGACTTTGTACAAATAGTGGGACCATGGTATACAAATACCAAATCAGTGAAGCGGATTTGCATGCTGGATTCGAGATCGAATTTGATTGGAACAACCTTGAGCACATTGGTTGCCCAAATCATGATAATTCTACTGTCTACAAAAATCAACCAACCCACGGAGGGTAAGACGGATGGCCACGCAGAATGCTGAACAACACCAGGCCTTTCCCTATCCGGGAATCCCCGGAACCGGAGATGGATCCGATGCCATTTCCTACGTTGAAACGAGAGCAACGGATGGAGCGGCTGCGTACCCCATTACCTCATCGACAATCATGGGACAACATTTCCAGGTTGCGGTGGCGAATGGCTTCAAAAATGTCTGGGGCCGACCTTTGGCCTGGATGGAACTCGAGTCGGAACACTCATCCGCCTCGGCCTGCGAGGGGTTTGCCCTGGCGGGGGGCCGGGTCACCAACTTCACCTCGGGCCAAGGCCTGATCCTGATGAAGGAAGTGCTCTATACCATCTCGGGCAAGAAGCTTCCCCAAGTGCTCAACGTCGGCGCCCGCGCCTTGACGTCGCAATCGTTGAACGTCCATGCGGGTCATGACGACGTGATGGGGGTGGCCGACTGCGGTTGGGGCATCCTGTTCGGTCATTGCATCCAGGCCAATGCCGATCTGTGTCTCATTGCCCGCCATGTCGCGGAGCGGTCCTTCATCCCCATGATGAACGTCCAGGACGGATTCCTGGGAACCCATACCATCGAAAACCTCAACTTTCCCGAAGATGAATTGATTCGCGACTATCTCGGTGACCCGCGGGTCATGATGCGACGCACCTTCGATACCGATTTTCCCTTGCAGGTCGGCGTGGTGCAAAACCAGGATGCCTACATGCAGGGCAAGATCGCCCAACGGCATTTCTACGACAAGCTCCCCGGGATCATTCAATCCAGCATGGATGAGTTCTACCGCCTGACGGGGCGCCGCTACGATCCCATCCAATGCATCAACATGGAAGACGCCGAGTACGCCATCATCGCCATGGGGACACTGTCGGAAACCGCCATGTCGGTGATCGATACCGTTCGCAACAAGATGGGGGTACGTTTCGGCGTGATCAACATCATCAGCTACCGCCCATTCCCGGCGGCAGCCCTGGTCTCGGCCATCAAGAATTGCAAGGTGGTGTCGGTCATCGAACGCTGCGACATCCCGACCATGGTGGACAATCCCCTCACCACCGATATCGAAGCCGCCTTGGCCAAGGCGGTCATGGGGGTCGAAGGATTCGAACACCTCACCCACATCCCCTTCGTGTGTACCGGGGCGGCGGGTTTGGGATCGCGCGATACCACTCCGGGCCATGTGTTGGCCGTGATTCGCAACATGATGAACGAGGATGGCAAGCGCAAACGTTTCTTCACCCTCGCCATCGACCACCCGTCGTGCTTGACGGTGACCGAAGAGCCGGACGTTCGTCCCCAGGGGTCATTTTCGGTGCGTGCCCATTCGGTGGGCGGCTATGGTACCATCACCACCAACAAGATCATCGCCACCATGCTGGGCGATATCTTCAACTTCCGCGTCCAGGCGGCGCCCAAGTACGGCTCCGAGAAGAAAGGGTTGCCGACCAATACCTATCTGACCGTCACTCCGGTCGGAAAAATTCTCACCCACT
>JADFZF010000020.1 GCA_015232645.1 Magnetococcales bacterium | reverse complement strand
CAACCTGTTGCACCGCCATGGATGGCGAAAACTGGCTCCAGACAAACGCCACTCGCAATCCGACCCGGTGGCCCAGGCCGATTGGAAAAAAAACTTCCCGGCATCATTACCAAAATCAACCATGGATGGCCGGAAGGAGGGCCAATCAGGCTGATGTTTCAAGACGAGGCGCGATTCGGGCGTATCTCCGATACGCGGGCCTGCTGGTGTCCGAAACCCTTCCGGCCGATCTGCCAAGCCAGGGTGTCTCACCAATACGTCTACGCCTATGGGGCGGTTTCGGTGACGGATGGCCAACTTGACAGCCTCATCCTGCCGCACGTCAACGGCGTGTGCATGCAGGTGTTTCTTGACGAGATCGGGGCGCGTTACCTGGACGGACGGATCGTCATGGTGATTAACGGGGCCGGATGGCATAAAAACCAGTCCCTCATCCCGCCGGCCCACATGCTCCTTCTGTTTCTCCCGCCCTATTCTCCCGAACTCAACCCCATGGAGCATATCTGGGACGAGTTGCGTGAGAAGTGGTTCCACAACAACGTGTTTTCAAGTATTGACGCCCTTGAGCAGCATCTGGAGTCGGCACTCCTCACTCTGGAAAATGATCCCGCACGGGTGAAGTCCACTGTGGCATGGCCCTGGATTATTAATACTCTATAGATTTGGAATTAGAATGAGTCCTCTGCCGCTGTTAATTCAGACTCGGAGAATAGGTGGCCAGCATCGCTGCCAATGACTCGATCAGCTGATCCACCGCTTCCTTTTCCGCCTTGACGCGGACCGCATCGGTCGTCGCCCCCGCCTTGGGTTCATAATACCTCGCTAGGCCGGTCAAAATGGGGAAATTTCGACGATTGCTCCCCTCATTCAGGCTGGGACGGACGCGAATAGTCAGTTCAAACTGGTCGGATCGTCCTGAAGAGGTTTCCAAAATGCTGGTACGGTGGGTGGGCTCCAGATGCAGGTGCAAAACATGTTTCGGTGCATCGGTGGCCGACCCCGACAGTGTCAACAGAGTTCGGAGGCGGTCCTTGATTTGCTGGGCCAAAACCGGGTTGGAATCGGTACCGGGACCTTCCATTTGGATGGTGGTATTGGACCATTGTTGTCCCAATACCTTGGATTCGCCGGCAAAACGGTAGCCGCAGGCCCCGGTCATCGAGGCCAGGAAAAACACCAGCAAGGCGAGTAGGTTGCGCATCATGATCAGGTGACCTTATAATTTAAAATGGACAACCAGCGGACCCCCCATAATGACCATAAAATCGGCCTTTGCGCCAGGGAAGAAAGCAAGGATGCGGTCACAAGGTCTGCCCGGTTCCAGGAATGAATCTGGAAAGGAGCGGATCCCATCCCAACAGGATGCGCGGCGAAGCGCCAAGGTAATAATTCTCTCGCCCCCCCTTGCACACGAAGCCTTTTGCTGCGCAGGCCGCAAAACAAAGTGGCAGAGGGAATGCGATTGCCCCCCCTGTCCATTCATGTTTTTTTGCGATCGGACAACGGCAGGGTGGCCGCCCCCCTCCGGCTTAGGCTGTCACTTTGGTACCGTGGTTCCCGATGGGTCCCCCCGGGAAGCCAACACTTTTTCCAACCGGAGAAGATCCTCCCAAGCCGCCCGCTTTCTGGAGGGACTTCTAAGATAAAACCCGGGGTGATAACTCGGGATGACGGGAATGCCGCGCCAGAAAAGCGTTTTCCCGCGGATCGAGTCGAGCGATCCGTCATACCCGGTCAAAGACTGAACAGCCACCTTTCCCAAGGCAAAGATGACTTTTGGCCGGATCAGCTCCAATTGGGCAAACAAAAAGCTTTGGCATTGAACCATTTCCTCGGGAAGTGGCGAACGATTATTGGGGGTGTGGCATTTGACAACGTTAACCAGATAGACATCCTGGCGTCGGAACGAGATGGAGGCCATCATTTTGTCGAGAAGTCGACCGGCGGTGCCGACAAAGGGTTCACCGCGCAAATCATCCTCGGGGTCGGGACCGACGCCGACAAACACCAGGTCCGCTTCGGGGTTGCCGACCCCAAATACCACCTGGGTCCGAAATTGGGACAGGTTGCATCGATCACATTGGGACAAGGACTGAGCCATGGCGGCCAGTTGTTCCTGCCTCATGGCCCGTGGCAAGGCTTCCGTCGTCAGACAGGATGGTTGCGGCGGCGGGAAAGTAACAACAGGGGCGGTCCGAGCACCACGCCCCTGTCGCCCGGAAATCTGTTGCGGCGCCCGGGAGACGAGAGGGCAACTGGAGAGGATGGTCCCGACAGGTTCCTTGGAAGGAGGGAACTGGAGCTGATCACTGCTCAAAACTTCAACGCCTGCCATCAGCCAATATTCAAGAGTGGCGGTCAGATGGGTCAGGTTCATGGTTCGGGCCAGGTTCCTTCATTTCTGGGTGATGTTGTCCGTGGCGGCCTCTGCGGTCGAATTTGCGGCCGTCATGGCGGCCAGGGGCAGACGGAAAGTCCCATCCTCGCCGGAGTCTACCGCCAGCGGTAAACGAAACCATCCTGTTTGTCAACACCACCCAGCCTGCGTTTCACCCCCCCTCCCCCTGTCAGCTACATGCTGACAGGGAAAAGGGAAGACGATTATTTCACCAGTTTCATAATCAAGGTATCATTGCTGGTGAGTGCCGATTCAAAGGTAAAACCCGCCGATTGTGTCGTGGCATTTTTTGTCAATACCACTGAAATCATTCCCGGCCCCGCCGTAGCATCGGCAATATTCCAGGTTTTGGTGCTGGTTTTGCCTGCCGTTGTGGTTGTCGTCGAGGATGTGGTCGTGGTCGTCGCTGCAGGATCTTCACTCAAATCCTTGGACAAAATGGTTGCCAACTCCTTGGTGGAGGTCATGTTGGAAGAGGACAGGTTGAAATAACGATTGCCTCCCCCTGCCATCTGGTGCATCGAGGTGTCGGCCACGTTGATATAACCTTCTGAGGCGGTGGACATCACAAGCTTGTCCACAAGCACCGCGGGGTCATAGATCATGATCTGAAAACCGACGTATCCACTCAGGGAAATGGGATTGTTCTTGTCCGACCAGGTATTGGAATCGGTGATCAGCTTCAGGTTGGTCTGATCGGACCCCAGTTGCGTATAAGCCCCCTTGACCCCGGATAGTTCGGCGACCATCTCTTGCGCTGTATAACCGACACCAAACAGTTCCCAGGTCTTCTGAGTACTCTTGGCCATAAGACCACGGTACAACTCATTGAAGATCATGTTGCCACTGTCACTGCCTCGACTCCAGGTCCCGAAAACATTGGCCAACTTGAGATCGTTCTGCCAGGTTGAACTCGCAAATTTGATGGCAAAACTGCTGTCGCTGATATCCCCGGTATCCAGATTGACGGTCGCTTTCATGACCAACGATGATATCCCCGACGAAGGAACCGAAACCGTCGTGGTCGTGTCCGTGTTCGGGGTAAAGGTGGCGGTATTGCCTGTGCCCGAACTCGACGAAGCGGTGGTACTGGTGCTGGTGGAACTGTTCAAAAGCTCGATGTTGATCTGCCCCAGGTTCTGACCATTACTGACGGTCTTGTTGATCATGGTGACCGCCGCCCCGGCAAAGGAGACGGCAACGGTTCCTTTGACCGCAACCGGTTGCGTACTGCTGCTGGCGGCGGTCGAAGTGCTGGTGGATGAGGTCGTGGTGGACGAGGTGCTTGGGGTGGTCATGATGGTGACCCCGGGAAATGAAATGGTCCCATCCATCAACGGACTCTTGCTTGGATCGTAATATTGAAAGCTGCTACTGCTGTTGGTACTGGCCGTACTGGATGTCGATGAGGGATAATAGATATTGAGAGCCGCAGTCCCGGGTGTGCTGATATCGCTGTTCTGGGTGGAGGTCGTCGTGGTTGAAAGCAGACTCATCGAGGGGCTGGTCGTGGTCGACAACGTCATGCTCCAGCTTTCCGTCTGTTTTTGGACCGTCCCGCGCAAATGATTGACTGCAAAACTTTTTGGAACCAGATATCCGGCAATATCGGAAGATTCCACCCAGTTGGACTTTTTATAACGAAAAAGTCCGGCATCCTTGAAAAAGCCTTCCAATCCCTTGGTGGCGATGGATTCACCGGTACCCAGGGAATCCTGGGCAAAACCATCGCCAAAGCCGTTGGTCTTGAAGAAATTGGCATAACTTCCACCTGCGGGAAAATGAGCGGCAGCGGCGGTCTTGGCCTGCGCCGAGATGGTGATGCCGTTATCGGGATTGCCATCCGAATCGAGGGTTTGCAGAAAACGCGACAGATTGACGACCTCATCCTGGTTCAGATGACCACCGTTGATGATATCCATGGGGGTGACGACCCCCTTGGCCACGGTACTTCCCAGGGGCAGGCTTCCGAGATAAAAGGTGATGGTTTCGCCATCCACATAAGTAAACTGACCGCTGGCATCGGTGGTGCCGGTATTGTTGCTGCTGGTGCGATAGGTCAGTCCGGTGGTCGGGCCGTCAGAGAATTGACCCACCAAGACCGGTGCCGGTGTACTGGCGGTTGCGGCCCCTGAGGAGGACCCGCCGCTCCCACCGCCACCGCATCCAGTGGCCGTCAGGGTCAATAGGCACGCCAAGCCGATCACAGAAAGAATGCGCTTGTTGCTTTGGGGTTTCATCGCCGTTCTTAAGCCTCTCGACTTCAAGGTTGACACCGCCTTCGGCCGTCATCATCCGAAGTTGCGGGTTCAGTTCGCAATAATCGTACCGTTATTGCATAAGCAGGCGACGATGATTGAATCGACGGAAAAAAAGAGGCTTACAATGATGGCGTTGGGGGGAGGGGGGAAGCCACACCTGACTTTCAAACTGAAAGCAGGGGAACCCGCAGAGCAACGCACTTGAGGGGCCGCGACCGGGCCAAGGACAGGGTCAAAACATTTCCTTGATGTACTCCATCATGGATTTTTTCCGCTTGCCATAGAGTTTCTCTTCAATGGTGGTTGGACCGCTTTCCTCGACGGCCCCCCCCTCCTCACTCTTGCTCTCACCCTTGCGGGGACTGGGAGGATGGGAAATAAAACCATTGGTATAGTATATCTGGCGACCGACCTTGCCTTTGGTATCGTATTCGCTGGAAAAACCGTTGAGTTTGCCTTTACTGTAGCCGACCTGCCGTTTGATGGCACCATCGGGGTAGTACTCCTCGGCCGACCCTTCTTCCAGCCCCGCCTCAAATTTGACCACCGATTTTTCCCCATTCCACTTATAGGTGGTCCAGACGTCATGTTTGAGCCCCCGATTGTATGAACCTTCCTGCAGTAATTTTCCATTGCTGCCATCCTGGTTCTTGTAATAATCCTTGATGGGGCCGGAGTAGGGGGTGGTACCATCCTTCAAGTAGGCCACCCCCGAACGAATCTCCAGGTCGGAAGAAGTGATTTCCTTGCATCCGGAAAGGAGAAGGACGCCACAGACCATGATCAACAACCATGACCAGGATTGGAGGGCGGTGACCGGCCATGGAGTTGCGGCCAAGGTTTGGTCTCCCCGCGAGGGCGACGGGTCGATTGCCGGTAAACGGAAAAAAATGCGGGCGAAGCCATTGCTTGCGATCATGACACCGAACTCCTGGAACCGACCTGTCGTATCCACTTCGCCCCCCTGCGGAACAAAGACATGGCCGCTAATGCAAACACCAAGCCAACAAATCATTTAAATGACGTGTTTTTTTACACCTGAAATCTGCACGGCTGGGTCTGGGAAGAAAAAACCGTCTGGAGACCGGCTCTCTGCTGCATGCGAAATTCCACGATGAGATGAAACCGGAACTGTCAGCCGGCGGCGACTCAGGCCGGTGGCCGCCCTCCCCGTCACAATCCCTTGTTAATGATGCTCAATCCCCCTATTGTCGTGACCACCTTTTCTTCAAATACCTTTGCGCAAGGAAAAATATAATCATGTTGCAAAAGCTATACTCCTGGGCCATGGCAAAGGCAGAACATCGACACGCCGAGGCGTGGATGGCAACGATTTCGTTTGTCGAAAGTTCGGTGTTCCCGGTTCCTCCCGATATTCTGCTGATCCCCATGGCCCTGGCATCCCCAGAAAAATGGTTCCGCCTCGCCATGGTATGCACGATTTCGTCGGTGGTCGGTGGCTATTTGGGCTATGCCATCGGCTTCTTCTTCATGGACACCCTGGGAATGGCAATTCTTGATCTTTTCCGCCTGACCGATACCTTCCACGCCCTCAAACCCATGGTAGACCAATATGGCGTATGGGTAATCATTGTCAAGGGGGCGACGCCGATTCCTTACAAACTCATCACCATCGCCGCCGGTGCCTTCCATTTCGACCTAATGAAGTTTACCCTGGCCAGCTTGATTGCTCGCGGAGTGCGGTTTTTCCTGTTGACCTTTTTATTATGGAAATTCGGACCTGGCATTCGTGATTTTATCGAAAAACGCCTCATGTGGGTCATGTTGGGGACAGTGGCCGTCATGATTCTCGGTGTGGTCATGCTTAAATTCATCTAAAGCTTGGCCCCTGTGGTCCGATCGCACAAGTCTTGACCAAATCGTGTAAAAAAAGCGGGCGCCGGAAAACGGCGCCCCGTAAGGCCCGACAAATCCCATCCCGTCAGGTTGTCGGGATGGCCATGGAGACGATCGCGTCAGTCTGCATCAGCCATTCAGTGGGCTCTGTGGCCCTTCGCCTGGATGAGCCCGACGGATCGACTCCATCCGACCTCCCGGCCCGGCCCCAGTGCCTAAACCACCGCCATCGTCAGATCAATGCCCCAACCTTGGCCAGAAGCCTGCTTACCGCAGACGTCTCCCCGGTCGGACCAACCCGTTCTCCGATCACCTTGCCATTCGCAGGACGCAGCGTTCGATCCGCTCCATGGGCCAACAAGACATTCACCACCTCGCGTCGACCATTGACCATGGCCAGCGTCAGCGGCGATTCACCCCTGGGATCGAGGGCGTTCACTTTGGCTCCATGCTGCAGCAGCGCCTCCACCACTCGTACATAACCTTTTGCCGCCGCCAAATGCAGCGCCGTGCAACCACATTCACTCTTCCCCCCATCCATGGCTCCCTTCTCCAACAACGCCGTCACGACCGCCTCATGGCCATTCATCGCCGCCAACATCAGTCCAGTGTACCCTTTTTTATCCTCACGGTTGACATTGGCTCCAAAAGCCAGAATTTTCTCAACACTTTTCACCGACCCCCACTCCGCCGCCACCATGAATGCAGAGCGCCCCTGATCATCGACCTGCTCCACATCGGCCCCATGGTCGATGAACATCTGCACCAAATTGTCAAAGTCATACTGCGCCGCCTTCATCAACGCCGTCGATCCATTGGTCGAGGAATGACCCACGTCGGCGCCATGTTCCAACAACATGGCCGCAATCTCTTCATTGCCCCACTGCGACGCCAGGGTCAACGCCGTCTGACCCCACCGATTGGCCGCATTCACATCCGCATTCGCCGCCAGCAGGCTACGAACGACCCGGGTCTGGCCATATTCCGCTGCCCACATCAACGCCGTATTGCCGAGATTGCCACCGTAGTTCACATCCCATCCCGAACGCAGCATTCGGTTCACATCGCCAAGATTGCCGTCCATGGCCGCTACTGCAATTTCATTGGTAGCCACCGGGGATGAAACCGACGTCTTGCCAGCGACCCAACCCAATCCCGCCACGACTGTCAATACCGAGGCCATCATCATCAACCGCTTCTTCTTCATGGCACTACCCCTCCAACTTTTTTTGTTCTTTTTTTCAATGGCATCGAAAAATCCTCCCCGATGTCCACACCCGCAGCAACATACATCGCAGCCTTCATGCCAGCGGCTAAATTTGGAGATATTGATATTATTATTATTTATCAATATCTTGTATAATAACAATTCTATTGTGGTCAACATCTATATAATACTAAATCAATTTGTATTTATTGGAGCCAGCCATTCCACGCCGTAAAAAGGGGGACATCCGAATCAAGCAATTGATTTAATATGGAATTATTTATGAAACACTTTGTCTTGAGACACTCTGTTTCATGAAACACGGTGTCTCAGCTACCCTCGACAGGTGACAAGACCCCTGAGCTCCCTTCTAGCCAATCAGAATTAATGAAAATTATACTCAAAGCACCACATCACTTAACGTAACCCAAAGTGGATGCAAAAGAAGTTTTAATTTTGTAAGCAAATCGGGTTGCCTTTTTTGGTCCAATCCAATACTCTGACGCCACATGTGAACGTTGCGGTAACCACTGTTTCCAAACGCCCGTGATACCTGACGCAAATCAAAGCGATTGTCCGTGCTCTATCGTCGCGATCATGATCTATCAGGACATTATTTCAACCTCAGGAGAGACTTGACCAATGAAAAAAACTACGATTCTTGGAACCATCTGTGCTTCCGCCATCCTTATGCTCTCAGGGACCGCCTTCGCCCATTGTCAAGCCACGGAAATCCCCTGTGACAGCAGCAACATCATCTTCCCCGCTGGCGGCTGCGACACACACCCCCACCATTATTATGGTCATCCGTGTGCTCACCACTCCCATTCCGGTGTCCTTCAATTGGGACCCGAGGTGGCCGTCGTCGCCGTTCCGGTGGCCGTCGTCGACACTGCCAAACCGCAGGCTCCCGCAGCCGCTCCCGCCAAAATGGATGCCCCAGCCGCTGCTGCTCCTGCGCCCGCCAAGGCTGAGCCTATCAAGGTTCCCTCCACCAAATCGGATGCGACCAAACCCGACGGAAAAAAGCATGCTGCTAAAAAAGCCGCTAAAAAAACTGCTAAAAAAGCAGATAACAAAGCTGCCAAAAAAATGGATGGCAAAGCGGCCGATAAAAAAATGGATGGCAAGGCGGCTGACAAAAAGGCCCCCGAACAAGCTCCCGCCGGCAAGTAGGCGATCACGGTCGATCTGCATGCCGCGGCTGTTTCCAGACTTCGCCTCCCCCATGAAATATCGTCTGCATACGGTGTGGGGGGTTGATCAAACGAGAAAAACCGGAAGGAGCCTTCCGGTTTTTCTCGTTCATGGCCGACACTTTCCAGTTCACTCGACCTCCCCCCTTTTTTTCGCCAAGCGTGCCTCAAAAGAAACCAATCCATGCACGGTTGAGAGGGAGGCAATGGTTAAGACCTTCCCGATCATATCCATGGTTGCCTCATCATGATAGATCGACCCCTTTCCAGGCATACCACAAGGTACCGACCATACCACAGAAAAAGGCAGTGTACAGATTGACCTGAGGTCCCCACTGCCACAGCCAACCCCCGGCCAAGGCGGCCACCGTAACAAAGACATCCCGAATCAGATAGTACAAACCGAACAAGGCCGCTTTCCGCCCCTCGGGGGCGAAATCCACGATCATGGCCTTGCGCGTGGGTTCGCCGAATTCCTTGAGCCCCCGTAACACAAACACCCCAACCAATGCCCCATAGCCTTGGGCGTGCAGCAGGGCCAAAGGAAAGAGGGTGAAAGCGATGAACGTGGTCAGGACGAAACGTTTTTTTCCGCCCTTGTCGGCCAACCAACCAACCGGAACATAGATGGCGATGGCGGTCATCATCTCAATGGCCGTCAGGAAACCGAATTCCGAGGCCGTTACCGGAGAAGAGATGGTTTTCATGCACCAAACAACCACGAAGGCATAGGGGATTTGCTCACAAAATCGGATCAGAATATCGGCGACCAACAAACGACGCAGCGGGGGAGGCATCCATTGCCAGAGGGTAAAGGGATTCCCTTCAGCGGTCACGTTTGGGGCCGATGAGGAAACCATGAGGCGCATTTGCATGGGGATGGAGGCCAAGCACAGAATCAGGGCCACGGCAAACGCGGTCCTGATCCCATCCCGTTCCCCGAGCCAGTCGATGAACAATCCCCCCATGATCGGGCCAAGGGCCATGGGTATACGACGAACCATGGCATGGACCGAAACCCCCATGACCTGTTTATTTTTTGGCAGAACGTCGCCGATGAGCCCCATGATGGCGGGCATGGACAGGGCCGACCAGGACAAAAACAATGTCGCTCCCACCAATATGGCTTCCCAGGTGGGGACCAGCATGACCAATAAAAAACCCGATGCTGCCATGAGGTTGAAAATCATGAGCGCCCGTTTTGGCCCGAATCGATCGGAAAGATAGCCTCCAGGGAGCGAATACAGGGCTCCCATGAAATTTTCCAAGGCCCCCAACAGACCGATGGCCATCGTTCCACCGCCAACGGCCAGGATATAGATGGGCAAAAAACGATCCGCCATCCTTTCGCCCATTCCGACCAAGACAACCATGGCCAACATGCCTACCATGCCAGGACGCAATCCAAAAAATCGGACTGTGGCAGCCCCCAGAAGGCTGGAACTTTGTTTCAGCTTTGATCGCAAACGGTTTGCCAAGGGGGAGCTTTCCTCGTAGAATTGATTCTGCATCCTTCATCGACTCGTGTCTTCATCGCTTGCATCGGGTCATCCAGCGACTCGATTCCGAATCCAATAAGCGGCATTCAGAATACTCATGCTACGGCCAGGATCCCCTCACCACAAGGATTGACAAATATAATAAACTGATCATAGCATGCCGCACAATGCGCTGGTGTTTCGTTGATCCGGGATTGGGGACCGCCGGTTGATGGAACCGCCTGGATATCGGTAACACGGCAGACAGCCCCATGGGGCTAAGGAGACTTTTGATTCCAATGGATCAACCGGTCGATGAAGGGGGTGAGGAACCCCAGGATATGGTCAAGATTGGAGAAGTGGCCAAGCTTCTCGGGATCTCCATTCGGACCATCCACATGTATGAACGTGAAGGTTTGTTCATCAGCCATAAAAATATGGCCGGCACCCGGTATTTTTCTCAAGAGGACATCCGCTGGCTCCAGGAAGTGCGCCGGATGATCAAATCTAGCATCAGCATCGCCGGAATCCGAGCGTTGATGTCGCTGATCCCTTGTTGGGAAATCCGACGGTGCGACTACCATTCCCGAACCCATTGCCCTGCCATCACCGATCATTCCGCCCCCTGCTGGTCGAACGTCAACAATCTGTGTGAAGAATCGGGACAACAATGCCGCAGATGCGAAGTCTATCAGCTCCGCTTCAAGGCGGGATCCCTGAAGAACATCATGGATATCAAACCCAAGGACGGGGGATGAACCTCATTTCGCCTCCTGGCCGTATCCTACCGTTCCCTTGATAAAGGTTGCAGCTCATGGACAAAATGGAACCGGAGCTTTCCGATCCTTTTGATCATAAAAAAGACTCGAGCCGGGATGCCCTCCTGGAATACCTGCACAAGGAACGCTCTGCCGAACGGCGAGTGCTGGAAGAGATGTTCTCCCAATTCCTCCGAGAACAACGTCGAGGTCGGCGCTGGCGTCTCTATTTTCGTCTTTTCATCGTCGGCTATCTGCTTTTCCTGGCCTGGGCCGGTTACAACAACGATTGGGACAACCTGGGGTTGCGACCGCTGGCCGAAGACAAAAAACACACCGCGGTGATCGATATCGCGGGTCCCATCGCCGCCGGCGCCCCCGCCGGGGCCCAGAATGTCATCAAGGGATTGAAAGCCGCCTTCAAGGATCCCGATACCCGTGGCGTGGTCCTGAGAATCAACAGCCCCGGCGGCTCCCCGGTCCAGGCCGGTGAAATCTACGATGAAATCAAACGCCTGCGTAAAAAATATCCCTCAATTCCCCTCTATGCCGCCGTCGAGGATGCCTGCCTTTCCGGAGGCTACTACATCGCTGCGGCCGCCGATCAAATCTTTGCCGATAAAGCCTCCATGGTTGGTTCCATCGGCGTCGTCATGTTCAACTTCGGATTTGAAAAAACATTGGACAAGGTCGGTGTCGAGGATCGCAATCTGGCTGCCGGTCATAATAAGACCTTTCTCAACCCTTTCAAACCCCTGGTCGAGGACGAAGTCAACCATGCCAAGGGACTTCTGGATCGGATTCACGCCCAGTTCATTCAAGCCGTCAAGGACGGACGCGGCCACCGCTTGAAAACATGGAAAAAAGACATGTTCCAAGGTCTGTTCTGGACCGGAGACGAAGCGGTCGAACTGGGGCTTGTGGATGGTCTGGGTTCGGTCGATTGGATCGCCCGGGAGGTGATCAAGGCGGACAAGGTGGTCAATGTCACCGTCGAAGATCATTGGATGGACCGGATCGGACGCCGGCTCACCGATACCATGGCCCAGGCGTTGACTCGCCTGGTCACATCGCCTCCGGGCCTTCCCGCCCCGAGATGAACGTCTTTCCCGAGGTCCACCGCTTGCCAATCATCCGCTTCAGGACTCGATCTGCTTCAATTCCCGCTGCAAACGCTCCTTGAACGAATGGTCCGCCGGAGTCACTGGGGCGATCGGCGACGACGGACGTCGCCATTTCTTCAAAGCGGCCAGCAAGGCCAGCGCGCCCACAAGCAGGGCGACGAACGGACCGATCCACAACAAACGATTGCTCCCCTGGGTGGTCGGTTCCAGATAAATATAATCTCCATACCGTTGAAAAAAATAATCACGAATGGCGTATTCCGATTCTCCAGCCACGACCTTGGACCGAATCACCCCCAGCATGTCCTTGGCGAGATCGGAATTGGATTCATAAACCGATTGGTTTTGACACACGGCGCAGCGCAAGGATTTGGCAATGGTGCGCACCATGGCTTCGCTGGGCTCTTCCATCTTTTCGCTGGCCACCCCAGGTAGGGTCGTCAGAAACCAGGCCAGGAGCCAGCCGGTCAGGAATATCCAAGGGTTACCTGTTTTCATGTTTTGGTTCCATGAGGGGAAGGGCGATCTTTTCAAACCAACCGTTGAAGAGCGGTCCCACCTGTTTGTAGCGTACCACCCCCTGGGGGTCAACCAGGTAGGTTTCCGGGGCGCCGTAGACCCCCCAATCGATGGCAATTGTTTGATCCGGGTCGAAGGCTTGGCGATACCCAGGGTCTCCCAGGGCTTGCAAAAATCCCTTGGCCCCCTCACGGGTATCCTTGAAGTCGACCCCGAGCATGACGAAATCGCTACGCTTGGCGGTATTCTTGGCCAACTGCAGCAGGTAAGGATGCTCATGGCGGCAGGAGACACACCAGGAGCCCCAAAAATTGACCAAAACCCAACGCCCGCGGAACGATTCCAGGCTGATTTCAGGACCATCATCCAACGCCGGGGCGTGAAAAACGGAAGCGGGGCGGCCAATCAGGGGTGAGGGAATGTTACGGGAATCATTTCCCAATCCCGAGGCAAAAAGGCCGAGGATGAACAGCACCGCGGCCAATAAAACGATTTTCCATAGATATTCCATGGTTCCAGGCCATACTCGACGGGTTCATGTCATGAGTGGGATGGGTCCACTTGAAGGGCTGGTCCCGTCCCATCAACTCTTTTCTTGGACTTGAAGCTTCGTCCCTGCAACAAAGACCAGAGGATCCCCAACGCCATCATTTCCGCCCCCCCCCAAACCCAAGACACCAAAGGATTGCGATACAGGCGAAAAGCCCAATTGGCGTCGGAAACGGGTTCGCCCAGGACCACGTAGATATCCTCCAGAAAGTGCGAGGAGATGGCAGCTTCGGTAGCAGGCATGGGATGATTATTGTATACCCTTTTTTGTGGCCGTAAAGTTATTTTTTTACCATGATCGGTTTCCGCGGTGATCAATGCCTCCTGGGCGGTCCAGTTGCTGCCCTGAACGGAATGGATGCCGGTAAAGGTAAGACGCCAATCGCCCATGACGACGAAATCGCCCTGAGCCAGTACCAGTTCCTTTTCTTCCTGGAACAGACCCGAGCCGACGAATCCCACCGTCATGACCACGATCCCGAGATGCACCATGAAACCGCCATAGCGACGTTTATTGCGCCTGATGAGGTTTGAGGAGGCCGGGATGAACCCCTGTTTGGCGGCGATCATTTTTTTTCGAACGGCTGCGCCCCAATCGAGCCCATGGGAGACGGCGACGAAAAGCGCCAGGAAGATACAGACGATTCCATAAGGGTGACGGACACCCAGGAACGAAAAGGCCAGCCCAGCCGCGATCGAAGCCCCTGCCAGGGGAATCCATACTGCCCGAAGCAATCGTTGAGCCTGCATCCCGCGCCAGACCAACATGGGTCCCACCCCCATGAGAGCGAGAACGATGAACATGATGGGGACAAACACTTTGTTATAGTAGGGGGCTCCGACGGTCACCTTGGCACTGCCGAGGGTTTCCATCGCCAGGGGATAAAGGGTTCCCAACAAGACGGTCAAGGCGGCCACGACCAGGAACAGGTTGTTGAATAAGAACGCCGCTTCCGTGGAGAGGAGACTTTCCAGTCGCACTTCCGACTTCAGGCGATCGGAGCGAAACACCAGCAAGCCGAAGGAAGCGAGCAATACCACGGTCATGAACATGAGGATATAGACCCCGCGGCCCGGGTCGGAGGCGAAGGCATGCACCGACGAAAGAACCCCGGAACGGACCAAAAACGTACCCAGGAGGGACAGACTGAAGGTGGTGATGATCAAGAACAGGTTCCATCTCATGAACATATGGCGTCGTTCCTGGACCATGTTCGAGTGCAGGAAGGCGGTGGCGACCAGCCAGGGGATGAAAGAGGCATTTTCCACCGGATCCCAGGCCCAATAACCGCCCCAGCCGAGGACATGGTAGGCCCAATAGGCACCGAAGACGATGCCGGTGGAGAGCATGGCCCATGAAAACAGGGTCCAGCGGCGGGTGGCGACGATCCATTCATCGGTGATGCGACCGTTGACCAGGGCGGCCAGGGCGAAGGCAAAGGGGATGGCGAAACCGACATAGCCCATGTAAAGAAACGGCGGGTGAAAGACCATCCCCGGATCCTGCAACATCGGGTTGAGGTCGCGCCCGTCCATCGGAGGTCGTGGCAGGCGTTCGAAGGGGCTGGAAAGAAACAGGATCAGAACCAGGAAGCCGGTGATTACCGCCCCCAGAACCGAGAGAACCACCGGTACCGAGTGCGGATGGGAAGACCAGTGTCGCCAAACGGCCATGGCGGTATAGAGGCCCAGCAACCAGGCCCAGAACAGCAACGATCCCTCATGCCCACCCCACAAGGCGGTCAGTCGATAGAAGAAGGGGAGACTCAGGGAGGAGTGTTCCGCGACATATTTAACGGAAAAATCGTGATTCAGAAAGGAAATCACCACTCCGATCACCGCCAGGGTCAGCGCGACGGCGACGACGTAGGCCGCCTGACGCCCGACTCGTACCCAGGCGGGACGGAGCGCCAGGACTCCAACGACCGGGGCCATCAGTTGCACCACGGCCATCAGCAGGGCGATGATCGTGGCAAAATGGGCAAGTTCAATCCACATCATGGTTACCGGTCCGTTGGCAATCGGGGGGAATGAGGCGAGGCCGGAGTTACCGAAGATGATGCCGCTGGTCAGGCGACGTCATTTCAAGGTCCGCAGCATGTTTTCCTTGGAGCGGGCGATCCCCTCCTGAGTCATCTTTACCGGGATGTAATCTTCGGAATGTTTGGCCAATACCGTACCGGCATTGAAGTCCTGTCCCGGTCGCCATACCCCTTCGACCACCACCCCCTGCCCTTCACGAAACAGGTCGGGTGGCATTCCTTCGTAGGTGACGGCAAGCCGGTTGGTGCCATCGGTCACCAAAAACCGCATTTTAAGACTTCCAGGTTGCTTGACCAACGAACCTTCCTGGACCATCCCGCCGATGCGCACCTTATGCCCCGACTTGTCTGAGCCAGTCTGAAGGATTTCTGTCGGGGTATAGAAATAGACCAGGGAGCCGGTAAAGGAGGTCCAAAGCAAGGCCCCAAGGGCGCCTACCACCACGAAAATTGTCAATATGAGGTACAGACGACGGCTGTTTTGCATGGCACTCACGACGTCTTGATGACCATCCTAGGGGGGAATCGGACAGAGAGGTCAAAAAAATCCCTTGGAAAAACGGAGGAACTGATTTAGAGTTTCGATAAGCAGTGAAGCGGTACCACCTCATACTGCCAGCACGGGAGAGAACCACAGGCGGTGCCGCTTCACTGCGGCTATTCTCAGGGAAGTACCGCACCCGGGTCAACCGCAATTCGCATCTGCAGCCATTTTTTCTCCCCCAGGCCCCCTGGCCTTTCACAGGCTTGAGTTTCTCCCCACCTTTCCCAACGCCTCTAAGGTTCGTAGTCGCTGTTATCGGCTGTTAAGCCATGGGAGGGGGGTGTTGCTGAACTCGGACCAGCGGGTTTCCAGATAACGACGGGCATCTTCGTAACCCTTGCTGCGCCATCCCAGAATCGCGCTGGAAAAACGCAATGCCTCCACGTCAGTCACCCCCTGCAGGAGGTTATCCAGGAGGGCCGGAAGAACGGCGACATCATTCATCAACCCGAGAATGTTTTGCATGCTCTTTAAGTTGCGGATAAAAAGATGCATCCGGTTTTCGGAAAACAGGCTCGAAAAGAAGTCAGCGACATAGCGCAATTTTTTACACTCGATACGTAATTCGTGCAACTCCGGGTCGGAAAGGGTGGTGATGTCCTGACCATGCCGTTGGGTTTGAAGATATCGTTTGTCCAGGGATTGTCGGGCAAAATCGACGATACTCCGGGTCAATTTCAGACGATTACGGGCCGGGATATCTTTTTGAAACCAGCTTCGCGCCACCAACCACGGTCCGAACCGCCCCATGAACTCCTGGCAGCGAGGGCTGTCCAGGGTTTGTTGCAGCTGATGTTGCATTTCCAGACGACGCTGACGGGCCAACTCCATCACTACCGATTCACCTTGGAGATACGGTGTCCGACCCACCACGGGCAGGATCGATTCATTCATGAATACATCCAGATCCCGTGCGGGGCCCAAGGAGGAGGCCAGCCAACGGGTGGTATCGGCCCATGGCGAAATCTCTTCCCGGGGCAACACCTTGCCAAAAATGGCCATGGCTGAACGCATGCGCCGCAGACTTACCCGCACCTGGTGAACTCCCTCCGGATCGGAGTTGGCATGCGCCACAGGGATCCAGGTCTGCAGTTGCAAAAGCTCCTGTTCCAGAATCAAGCCAAAGGCATCACTCACGCTATGATGGCGGTGGAGTCCAACCAGATCTCCCTTGTGGTCCAAACGGGCAGTCATCTCATTCATCGCCCTCTTCAACGATCACGTTTGTTGCGAAGGTGCCTACCAACATAACCAACATACATCCCGCCCGGCCCCGGGGCCGGATCGAAATAGATTGTCCACGGATCGCCTAATTTGACGTGGTATGCAAAGGAGATCGTTTGACCCTGGCAGGAAAACGTCCTTTCTGCCTTGAATTGTTTTTTGGCAACCTCTCCCTCTGAAGATGCCTGGCATCCGAGAGCAAAAAGATTGAACCCTCCCGAAACCCACCCTTGACAATATTTCTCCAGGCAAGACAATCCCCGAATAAAGGAAGAAAGTACATCTTTTGGCAAATTCAACATCTGTTCCTGGATTTTTTCGCAAAAATCGAGGGACGGAAAAAACTGCTCGCGGCGTTCCCAAAGATCACTTCCGGATGAGACTGATTTTTCAAAAGTTTCCTGGATCCAACCCACATGGGTCTCCATATGGCTGGAATGACTGGCGTGATGAATTTTAATTTCAGACTGAATCAATTCCCCATCTTCATCCAGTTCGCAAACCGTTGCCGAGAGGGAGTCCGCATTCCAGCAAGGTTCGGACATCAAACTGACGGACAGGCCGTTGATGAAATAAGCTGCCCCCAGGCCTTCAGCCTTGGAGCCTTTAAATAACACGTCACAAGCCATGGACTGATCTTGAGCGTCATGCAAACCATCCAGGAAGGGGGCGCGGGTGGCCAAACTTTTTAAATAGAGCCTCTTCTCTCTGTTGACAACGGGATCATTGATCCAATCCCTCCACGAGTATTTCTTGGCAAGCAGGGATTCTATGAAAGCTTTCTGAGTACGCAGTTGCCTGTTTACACGATGTTTACGAGTAGCGGCAAGAGTATCCACAAAGTCCGTACCCCGCGCCCTCGCCTCTTCCAGGCTTGGGGCAAGGCACTCCAGGGATCGTTCGTTGAATACCATATCGATCATAGATTGATCCCCTCACTCAAAAGAGGTTTTCCAAACTTTTTTCCCATTCGTCAAAAAAGCCATCGGGCCAGTAATCCATACGACCGTCGCCATCAATGGTCGGAGTTTCCACCTGGCTGCACATATAACCATCCTTATCAATTTTGGAGAAAAAGAAGAAGGCGGTGTTCCCGTCGGTCAGATGACCTTGACGAACCGCAATACGAATCCCATTCAAGATGTGATCGCTATGAGACTCGACGATCAACTGAATCCCAGTCGCTGCGGCAAGCGCAATCAATTCACCCATCTTGCCTTGCCCGCGGGGATGGAGATGAGCCTCTGGATTTTCCTGGAGAATCAATGCACCCGGTGTAGAAGAAAGGATGGCAACCAGGATGGGAAGAACATAGGACAAACCAAATCCAACGCTTGTGGAACGAAATTCCCCTGTCGTATGGCGGCTACCGGAAAACGAAAAGCCAAGTTTGATCAAATCCATATCGACATGAGAGGCAAGCCAAATGCGCACTCCGGGGCTGATCTCTCCAAGCCAAGCTTCCACCTGGGACCGAAGAGTATCGTTGGTTGCCCGGGGATGTCTCAGCTTCGGTGGCACTTTCCTTGTGCCATACAAATTCAAAAAATGGCTCGTGAACTCGCCATCTGCCCCCACTTGGCCATGAACCCGTACATGCTGATCCGACATGGGGAAAGCCTGCCTGGGACCGATTCTTTCCGCTTGAAGGTAATGAAACTGATCTGAAAACAAATTCATCCCAGAAATCACTTCCCTTGAGACTTCTGTTGGAGTGGCGGATTGAAGGAAATCCCGCGTTTCATCATAAGAATAGACGAAATTATTAAAACTTCCCTCCTTGTCGCGGAGGCCAATCTCAATAATTTCCTCTTTGGAATCCTCAAAAAAAACGTCCTTGGCCGTTCCAAGGCGAACCAGATGCCCATTGAGCGCCAATCCCTCCCGGTCCAAAACCCCCATTTCATGGGACTGCCGCAACAACAGCATGGATTGAAGTACCGACGATTTTCCCGTGCCGTTCAGACCCGTGAGGAGGTTCAATGCGGAAAGGTTGAATGTCTGTTCAGCAAAACATTTGAAGTTACGCAACTTCAGTTGGCTGAGCATTCAAAACCTCCTGAATAATTTCTTTGATCTTTCCGAAACGCCGGTGGACATTGACTTTGGACCCTGTTCCCAATGTAATGGAGTCATTGAATTCCCTCTCCCCAACAATATCGATAAATCTTTCTTGTAATAATTTCTTCTTCCTCATCAGTATTTTAAAATCGTTATCCGACAGTGCATCCAGGTTGACGGACCATGCTTCAAACAAAGATTTATTGATTGGGAATCGGTTTTTTTTGTCCCTGGCTTGTTTGCGAAATGCCTGGGTCCCAAACAACTCCGCGGCAATTTTCATGGCACGGAGAAAACTTTCTTCCAATTTTTTATGACTTGTCAACTGATTCAAATCATTAATGGCATTACTTAAGAATGTATCAAAATTTACTGTATTTTCTCCATATTTTTCTGGTCCACCTTGAATAAACGCAAAAAACCGCAACACCAATTCCCGATCCACCATCCTGTCCATTTTCTTGACGCGGTTATTCACCGCTTTTCGGAACTCCTCCGACTCGGCCATATCCTTGAGAAGTCCGGTGACGCTACCCTGATTCAGGGCATGACGGATTTCCTGAGAAGAAAGAGGCAACCCCCCGGTATTGATTCTTTTAAAAATATTGAACTTGACCTCGGTAGGGGTTCCGGATTCAAGTTTGTACACTGTTACCTGTGTTTCTTCTATTCTTCTTTGAAAATTTCTCGGCAACTCTGAAAATGTTTTTCCATTCATTTCTGTCAAGAACTCAAGATCAGCAAGCTTGAAAAAACCATTTGACCCCTTCTTCGGAGAAATAATAAAATCTCTCAAAGTCGATAATCGGTGCAGGCCATCGATAACGACCCATCGATCCTCATTGGTGGCATCGACATAGAATGCCGGCAAAGGAATTCGGATCAACAAAGATTCTATCAACCGGCTCTTGGATCCGGGCTTCCAAACTTCGTTCCTCTGGAAATCTGGAGAAAGATCAATTTCTTCTTCTCGAATACGTTTTACCAAAGTGTCCAGACTCATCTGCTGCACTTGGATACGGATGGCCGCCGGATCGAAGGGTTCAATAATACCCGTCTCCTCGGGTTCGACACCATCGGGATAATCAGTATCATCTGCCATAATCATACATCTCCACCAGCGACCAACAAGTGCAACCATGGCCCTCATCCACGCCATGACTTAGTGATTTTAAAGATCAACCACCTCCACCGAGTCCATGGCCAATTGGGGCAAAAAGCGAACCGCCACCTCGCGAAACCGGGAGGCCGAGTCGGTGACGTAATAGCGAACGAAATTTCGGGTCGGTGACGGGACGATGACGAGACCCAGGAGTTTATTGAGCGACAAGGCCACCGCCTTGGCCGAATCCACCAGGGTGGTGGCGGGTCCGAGAACGGCAGCGATACGTGGTTTCAGTATGGGATAATGGGTACAGCCCAGGATCAGGAAATCGACCGGATGATCGATGAACGCCTGCAAACTTTCACGAATGAGGAGTGCGGCCGAGGGGTAGGAGGTCCATCCCTCTTCCACCACCGGTACGAACAGCGGACAGGCGACCGAGGTCACCCGGCATCCCGGGGCCAATCTGCCAAGATGCCAGGCGTAGGCGCCACTGGAGATGGTGGCATGGGTGCCGATGACACCGATACGATGCGAGGCGAGCATGCCACCTCCTGTCTGAGAAGCATCGTCCTCCTGCAACAACCCCGCCGCCGCCAGGCACCCTGGTTCGATCACCCCCAGGACCGGCACCGACGAATGGTCACGTAATGCCTTGAGTCCCAAAGCCGAGGCGGTGTTGCAAGCGACCACCAGTCCCTTGACCCCTTGACGCAATAAAAATTCCGCCACCTGAATGGTATAGCGTTCGACGGTAGCTGGTGATTTGGTTCCATAGGGAACTCGAGCGGTATCTCCCAAATAAATAAATGATTCGTTTGGGAACTTCACCAGCAATTCCTGCAGCACGGTCAGGCCGCCGACACCGGAATCGAAGATGCCTATGGGTCTTGTGTCTGATGAATTATCCATGGTCTGCCAGTGTACTGCTTAATTGGTACGATGAAAACGGTTGCCAACAGCCGACAGGTTTGATAATTTGCTCGCTGCCAGATCGCGGATGTGGTGGAACTGGTAGACACGCTGTCTTGAGGGGGCAGTGGCGTGAGCCGTGCCGGTTCGAGTCCGGCCATCCGCACCATGTGACCCAGTCCCGTGCCTGCGTCGGTTTGAAAAAGGGTGGGCAGAGCCCCGGGCATGGGGGGCGCAGCCTCCGGTCGGACCTTTCACCCATCTTCAATGACCCCAGGGTCCCGTTTCCATGCCTCCTCCCTCCCCCGACCCCCATTCACACAATCCGAAGACCACCCCCAAACCAAATACCCACCTCCTGGTGGGAATCGCAATAATATTAGTAATGAGCACCCTGCTGCTGCTGGCGGTCGAAGGGATGGTGCGTATCCGACAATGGTGGCTGTACGGCACTCTGTTCCAACTGGAAGAGGTCAAGGAACATAAAAAGGACTTGGGGATCGAAGCCCCCAAGGCGGGTTACACCTCCCGTCGGGTGCAAATCAACTCCCTCGGTTTCCGTGGCCCCGAACTGACCGTCCCCAAACCAAAAGGGACCTTGCGATTGGCCTTCCTGGGCGGCTCCACGACTTTCTGCGCCGAAGTGAGCAGCAATGAACATGTCTGGGTCCATCTGGTCTGGAAGCGGTTGCAGGAACTCAACCCCAACGTCCCCATGGATTACATCAACGCCGGCGTCACCGGTCAAACCATCGCCGGCTCGCTGGTGCTGCTGCAAAAACGTATCGCCGCTCTCCAACCCGACGTCATTTTCATCAATCATGCCAGCAACGACATGACCCGCGAAGCCCGAATGCTGGCCGAAGCCCAAGGCCTGATCAGCAAACCGATTGCCAACAGTTGGCTGGCCAATTATTCTTTATTCTGGTATCTGGTGGAAAAAAACTATCAGATTCGTATCATTCAAGCCAATAAAAGACACCTGGACAAGTTCCCGGACGATTTCGGCCAGCCATTCGAAAACAACCTGACCCAACTGGTTCAGGAGTCACAACGCCTGGCTCCCCTGACCGTCCTGATCACCTGGACGCAACAAATGCGCAAACAACATTCCCCGGAAGCCAATCGACGCGCCGCCGCTTCCTCCCAGTTTTTCATGCCGTTTCTCACTCCGGAGGGGTTGTTGGAAGGCTATGCCCGTTATAACGCCGTGATTGCACGGGTGGCCCAAACGACCGGGTCGGTCCTGGTCGCCGATGAAAACCGTATCCCCGGCGATGCCATCCACTTCAACGATGCGGTCCATTTTACCGATGCCGGCAGCCAGATCATGGCGGAACGGGTCAGCGATGGCCTCCTGGCCGACCCCCGCTGGCAAAAGTTGCTCCAAAAACATGCCGAGGCCTCATCTTCCGGATCGGGGATGCCATGAAACCTTCCTGCCCAAGCAACCGCTCGTTCGGCTTGGCCTGCGGTGCTGTCCTGGCCGCCGTCGCCCTGGCTGGCTGGCTGATCTGGCACCGCCCCATGCCCATCGTCACCGCCTCGGCCGGGCTGGTTACCCTGCTCGCTTGGCTCGCTCCCATGCTCCTCATGCCCTTCAACCGGCTATGGGGCCGGTTCGCCATCCGTCTGGGATGGTTGAACAACCACCTCCTGTTGGGAATCATCCTCTATGGCTTGCTGACCCCGCTGGGGTTGTTGCTGAAATTGTTCCGACGCAATTCTTGGCTTCAATATCGTGATACCCATGTTAAAAGTTATTTCACCCCGGTACAACGTCAAACCGATGCCAGTACCCTCACCGACCTTTTTTGAAAGCTTCCCTCCATCCTCTTCGACAGGCTTCCGTTATGCATCTTCTAGGACAAATATGGAAATTCATACGCGTCTATCGCAAAATATGGATGGGGCCGATCATCGTCCTGATGCTGTTGCTGGGAGGACTGCTCATCTTCGCCCAAAGCTCGGCGTTCGCCCCTTTCCTTTACGCCATCTTCTGACCATCGAGTGCCCATGATCACCCTCGGCATCTCCGCGTTCTACCACGACAGCGCCGCCGCCTTGGTCAAGGATGGCGTCGTCATCGCCGCCGCCCAGGAAGAACGATTCAGCCGCAAAAAATGGGACCACTCCCTGCCGCTACAGGCTGTGCGCTATTGCCTTGATCAGGCAGGCATGACCCTGGACCAGGTCGACAGCGTCGGCTTCTACGACAAACCTTTGCTCACCTTCGACCGCCTTCTGGAAACTTATATCGCCCACGCCCCCCGCGGCCTGCAATCGTTCGTCCAGGCGATGCCCGTCTGGGTCAAGGAAAAATTGTTGATCCAGTCCAAAATCCTCCACGGCCTCAACCAACTGGGCCTGGGACAGGTGTCCGCCGAGCAAATCTTATTTGGTTTCCACCACCATTCCCACGCCGCCAGCGCCTTTTTCCCCTCGCCCTTCACCCGTGCCGCCATCCTGGTGCTCGATGGCGTCGGCGAATGGGCCACCACCACCCTGGGCCGGGGTCACGACAGCTCTCTGGAATTGTTGCAGGAAATCCGCTTTCCCCACTCCCTGGGCATGCTCTATTCCGCTTTTACCTATTACCTCGGGTTCCGCGTCAACGACGGCGAATACAAAGTCATGGGCCTGGCCCCCTACGGCCAACCCAATCATGTACAAAAAATCTACGATTCCCTGATCGACGTCAAGGACGATGGTTCGTTTCGGCTCAACATGGATTATTTCAACTATTGCACCGGACTGACCATGACCAACAAACGCTTCGATGCCTTGTTCGACGGTCATCCCCCCCGGACCGCCACCGAACCCTTGCAACAACGGCATATGGATCTGGCCCGATCCATCCAGGTGGTGACCGAGGAGATCATGCTCAAGTTGTGTCGTACCCTGGCCACCCTCACCGGAGAGGAAAACCTGTGCCTGGCAGGTGGGGTAGCGCTCAATTGCGTCGCCAACGGTCGCATCCTGCGTTCCGGCCTGTTCAAACGACTGTGGATACAGCCCTCCGCCGGTGATGCCGGGGCCGCTCTGGGAGTGGCCTTGGCCATCGATCAACTGCAAACCAGCCACCGGGTCCTGGCCGCCGGTGACCATGATGGCATGAGCGGCAGTTATCTCGGACCCCAATATGATCAACCTGCTATCCATCAAACCCTCAACCGCCACGGCGCCCGCTTCCACGACCTGGATGATGAAATCCTATTCCCCAGGGTCGCCGAATTATTGGCCAACGAACAGATCGTCGGCTGGTTCCAGGGGCGGATGGAATTTGGTCCCCGCGCCCTCGGCAATCGTTCCATTCTCGGTGATCCTCGTTCCGCCAACATGCAAAAAATGTTGAACCTCAAAATCAAATATCGGGAAAGTTTCCGTCCCTTCGCCCCGGCGGTGCTGGCGGAACGGTGTAACGAATATTTCGATCTCGCCACCCCCAGCCCCTACATGTTGTTGGTGGCCCCGGTACAACCCCAACGCTGGCGCCAACCCTCCGCCGATGATGCCAAACTGACCGGTTTGGATCAACTTCGAATCCGGCGCAGCGATATCCCGGCAGTGACCCACGTGGATCATTCCGCCCGAATCCAAACAGTCCATCGCCAGACCAACCCCCGCTTTCACCGCCTTTTGAAAACCTTCGAACAGTTGACCGGCTGCGGTGTCCTGGTCAATACCAGCTTCAACATACGCGACGAGCCCATCGTCTGCTCCCCGGAGGATGCTTATCGCTGTTTCATGGGGTCGGAGATGGACATCCTGGTGCTGGGCAATACCCTGGTCGATAAAAAGGAACAGGCATGACCGCGCCGCTCTTTCCCGACCGCATCCTGGCCACTCTGACCTCCCCCAATGGGGGCGGGCCTCTGGTGCCCCAGGATGACGCCCTAATCTGTCGCGATAGCGGCACCCGTTTTCCTTTTTTACATCGGGTGCCTTCGCTCTATCTTTCCACCCCGGGCGAAGGGAACGTCATCACCGACCTGATGCAATCGTTTTATACCGAAAACCCATTTCCCAGCTATGAAGGGTTGGAGGAATTTGGCGAACTGGTCTCCAAAGGCCATGGCAATTCCTTCTCCAGAGGGTTGCTCCATGCCATCGGCTACAACAAAATGATCCTCGAATGCGGCTGCGGCACCGGTCAGTTGAGCAATTATCTGCAACTCAACAACAACCATGTGCTCGGCATTGATCTTTCCCTGGCCAGCCTGGCCCTGGCCCTGGAACACAAGCAACGCAACCAACTGACACGCAGCGCCTTCGTCCAGATGAACATTTTCAATCTGGCCATCCAGGATGAATCCTTCGACGTCATCCTGTCGCACGGAGTGTTGCATCACACCCACAATGCCCGCCAGGCCTTTGCCCACATCGTCAAAAAACTCAAACCGGGTGGAATCGTTCTTGTGGGTTTGTATAACACCTATGCCCGTATTCCTACCTGGCTGCGATCCAAGGTGATTCGCTACCTGGGGCCCAGGATCGATTATGTGGTCCGGCACCGGATCCATGATGCCGAAAAGGCCAGAATCTGGATTCAGGATCAATATTTCAATCCTCACGAAACCTGGCATTCCATCGACGACGTCCTGCTGTGGTTTCGCGAAAACGGAATCGACTATCTGAACTGTTCTCCCGCCATTCTGGATACCGACGCCGAGATGAGCGCCGACCTGTTCGCCGCTACTCACCCTGGAAGTGTTTACCAACGGGTCGTGACCCAACTGTCCTGGATCTTTTCCTTGGGGCGGGAGGGTGGCCTGTTCGACGTGGTCGGCCGTAAACGCAGCGGATGACGCCCCTGTCATCGGAGTAAACGTCGAGATGAGAGCCCATGGAGTCATCGAGAATCTGATAAAGGTAAATATTCGGCCACCCCTCTCTCCATGTCACTGGCACATCACGGCCGATTGCTGTGGCTCGAACGGCTACCGGGTCCACTTGTGGTGCGTTCAATTGCAGATACTTGCCGACGAACTCGACCTGACGATTCAGATTTGCCACCTCCCACCCGGGACCAGCAAGTGGAACAAAATTGAGCATCGCATGTTCTGCCACATCACCAACAACTGGCGTGGTCGCTCTAGTCAGCCTCGAAGTGGTGGTCAACCTGATCGGAGCCACGAGCGCCTTCGTATCCAGGCGCAACTGGACGAGAACACCTATGAGGCAGGTACAAGGTATCCGACGAGAAACTCGCTGCCCTCTCCATTGAGCGCAACGTGTTTCACGACGAATGGAACTACTAGATTACGACCGCGTGGACACCCTAGGGCGTGTTGACATTCGATAATTTGATCCATCATTATCTCTCTCCTGGAGGTGACCAATGGATCGATTTTTGTTGCGCTTTTGACCAATGGGAGCGGATTACCCCTCTCTTGCCAAAAAGACGCGGTGATCAGAAAGAAATCGCCGACGACTACAGGCTTTTCATTGAAGCGGTCCTTTGGATTGCCCGCACTGGTGCGCCCTGGCGCGATTTTCCTACGTTTTTTGGCAATTGGAGCAAGGTATACAAACGGTTCTCCCGTTGGGTCAAGAATGGGACATGGGAACGCATCCGCCAAAAAGTTATCAATGACCCAGATCTCGAAGCGTTGATGATCGACAGTACGATTGTACGTGCTCATCAACATGCGGCAGGGGC
>JADFZF010000209.1 GCA_015232645.1 Magnetococcales bacterium | reverse complement strand
CTGCGACAAGTGGACGCGGTTCCGGCTCTGGCCGAGGGGACGATCGAAAGCGTCTTGAGATTCATGCGCGGACTGGTGGAGATGATGGCCGCCATGGCGCAGGATGCGGCACGGCGCCGTGAGGTGGAACTCCTGATGAAAACTCAACAGGTCTCACTCTTGAGCCTGGCTGAGGACGCCGAAGCCGCCAATCGGGCCAAGGGGGACTTTCTGGCCAACATGAGCCACGAAATTCGCACCCCGATGAATGCGGTACTGGGATTGACGCATCTGATCGGTCAGACCAACCTGACGCCGGAACAGCGTGGTCATCTGAACAAAATCGCCTCAGCGGGACGCTCCCTGTTGGGGATCCTGAATGATATCCTCGATTTTTCCAAAATCGATGCGGGGCGGGTCGAGTTGGAAAGCATCGATTACCGTCTGGAAACGGTATTCGACGACCTTGCCAGCATTTTATCGGTCAATGCCAGCGATAAGGACATTGAGACGATCATCGCCATCGATCCCCGCCTGCCGCCATGGATCAAAGGCGATCCATCGCGCCTGCAGCAGATTTTGGTCAACCTGAGCGGCAATGCCGTCAAATTCGCCGATCAAGGGACCGTATCGGTCCATGCCGACCTGTTGGACGGTGAGCCCGAGCGAGTTCGTTTTTCAGTCAAGGACACCGGCATCGGCATGAGCCCCGAACAGATCGAAAAACTTTTCCAACCCTTCACCCAGGCCGACAGCTCGACCACGCGACGTTTCGGCGGCACCGGATTGGGACTGATCATCTGCAAACGGCTGGTGGAGCTGATGGGAGGTCAAATCGGCGTCATCAGCGCTTTGGGCCAGGGCAGCGAGTTTTGGTTCACCCTTCCCTTGGTTCCCGGAGAAGCCGCAGAAATGCCGGCGGAAATTTCCATGGCCCACCTTTTGGTCCTGATCGCCGAGGACAATGATATCGCCCGGGGAGCGCTGTCGGCCACGGTCCAGTCGCTGGGATGGCAGGAGAATTCGGTGACGTCCGGAAAGGAAGCCATCACGCACCTACGGCAACGACCCGATTACGATGTTCTGCTGATCGACTGGCAAATGCCGGATCTCGACGGGTTGGAGACCGCCCGTCGCATACGCTCGGAAACCCCGGTGGACAGCGCCCCCATCGTCATCATGGTGACTGGATTCAATCGTCCATTTGTGCTGCAGAACCCGAACGTCAGCATGGTCGATGCCGTCTTGACCAAACCGGTGACCGCTTCCGTGCTCTACGATGCCGTGGTGCGGATCGAAGCCCAGCGCGCCGGAGGCGTGACGCCTCTGATCGGCTTCGAAAGCGACGGCGGTCGCCGTTTGCACGGTTTGCGGATTTTGGTGGTCGAGGACAACGCCATCAACATGGAAGTCGCACGGAAAATCTTGGAAAACGAAGGGGCCATCGTGGCGATCTCGACCGATGGCGCTCAGGCCGTGGAATGGCTGACTCCGCATGGCGCGGAAATCGACGTGGTATTGATGGACGCCCAGATGCCGGTGATGGACGGCTTCGAGGCGACGCGGAAGATTCGCCAGGAACTGCGGTTGACCGATCTGCCGGTGATTGCCCTCAGCGCCGGTGTGCGCCAAAGCGAACAAAGGGAATGCTTGGACGCAGGGATGAACGATTTCGTTTCCAAACCCTTGGAGGTGGACAAGCTGATTCACACCGTCCTGAAGTATGCCGGTCATCGGCGGCAGGCGGTCTCGGTCGCTCGGACCCCTGCCCCCCAGGCGAACCCAGGTTCGCCGTTGATAGCGATTCCTGGTCTCGACCTTGATCAATCCTTGCGCCGTCTGGGTGGCGACGAGACCACCTTGCGCCGGCTATTGCGGCTATTGGCCCGGGACAGTGTCGCCCTCGTGTTCAATCTTCGCCAGGCTTTGGAGCAGGGAAGAAACCGCGATGCGGCGGCCATGCTGCATCAATTGCGCGGCGGAGCCGGGAATATCGGCCTGGCAACACTGGCCGAATTATCGAGCCAGGCCGAGGCGGTGATTTTGAATGAACGATTCAGTCAGCTTCCGGCGGTGCTGGATGCCTTGGAACAACAACTGACCGGCTTCCAGACGGCAGTGAAGGAGGTGCTGAACCTGGCCGAGACCAGCCAACCTCGGACGTCACCTATCGAACCGAACCAGGTGATGCGGTTGATGATGCTCCTGCAGGACGGAAATCTGGAGGCCATCGAACTTTTCGAACAAATCGCCCCCTCCCTGGGAGATGGTCTCGACCTGGAACAAGGTCGCGCCTTGACCTGGGCCATGGAAAAGCTCGACTTCGAACTGGCGCTGCAATTGTTGGAACAAATCAAGGTCGAAGGATCCCCAACGCATTGGTCTCACGACGGAAATACCGTCGTTTGATCGCGATTCCAACCCGACGCCCGATACGATGCATTCATCGATGCTCACCCCCCCAGAGGGGACGATTGGCGAGATTTCTGCTGGTGGATGTAAAAAAAAATTGATTGCCATTGGGCAATGAGGTAAATCTGAATTATTATGGTTTCCGGTAACCGTCTGGAATGACGCCCAGCAACGGGTTGTCTGGATCAGCTTGTTAACAGTTCAACGCTTAATGATCAACGAAACATCCTGGAGAACCGACATGAGAAAAACTCTTGGCACTCTGGCCATGGCAGCTCTGTTGTTTGGAGCCGCCGCATTGACTTTCAACGACGCTTCGGCCTGGTGGGGTAATGGGCCGGGTTACAACAATTGGAACGACAATTGGAACAATAACTGGTTGGGCAATGGCAATGGCCGTGCCTCCGGTAATTTTGGTTTCAACATGAGCGGTGACGCCAGTGGTGCAGGCAATAACGGCTGGAACAACGGCTGGAACAACGGCTGGAACAACGGCTGGAACAACGGCTGGTATCCCGGATACGGCTATGGTCCGGGCTGGGGTGGTTACGGTCCCTACGGCGGTGGCCCCGGTTGGGGTGGTTACGGTCCCTACGGCTACGGTCCGGGCTGGGGTGGTTACGGTCCCGGTTGGGGCGGTCCCGGTGGTGAGAATGCCGCCGCCAAAGGCGATGGTGAAAAGAAATAATAGCCTTCCTTCGAAAAATCGACCAGCGGATATGAAAATATCTTAAGAGAGGGAGCCGCCATATGCTCCCTCTCCGCTGTCCATCAGTGGGCCGGGGCCCGTTCATGAACTCTCTGCCCACGACGCTTCGCTTTCACTTGAACGATCACCGTTCAGTCCTTCCCTTCCTGCAGGCGTGTTGGCATGGACAGTCAGTAAAAGTGGGGGCGGGGGGATGAATGGTGACCGGGAACGTCGCCCCCTGGCAGCCTTTACCGTTGGCAAACAAGGGGCGCCTCGGTCCATGTACCCAGATCATCCAGCCATCCAGGTATTCGATCCCTTATCCGAGCTTTTGGGAACGGGGTCGGAACCATTCATCTATACCTTCGATGACGCAGTCAAATTGGCGGGACATGCCTGTCCTACCATTGTCGGGGCTTTCCTACTGGTCAAAAAGGCTTTGGATATCCTTTATCCCGACAGCCTTCCTCAACGCGGCGATATCGCCGTGACGCTCCCTGGTGGAGTTGATGAAGGGACCCTGGGACCCATCAGCCAAGTTTTCACCTTGATCACCGGGGCCGCCGCCGACAACGGCTTTAAAGGGTTGGGGCACCACTTTGGCCGCATGAATCTGCTTCGCTTTCAGCGGGGCGTTGGCATGAGCCAAACGTTTACCTTTGAGCGTATCGCCACCGGTCAAAAGGTCAGGCTCGGTTATTCTCCACACGTTTTTCCCCCCGACCCGCAGCTCGCCCAGCTCCTCCCCCTGGTGTTGGATCATCGCGCCACGCCCGAGGAAAGAGTGACCTTCGGTCAGTTGTGGCGGCGACGGGTGGAAACGATCCTCGCCGATGAGGGGGCTCACACCATCACCATTCTGCCCTCCTCGTCACCCAAAGGATGATGGGCCGGGCCAGCCCGGTCCGACGGAGTCGATCAGGGCGCCAACAAAGACCTGGGCCTGGTCCCCTGATCCCACGTTGGCCTCCCCCGAATTACATCTTCGCCCTCAGGCGGAGGCGATCGTTTTCGTTGGCAAACACCACTCTCCCATCCTGAACCATCCCCATCACCGCCTGCTCGCGACGAAAGGCCTCATGGGTATTCACATCCTCGGGGTTCCAGGGGTGGAAAGGATGATCCCAGGTGGCAATCACCCCGACGACCGGGGTATGCAAATCTTCCAGCGCCGTTTTGATCTTGCGGCTGTCGCTGCTCTGTGCCTGTTCCACGGCAGCGGCAAAAAGCAGGACCGCATCATACCCTTGCGCCGCGGAAACCGGAGAGGGAATGCGGGTGACGTTGTAGGTTTGATGGTAACTGTCGATGAATTGTGTCGCTTTCGGGGTCAATCCCTCCTCGATGAAGGTTTGCGGCATCAGGGCGCCGTTGCCATTTCGGCCCGCATTGTCGATAAAATTGGACATGGAGAGGGTCCAACCACCGATGAAGGCGATTTTCATATCCATTTTGGCCATGCCGTTGGCGATGGCGGCCAGTTCGGGTCCGATCCCCCAGGTCAAGATCGCCTGGGCGCCGCTGGTTTTGGCGCGCAACAGTTGCGCCGTCATGTCCTTGTCGCCGATGTTGAATTTTTCGGTAGCGACCACCTCCAG
>JADFZF010000208.1 GCA_015232645.1 Magnetococcales bacterium | reverse complement strand
AATTCAAGGAATTTTATCCGGCGATGCAGATTTTCAACCCAGAATCTGGTAGACAATATTTGATTTGGTTCAAGCGACTGAAAAAATATATTGGCCTCGGTACAAACGACAAGGCGGGCTGGATTGAACCAGCCCGCCTTGTTTTTGTGACACATGACGCGCCATGACTCCGTGACCCTTCAAAATTCGGGGAGCCACGGAGCCATTTTGCATCCATCTACCAGAAATTACCGAACTTCTTTCAACTCCACGCGGCGATTTTCTGCCTGGCCGGCGGGTTTTTTATTGTCTGCGAGGGGGTGTGTGGCACCAAACCCTTTGGCCGACAAACGGCCAGCGGGAATGCCGTGTTTCACCAGATAGTCCTGCACGGCCTTGGCCCGTTTTTCGGAGAGGGGTCCGTTCAGTTTGGGACCGCCCCGGTTGTCCGTATGTCCCTGGATCTGGAATTTGAGACCCGGATTTGCCTGCAACACCTTGACCACCTCATTCAGGGATGCATGCGCACTGGCAGGAATGTCCCAACGTGCGGTCTGGAAGTTGACATTCTTGATCACCCAGCACCCTTCTGAAGTGACAGATGCACCCTTGGGTGTATCCGGGCACTTGTCAAGTCTGTCCACAACGCCATCACCATCGCTATCGACATCCAGCGGGCAGCCACGGCTATCCACCTTTGTGCCACGCGGCGTATTGGGACATTGATCCCGTTTGTCGGGAACACCATCACCATCGGAATCGGGATCAGGTTCAATCCCGCGGGCGACAGGAACAGGCTCCGGCTCTTTCACAGGGCACCCCTTGGAATCCACTTTCGTTCCCTTCGGGGTGTCGGGGCACTGATCAGCTCCATCGGGAACACCATCGCCATCGCTATCCCGCCAGGACTCTTCGCCGAAATAGACCTGGGTTCCGACAGTTGACAAGGGACGGGAACCTTTTTGCGGGTGCCACTGCGGCCAACCCTGTGACATCCAGCCCTCTTGCAGCGGACCAGACACAGCCAAATCAGACCCCAGCACAAGCGAGAACACTCCCAAGCCAAGGACCGCCGAGTATTTCAACAGTTTCATCTCTCCTCCTTCATTTTTTTGTTGCAAAATTTCATTTTAATTTTCAGAAAGCCGATCCACGCCACCCTGTCAACAAACCATTCCGACTTGCTTCAGAAAAGCTGGGGCGTGACTTTATACCATTTTATCAACCGATTTCCATACCAAAAACACACTTTGGCCCGTTTGCAGACAAGGGGACTTGATGTCTGGCGCAACCTGTCCCGGTCAAACCGGGAATTCGGTTCCTGACAATATCCGCACGGATCAATCCGGTTATGCTTCGTCGTATTACGGAGTCTGCCTCAGTTCCACCCGGCGATTCATGGCCCGACCGGTTTGGGTGGAATTGTCCGCGATGGGATGGCTGGCACCGTATCCTTTGGTCGTCAGACGATTTTTGGGAATGCCACGCTTGACCAGGAAGGCCTTGACTGCTTCAGCCCGTTTATTGGAGAGCCTCCGATTGATCTTGTCTGTGCCCTGACTGTCCGTATGTCCCTGAATTTCAAAATTCATCCCGGGATTTTCTTTCAGCACCCGCACGACACTTTGCAGGGAGCTGTAGGCACTGACTGGAATCTCCCAGCGATTGGTCCGGAAATCGACATCCTTGATCACCCAACACCCTTCGGAGGTGACGGAAACGCCTTTGGGGGTATCCGGACATTTATCCTGGTCGTTATCGACCCCATCGCCATCGGAGTCAAGAATGCAGCCGAAACCATCCACCTTGACACCCAGGGGAGTATGAGGACATTGATCCTTGTCGTTCGGGACACCATCCATGTCTTCATCCACGGGGCACCCTTTTGCATCCACGCGCAAGGCTTTCATCGTATTGGGACATTCATCGTCCTCATCCGGAACCCCGTCGCCATCGCTGTCAATCGGGCCTTCCTGGCCAAAAAAGAGTTGGGTCCCGGTTCTGGCAAAGGGGTGCTCGCCCCGCAGACGATGCCACTGTGGCCACCCTTCAGCGGACCAGCCTTCTCCTTCCTGGTCGCCAGCCATGGCAGGGCCGGTTCCAAGGATCAGGCACAAGACACCCAACCGGATAATGGTCAAATAAATTGATTTCATTCTGGCCTCCTGAATTTTTTTCCGCTTCGCATCGCATCCCGATTCCCGGAACCGATATTAATTCCCGGCAATGAATGTTCCCCCATTTTGCCACAATATACATCCCCGGCAATGAATGTTTCCCCATATTGCCACAAAAAAAGGGACTGGACCATGGTCCAGTCCCTTTTGGAAGCGTCAGGCGTCACAAATTTTGTCTGTGGCTCATGGCGGGCTGGCCACCCTGTTCACCACCAACCCCAGGGACCACCGCCCCAACCGTTGCCCCATCCACCATTCCAACCACCATTCCAACCACCCCAACCATGGCCTGGACCGCCACCCCAGTAACCGGGACCACCGCCCCAGTAGCCAGGACCGCCGCCCCAGCCATAATTACCCCAACCGTAGCCAGGGCCACCACCCCACCAGGCTTCGCTGGAACCAGGAGTTGCCATTGTTCCCATGGCGAGCATGGCTGCAACACCCAGCACGGCAATGGACTTTTTCATGATTTCCCTCCTTACGCTGCTGAAGAAAAACGCACACGATTTTTCATATACCCAAGGAGACCCGTCCAAGGCAAGCCATTTTTTTACACTCAATGTTTCCAATCCAAACAACGATGTGCTACGATCTTGCGACAATTCAAAGGAGGCTGTCATGTCGCACACCATGATCACTTTCGATACGCATACCTACGTCAAACGATTGCGGGAGGCCGGTGTCCCGGAAGTCCAGGCCGAGATTCAGGCCGAAGCCTTGTTGACCCTCCTGGAAGACCGTTTGTCAACCAAACAGGATGTCGCATCACTTCACCTGAGCATCGAGTCCATTCGTGCCGAATTGAAACGCGACCTGGAAGTCATGCATGGAGACTTGAAACGCGATCTGAAGGAAGCGGATGGCAAGATCGAGTCCCTGCGTGCCGATTTGATGCAGAAAATGGAAATCATGCGTGGAGACTTGAAACGCGACATGAAAGAAATGGATGACAAACTCGAAGCCATGCGCGCCGAATTGAAACGCAGTTTGAAAGAAACGGACGGCAAGATCGAGTCTCTGCGCACCGATCTGAAGCGGGATATGGAAATTTTGCGCAGCGATCTGAAACGCGACCTGGAGACCATGCAGGCCAGCCTGCAACGCGACATGGCCAGAATGCAGGCCGAAAATCAACGCTGGATGGTCGGCGTTGCAGGTGCCATTGTCATGGCCATCTTCGCCCTGCTCCGTGTCACCGGAGCCTGACCAACTCCTCCGCCATGTCGCCCATGATCAAAATTCATCGTTGAATCAATATTTTGTGTATAGAAGCACAATGGGACATTCGCCCCCTGCGGCACAAGAGACTCCAGGAAAAACCGGTCGCAACCATGGCCGGATACCCAATCCACCAAATAAAATCCCACTGGAAACACCAGGATGGGTTTACGACTGGCGATGGCTTCCGCTAGAATCCCCCCGGACTGGGAAAGCGAGGATTGCTTTTCGATTCGTCAATCCTTGTTTGTTTGATCCAATGCCACTTGCCCGGAACTGGTCCAGCGACCTCAGACGGGTCGGCATCTCTTTTCTTTCAGGAACAATTTGACGCCAAAACGGGTGAACCATGGCCAATGTCGTGATCGTGGGAAGTCAGTGGGGAGATGAGGGGAAAGGCAAAATCGTCGATCTCCTGACCGAAAGTGCCAACGTCGTCGCCCGCTATCAGGGTGGACACAATGCCGGCCATACCCTGGTGATCAACGGAAAAAAATATGTCCTGCACCTGATCCCCTCCGGTATCCTGCATCCGGGCAAAGTGTGCATCATCGGCAATGGCCTGGTCCTGGAACCCTCTGCCCTGCTTCAGGAAATCCAGGAACTCACCAGCCAGGGAATCCCGGTCAACGGTGACAATCTCATGGTCTCTCCCCTGGCAAGCGTCATCATGCCCTACCATCGAGAACTGGATCTGGCCCGGGAAAAACTCAAAGGCGCAGGTAAAATCGGCACGACCGGACGCGGCATCGGCCCGGCCTACGAAGACAAGGTTGCCCGCCGAGGCATCCGGGTCGGAGACCTCTACAATCGCCCGGTTTTCGAAGAGAAACTCCGGGAAAATCTCTCCCTCCACAACTTCATGCTGGAACATTATTACAAGGCTTCCACCTTCGCGCTGGAGACGATCCGCGACGATTACCTGCGCATGGCCGACAGCATGGCTCCCTTTGTCGGCGATGTCGGTCATATTCTCAGTGAACGCATCCGCGACAACGCCGCCATTCTGTTCGAAGGGGCACAAGGCACCATGCTCGATATCGATCATGGCTCCTATCCCTATGTGACCTCCTCTTCAACCGTCGCTGGCAACGCCTGCAACGGCACCGGACTGGGACCTACCGATATCGATTACATCCTGGGCATCTCCAAAGCCTATACCACCCGCGTCGGCAGTGGTCCTTTCCCGACCGAACTCAACGATGCCGTCGGTGCCCATCTCTCCAAAAAAGGCAACGAATTTGGTGCCACCACGGGCCGGGCACGTCGTTGCGGCTGGTTCGATGCCGTGGTCATCCGGCACGCCATCCGTACCAACAGCCTGACCGGACTTGCCATCACCAAACTCGATGTCCTGGATGGTCTGGACA
>JADFZF010000207.1 GCA_015232645.1 Magnetococcales bacterium | reverse complement strand
TTGACAGCATTCTCGCCGAGCCGGGAATAGAGTGAGGTAAATGGCGATCCACGCACCTGACGTAAGTGGTTTGTCACTGCCATTTTGAGGTTCTTGAATAGTGCCTGAGCGGAAGGTTCCATAGGGACAACCATTGGCTCTACAGCCGTTGTCCCATCTGAGGTTAGGTTGACCAAGTTACCTTTGCCAGGGCTGCCTCCGTTGGCAATTTGAGTTAGGGCTTTCAACAGGGATGAAGGTGAGGAAAAAACACCTGGATTCCGGACGGGCCAATGATTTCAGCTGCAACTTGAGGCCGATGGTAAAGAGTAGCAGGGTGACGCCGAGGTCGGCCAACTCTTTGAGAAAGGAGTCGCTGGAGACCCCGAGAATGTTGAGCATGAATCCGGCGGTCAGAAAGCCCAACATGGGGGCCATCCGAAGCTGCTTAAAGAGCAGTCCGAAAAGGAAAGCGATAGCGATCCATGCAGGATCCTGAACTTGAATCGAACTGAGAATGCCCATGATTACCTTCCGATCCAGCAACGCATCTCAAGGGTGTACGGTGTTTGGAACAAACATACCTCTACGCCAGGGAATGCCACTCATTCAAGATCACCGGTGAGTTGACTGGCAATCTGTTGCAGAACCTCCAGCAACTTCTTTTTATTGATCGGTTTGGTCAAATAGGAATCACATCCGGCTTTTCGGCTGCGTTGAATCTCCTGCTCCATGGCATGGGCTGAAAGCGCGATAATTTGCATGGGCGTGCGGCCCGTTTCTTGCTCCCACTGGCGTATCTGACGAGTAGCCGTGTAACCGTCCATTCTCGGCATCTGCACATCCATGAACACCACGTCGAACGGTTCCTCTTTCACCCGTGTGACCGCTTCCTGGCCATCATTTGCGATAACGAACTGGTGAGATGTCTGCATGAGAAAAGCCTCAAACAGAATTTGGTTCTCCTCGACATCTTCGGCCAGCAGGATGCGCAAATTCCTCGTACTGGTTGCAATTGACAAATCTTGAGAGGGAGGCAACCTTGCGGGTGTTTCCGCAAGCCGTACCGGCAACGTGAAGCAAAACCGACTCCCCTGACCCAATTGGCTTTCCACCCAGATCCGACCGCCCATCATCTCAACCAGTCGCCGTGAGATGGTCAGTCCCAGTCCGGACCCTCCATAGCGACGGGTAATTCCCGTATTGGCCTGGGTGAATTGCTCAAAAATGCCTCCCATCTGTTCTTGAGCAATGCCGATGCCGGTATCAGTGACTGAAAACAGCAAGGTTCCCGGTGCGGAGGTATCCAGGGATAACCCCACATCCACCCGGCCCTGGTGGGTAAACTTGATCGCATTGCCCATCAGGTTAATGAGAATCTGACGCAGACGTCCATCATCACCCAATATAGTCTCCGGGATGTCGGCAGAAACGTAATCATCCATCACGAGTCCCTTCTCTTCGGCGGCCATGTGCATCAAATGGGTGGTCTCCACCACCACCTGTCGAGGTGAGAAGGCAATATCGGACAGTGAAAATCGTCCCGCCTCAATGCGGGAGAAATCCAGGACATCGTTGATTACCCCCAGCAAAGCCTTGCCTGAGTTGTGCATAATCTGAGTGAAACGACGTTGCATGGGATTGAGGTTAGTTTCCAACAACATCTCGGACATGCCCAGCACTACGTTCATGGGGGTGCGGATTTCATGACTCATGGCGGCAAGAAACTCGCTCTTGGCCTGGGCGGCCTGCTCGGCTTGCGCCTTGGCTTGCAACAATTCCACCTCGCTTTTCTTGCGCTCTGTGATATCCTGGAAGAAGCCGTGGACCCTGCCATGCTCCAGGTCGGGCACCCCTATAGCTTTGACGTGGCGTCTGTTGCCCTTGGCGGAGATGATTTCCAACTCCAGGTCAAAGGGTTCTCCCTCTGCGATGGCCCGGCGCACTGCCGCAGCGATGATGGGCCTGGATTCCTCACTGTAGAAATGGATTCCCTCTTCGACATTGATGTCGATACCCGGCTCCAACTCGTGGATTTGATACGTCTCATCGGTCCAACGTTGCCGCATGGTGGCAATGTCGAATTCCCATCCGCCTACCTTGCCGATACGCGCGGTGTCTGCAAGAAGCTTCAGATTCTTTGCCAGCGACTCCTCCACCCGCCTGCGTTCGGTGATGTCGTGGACGAATGAGCACAGGAATTTCTGGCCACCCCTGCTGACAGGGCCAGAATAGACTTCCACATCTCGAACCTCGCCGTTGGCCAAGCGGTGAGGAAAAATAAAGTAGCCGCGCCGTTTGGAAACGGCGTTTTCCATTTCCTGCTTCACTTGTGCGGGAGAGAGTTGGTTGATGTCGGAGATCTTCATGGCGAGCAGCACCGGGCGCGGATAGCCGTAAAAGCGTTCCGCCGACAGATTGGCATCGAGAATGGCACCATCGATGGGATCGATGATCAGGGCCACGGCCTGATTCTGCTCGAAGATTTCTCGGAATCTGGCCTCGCTCTCCTGGAGGGCGTTTTGCGCCCGCTGACGATCGGTCACGTCGGTGAAGACCCATACTCTGCCGTCATTGCTTGTCTTGTGCGCCAGGGGCGTCGAATAACGTTCGAAAATCCGCCCATCCTTGAAGCGTAACAGATTGGACTCGGTTACGCTTGATTGATAGACTTCCTTGACCCGGTTGAGAAAGGCCTCCGGATCTTCCAATTGATCGAGAACATAGGCCAACAAGGCGTCGTCCTGGCCTGCCGCGAGGAGGGTGTCTGGGATCCGCCATAACTCCTGAAACCGCCGATTGGAACGCAAGACTCTGCCTTCCCTGTCAACCACCAGAAAGCCATCCCGAGTGGATTCGAAAATGGCCCTCATCAACTCTTCGCTGGAGATCAGCAAAGCTTCTGATTCCAGTCTTTTGCTGCGGTTGTGGTATCCTTCGATGATCTGGGCGCAGGTCGATATCACCGGCGTCAGAAAGGCGACCAGGGATGGGGCGTAACCTTGAGGGCGATTTGCGATGCCGAGCACCCCCACGATCTTCTCGCCTCGCTTGATGGGCAACCCCATGAAAGCGGAAAGTGGTGGGTGACCAGAGGGTAAACCGCACCGCCTTGGATCTGTGGCGGGGTCATTGGCGATCACCGGCTCTCCACTGAGGAAGGGCGCTGAATGCAGACCTCGCATTTGGACGAAGCGAAAACCGCCGGGGGCATTGGCATTGTAAAAAGCTTTGGTAGCGTCATCCCAGGCGATATTGGAGATGGACAATGCCTGGAGATAGGGCTCGCCTTGATCGTTTCGCATCACCTCGGCGATGAAACCATAGGCGCTGTCCGTTAACTTCAGAAGTTCGCCGAGGAGAGCGTCAAACAGTGCATCGGGATGCGACTCCTCAATGAACAGGCTTTGAATGCGGTTGATGCAGGCAACCTGCAATTCCAGTGCATCCTTGGAGGCCTTCAGTTCCCGTTCGTTTTTTTTCCATGTTGTGATATCTTGGACAATGGCCTGCACTTCTTCCGTCTGCCCCGAGGAGTTGCGACTACAGCGGACGGACAGGAAAGCGTCCATGACACTGCCGTCACGGCGGACAAACCGCTTATCCATCGAATAACCGTCAATCTTTCCGGCCATCAAGCGGTTGAATTGGAGTTCATCAGCGGCCAAGTCATCGGGATGGGTCAGGTCGGCCCAGGTGGTGGCCTTGAGTGACTCGACAGAGTACCCAAGATCATGACACAAACGGTCGTTGACCTCGATCCATCCCTTATCAGGGGAGGTGATGGCCATGCCGACAACGCCCTGTTCGAAATATCTCTGAAATCGATTCTGAAACACCTTGGCCCGTTCTTCGGCCTGGAGTCGCCTTTCCAGTTCCTCGATGGCCATGGCCATCTGATGGATAATGGGATTGCTGACCTTTTTGAAGATGACCATCCCAATCACAATCGCGATCAAGCCGACACCAAAAGCCAGCAGGCTGGCCCGGATGAATGGCTCCCGAACTTCCGCCAGATCGATCTTGACGACAAAGCCCAGATTCAGGATCGCAACCGGCTCATAAGCGGCCAGCACCACCACTCCTCGGTAATCCCTCCCAATCATGACACCCGATTGTCCAAGAAGTGCCCGGCGCATGGGTTCTGCCAAATCCGAGGCAAAAGGCACCGGTGCTACTTGGATAGTCTCAGATCCCCGATGACTCCAGAGAAAGGAGATCCGCTCGGAATCCCGCCAACCCAAGGTCATTTCCCCGCTCTTGCCGAATCCAAACGAATGGTGATGGGCATCGCCGATTTGGTCTATGGCGGAACCATGTGGGTTCCTGATGAGAGACTGAGTGACCGGGCTGATGTCAGCGGGAGGATGTTCCGCCAAGGCCCGGCTCTGTTTCTCATCAAAGCTGGCTACGGCCTCCATGAAACGGGCTTGGCTAATGGTCATATTCTGGAGGTGGACCGATTCTGCTTCAATTGCGGTCTGATAAAGGAAAGTCAGAATGATTCCGGCAACACTTACGGAGACAGTAATCATGGTTACAGCTAACATAAAAATTTTTTTTACCATAATAATTTATTTTTAGATGCTTCATCTGATATTCCTTAATTAAGAATGATTTGTTTCACATTGTGAAGCAATACTCCTGTTTTAACCGAAAAAACCTGATCTATAAATGCCAGTCAAGAGTCTGACTGATCGTTGATCCAGACGATGGCTCGAATATCTTCCTGAAGAATGTGATTTCTAAACCATCCACCCAGAAGATTGTTGAAAC
>JADFZF010000206.1 GCA_015232645.1 Magnetococcales bacterium | reverse complement strand
AATCAACTCCAGGACCGGGCGCAGTTCGATCACCGTCTTTCCGAGGACAAGGGTGACGAATTGCCCAAAAACTGCCATGACTTTTTTAATTCCATGGGCTTTGAGGCGACTGATTTCATTTGGCATTCTGACCGAGGGCAAAGCCATGACAAGCATGATCCTGTGACAAGACGGGGTCGATCAGGCGGAGCGTTATCGGTTTTCGATATTTTTTTCTTGCATTTTCTTGATGACACCTTCCACATCCGGGTTGGCGGCGTGGAGGAGTTGTTTGAACTGGGAGCGATAGTTGGAGATGACGCTGACCCCTTCGATGACGACGTCGAAGACCAGCCACTGTCCCCCTTTGGGGGCCAAGCGATAGGACATTTCATATTTTTGTCCCTTGGAGATGACGTGGCTGTCGATACGTAAAATCTGGTCGGAGAGTGGGGTTTCATTGGTAAAGAGGACGTCTTCGCCGCTATAGCGTTCGATCATGCCGAGGTAGGTGTTTTCGAGCATGGTTCTGAAAGCGGCGATGAAGCGGTTTTTTTGCTCGGGAGTGAAGTTTTTCCAGGGATGGCCGACCGAAGCCTGGGCCATGCGTTCGAAGTCGAATTCGGGGTAGATGATATCCTGCAGCATTTTACGCCGGGTTTCTTTTTGAGCAGGGCCGGCGTAGGCCGGGTTTTTCAGGACGGCGATGGCTTGGTTGACGGTATTTTCCAGGCGCTTCATGGCGGTGGAAGGGTTGGCCAGGGCGGTGACGGCCAGCAAGCCCAGGAGGAGGGCCGGGAGCCCAGCAAGAAAGAAACGACGCCACATGTGATGATGGTCTCCAGGTTGGTACGTTAAGTCGGGGCAGTATAGGGCAGAATGGCCCGATTTTCCAGGTTTGCCGACGTCATCAGAGTTTGCCGTGGACGAATTGGCTGATCAACTCTTCGAAATTGATGGCGGGTTCGGTTTGTACGATCATTCCATTGGCTTTGAGCAGGGAGTCGGAACCACCGGGGCTGATGGAGACGTAACGATCACCGATCAAACCTTTGGTACGGATGGAGGCGATGGCATCTTCCTGGATGGGGATGTCGGGTGTCAGGAGCATTCGGACTTTGGCTTCGTATCCTTTGGCATCGAGGAGGATTTGATCGACGCGTCCGACGGTGACCCCGGCAATTTCGACGGTAGCGCCGGTTTTGAGTCCCGATACGGAGGAGAATCGGGCATAGATGGGGACGTGGTCACCGGCAATGATTTCCATGCGTGCCAGTTTGATGGAAAGCCAGGCCAAGGAAAGCAGTCCCATCAGAACAAAGACGCCCACCGACAGTTCCAGTCTGTCCCCTTTCATGAGAGGATCCTTTCTTTGAGTAAGACATCAACGGGTTAGAGAACACGAATGGGACCGTCCAACTCGCCATGGATGAACTGGCGGATCACGGGGTCGGAGGATTCCCAGACGGCGAGGGCGGGACCGGAGGCACGCACTTTTCCTTGATGCAGGACGATTACGTGGTGGCACCAATGGAAAATGGCCGGGACGGCGTGGCTGATGATCACCATCGTTGTTTTTGTGCGCATGAATGTATCGCAGATCAGGTGGTGGATGGAATTTTCGATGATGGGATCGAGACCGGCGGTGGGTTCGTCGAGGAGGATGACTTCGGGTTGGGTGACCAAGGCGCGGGCGAGGGCGACGCGTTTGCTCATGCCGCCGCTGAGTTCATCGGGAAATTTGGCGTCCATGCCGGCCAGATTGACTTCGGACAACGCCTGCAACACGCGGGGGCGGATTTCGTGTTCGGGGATGGGCGTGGTTTCCCGCAGAGGGAAAGCGACGTTATCGTAGACGTTGAGGGAATCGAACAGAGCGCCGCCTTGGAACAAGAGGCTGAAGCGTCGGCGAACCGCCTGGAGTTTTTTGGCAGAGAGTGACTGGAGGTTTTCGCCGTCGATGGAGATCTGGCCGCGGTCGGGACGCATGAGACCGATGAGGTGTTTGAGGGTCACGCTTTTTCCGCCGCCGCTGACCCCGATGATGGCAGTGATGCAATGTCTGGGAATCTCGAGATCGATGCCGTTCAAGACCATGCGACCATCGAGTCGTTTTTCGACGTTTCTCATGGCGAGGATGGGAGGGGAGGAGGGGGGGTGATCGCGATAGTAGCGGCATTCTTCGGTGAAGAGTTCCACCAGACAGGCCCGCAGTTGGGGGGGGGAGAGGTATCCCAGTCGGACCAGAATGCGACCGATCAGGTTATCGGGACCGGTGGAGAGAGGGGAGGATTGGGCCGCCAGGGCGTCGTCGAGCTGCGGCTGAGTGATGCATCCGGCCTTGAGGAATCGTTGTCCCAACAGCTGTGGCGATGGATGGTCCGGGGAGGGGGGAGGGGCCATGGTCAGGGATCCGTCCTAGAGCATGATTGCGGTGAGGAAGTAGTCGCTGACGAGGATCAGGACGGAGCTGAGGACGACGGCCGAGGTGGTAGCGTGGCTGACCCCTTCGGCGCCGCGGCGGGCGAAATAGCCTTTGAAGGAGCAGACCCAGGTGATCACGATGCCGAAGCAGAGGGCTTTGATGAGTCCGGTATGGATATCATGCATGGCGACCGCGGCTTCGATGCCGCCGAAGTAGGTGCCGGAGCTGAGGCCGAGGAGTTGTACGGCAACGAGATAGCCCCCCAGAATACCGATGACGTCGAAGATGGAAGTCAGGAGGGGCAGGACGATGATGCCGGCCAGGAAGCGGGGGACGGCGAGGAAGTGGATCGGTGGAACTCCCATGACCTCCAGGGCATCGATTTGTTCGCGGATGCGCATGATCCCCAGTTCGGCGGCCATGGCGGAACCGGCGCGACCGGTGATCATCAGTCCCGAGAGAACCGGACCGAGTTCGCGGATCATGGATAAGGCCACGGCCGGTCCGAGGAGGGCTTCGGAGCCGAATCTGGAGAGGGTGTAGAATCCCTGGAGAGCCAATACCATACCGGCAAAGATGGAGGTTAGGGCGATGACGAATAGGGAGCGCATGCCGATGAAATGGATTTGTTTGATCAGGTTGCGCCAACGCCACGGCGGGGTCAGGGAGGCCAGCAGCGTTTGCAGCAGGAAGATGAACATTCGCCCGGTTTCCGCGGTCCAGCCCAGGGAAAGAGAGCCAAGGAGCTGAATTCGCCTGCTGGTGGTGGAAAAAGTGGATGTGGTTGGGCTTATTGATGGAGTTTCCAAGGGGATATACCGATACTTAGTCTTGACGAAACGTCAAGGCGGCGTGCCGGCTGGGGAGGAAGGCGGTATTCGGGACCTTTCTCACGAACCCGGCGAGCGTTAACGGGAGTGTTTTGTTTGTTGTTACCCGTTGCAATCATTGCAATCGGCGTTATTATCGCTCATTATTCCCCTTTTGACAAGGAATCGGGATCTCGAGGCTGCTGCGGGGAGAACGGGCAATGGGGGTTGGTCTTCATGGGTAAGAGGGGGATGGGATTCCTGGGTTGTGATTTCTCTTGTTTGTCGGCATCGGCTACTCCCGAGGGTAGTTCAACCGCCCGCGCAAAAAATAATTTTGTGATCTTTTCATGATTTTTCGAGGTACGGTCAAATCTTGAAGGATCGCACCATACTTCATTGGTCAGGACTCTTCCCTTCCCAGGCCCAGGGAATTCTTTTTCGGGTTGGGGGAAGGGCTATCGATGTTGAAGATAACCTGCGATAATCTTTCCGCTCCGGTGTTTGTCGGGTTGACAGGACCAACCGGCAGGACAAGAATGGGTCTTTTCCAGACTACTATGCCAAGTTGAGAGAGTTTCTATGGATTCGAGAATTATTTGGGTTGTTCTCCTGGCCTTTTTTTCGGCTCCCTGGTTGGCGGCAGCGGAAACGGCGGCTGTCGCGGATCCGGCAGGTGTTCCGTCCCCCACCCAGGCAGCAACCGCCAAGCCCGAGGTCAAGGCCATTCCGGTTGCTGCTGCCGCGGACGTCTCGGCGGAAGAACTGCTGGTCGCCGACGAGAGCACCAGTCAGGACGAGGTGTCCGACCCCTTGGAACCTCTCAATCGCGCGGTTTTCGTTTTCAACGATTTGGTCTATTCCGTCGTCGTCCGGCCGGTTGCCTTGGTGTATTCGGCGGTGACGCCAGAACCTTTCCGGACCGGGGTACACAATTTCTTTCATAACTTGGCTTTGCCAACCCATTTTGTCAATGCCGTATTGCAGAACAAACCCGACGAGGCTGGAAATGAGCTGTATCGTTTTGCTATCAACACCACCGTCGGAGTGTTGGGGTTTTATGATGCCGCCGACCATCTGTTCCATCTCAAACCCGGGAATCGGGATTCCGGTCAGACTTTGGGTGTCTATGGTGTCGGCGATCAGGTTTATCTGTCATTACCCATTTTGGGTCCGTCCAATCTGCGTGATTCGGTGGGGCTTGTCGGTGACGCCCTGCTTGATCCGTTCACCTACGTCCCGAACGATATATGGACCCGGGCTGGAATCGACGCTTTTCGTTATGAGAATGAAACGTCTTTGAGAATGGAAGAGTATGAAAGTTTGAAAAAGGCGGCCTTGGATCCTTACATTGCGGTCAGAAACGCCTATTTGCAAACGCGCCGAAAACAAATCAAGGAATAAAACTCAGGATTCGATCGGCGCTGAGTGATGATTGAGGGGACGGCAGCAGACCGTCCCCTTTTTTTAGGGGGTGTCGGCATGGATGATTAAGAACGGGGTCTGGGGGCAATTCCCCATAAGTGTTAATTTACTTTAAACTGTTTATTTCCACTTTGTTACTTTCATTAATTTGAGACAACCAT
>JADFZF010000205.1 GCA_015232645.1 Magnetococcales bacterium | reverse complement strand
CCCGCGCTGACGACCAGGTGGATATCGGCCAATTGCAACAGGTTGTTGGGACGGGGACCACCACGGCGACAGACCACCTGTTCATTGACTTGCTGGTAGACCGGTCCAAACTGAAAATGGCCCTCGTGGTCATCGAATCGGGACATGCCAGCGGCGGCCAAGTCGGCGGAACCATCCTCCAAGGCCTGGAGGATGTCGCTATGACTGTTGTAAACCTTGAATTGAAGTTCCAGATGCATGTGCCGGGCGAAGGCCTGGGCGAGGTCGTGTTCGAAGCCTTCGGTATTGGCATCGCGACCCAGGTACCAGGTGGTCGGAGCATTCCTGGTGGCAACGATCAGGACCCCCCGATCGTGAATCCGAGTGATTGTCGGGCTCGGCAGTCGCCAATCGCACCCGAACAGGACCATCGTGAGGCCGATGCAAAACAATAGTAACGGCAGTTGGCACCGCCCCTTCCGACCATGGGAGTAGCCAAAGATCATCGCGGCACCTGCATGGGAAGCCGTTTGGCCCCCCAGTTCCCTGGTTGCGCTTCGAAGACTCCGCGGCATGGGTTGAAACAATGGGGGCAATGGCCTTGGGCATCCAGGTTCCATTGACCCAACATATACCCTGATCTTTCGATCAACAGCTGATCACATTCATGACACCACGTACTCCCCCAACGACGATCGCGAACGTTTCCCGCATAAACATAATGAACCCCATGGTTTTTGGCGATGGTACATGCCCTGACCAGAGTGGTCATGGGGGTGGGTGGGAGATTGAGCATTTTCCAATCGGGGTGGAAGGCGGAAAAATGGAGGGGAACACCCGGCCCCAGATGTTCCACGATCCATTGTGAAAGGCGATGCAGTTCGGCATCGGAATCATTGATCCCTGGCAGCAACAAGGTGGTCAATTCCACCCACACCTTGGTTTCATGCACCAGGTATTCGAGGACCTCCAGGACGGGTTGGAGATGGCCGCCGCACAATTGATGATAAAAATCTTCAGAGAACGCCTTCAGATCCACATTGGCGGCATCCATATGGGCAAAAAAGTCTGCGGCCGGCTTAAGGTGCATGTAACCGGCGGTAACCGCCACCGAACGTATTCCCAGTTGCCGACAGGCCTGGGCGCAGTCGATGGCATATTCCATGAACACCACCGGATCGTTGTAGGTGTAGGCGACGCTGCGGCTGCCAGAAATGGCGGCCATGCGGGCCAATTCTTCGGGGGAGGCGCGATCTGCCAGACGATCCGTCCGAGTTGATTTGGAAATATCCCAATTTTGACAAAATTTACAGGTCAGGTTGCAACCGGCGGTACCGAATGACAGGATCGGCGTCCCTGGCAGAAAATGGTTCAGAGGTTTTTTTTCCACCGGATCGACGCAAAAGCCGCTGGAACGACCGTAGGTATCCAGGACCATCCGGTCATTGGCTCGGGAGCGGACAAAGCATAATCCCTTCTGTCCTTCCGATAGTTGGCAATGACGCGGACACAAATCGCATTGAATACGACCGTTTTCCAGGAGATGCCAATACCCGACGTCCATACCATTTCCTTCCAATGGCTCATGTAATCGTTCGATGCCGCCGAGAAAATGTTTACCCAAGGGGATGGAAGAAAATATCCATTCTTAAACATTTATTTCGTTGCCATTGAGGTCTCCCCATCTCCAGGGGTGTTGGTATGGATAACTAGAAAAATAAGGGTCCAGGGGATGGCCCCCTTTTTATTAATCGTTTCCCATAACACGGGAGGGATCTGAATGGTTACATTTCTTTCCCTCTACCCATGAAAGCCTGACTGCGCGGAATAGCGGACGGCTCCGAGGCGTCAGGGGTCCACTTCCCTGGCTTCAACGAGCGACGGGTTGATCGAATAGTTCCTTATGACCGCTAAATTCGCTTCATACTAATACCGTTGCCAACAGATTAAAAGTGATTTTTCAGTTATTCGTTGACATAAACATACATCAACAATTATTGAAACATAATTATCGGTGGATAAGAATCGTTAAGGTTTATCATTAGACATTATTGACATGATTTCATTAATAATCACAGACGTTTGCATGCAATGATTCAATTCCCCCCCCCTGTGCTATTGGAAACGATTAAGAAAAAAAGGGCCCATCCCCCGAACCCATTTTTTTGCCATCCATGCCAACACCCCTGAAGATGGGGAGACCGGAACGGTTACGTTTTTATTCAACATTCGAATCATCGTTTCAACCTTTTCCCCACACGCGATGCCGCCTGAATGGTTCGTGCAGGGGGAATTCCCAGGAGCCTTGTTCCAGTGCCTGCCACTGGGTCAGGCCCCCCTGTCCGACCCTGACCAAACCAGAAGCCAAAACCTCAATTTGCACAAAATATCATGGACAGGTATGATACCCATGTAAAGATTGGACACTGGAACCCGATACTTGTTCCATGATCGCTTCCGACGATGGAAATAAAGGGGACCCTCTAGCGTGAAACTGTCTGACAAGTCACGGATCGCCATCATCGGTGGCGGCCCATCGGGATCCATGGCCGGTTTTTTCCTGAAGGAATTATCGAAACGTATAGGCATGGAGGTTCAGGTTGACCTCTACGAACCCAAGGATTACTCCCGATTTGGTCCATCGGGATGTAACATGTGCGCCGGTGTCATCAGTGAATCGTTGGTACAAACCCTGGCGGCGGAAGGGATCGATCTCCCATCCAAGGTGGTGCAACGGGGAATCGATTCCTATGTGCTGCATACCTCCAATTGCCAACCGGTCACCATCGACACCCCCGCCGACGACTTGCGCATAGCCACTGTCTATCGTGGCAGCGGTCCTCAAGAACCCAATGGCAAACTCGAATGGCGCAGTTTCGATGGTTATCTCCTGGATCTGGCCCACCAACATGGGGTCAAGGTCATATCACAACGGGTGACCGATCTGCGTTGGCAGGACGGCCATCCGGAAGTGATCACCCGCGGGACAAAGGGGGAGGTCTATGACCTCCTCATCGGGGCGGTGGGGGTGAATGCCCCCATTCTGAAAAAATTCGAAGCCATGGGATTTTTGTATCAGTCACCGGTCACCTCCAAGGGTTTCCTTTCGGAAATTCATCTGGGAAAAGATCGGGTCCAGGACTACATCGGCAATTCCATGCATATTTTTCTGCTTGATATCCCCGGGCTCAAATTTGCCGCCCTGATCCCCAAAGTGGAATATGTCACGATCTGCCTGCTGGGAGATCGGATCGACAGAAAACTGGTCGAACAATTCATGAATGCTCCAGAAGTTCGCCGTTGTTTCCCCACCGACATGTCCTGGTGTCTTGATGATCAGAATTGCGATTTCGGCCAGGCGTGCCATTGTGGACCCAAACTGAACATCCGCACTGCACTACACCCTTTCACCGACCGCATCGTCCTGGTCGGCGACAGCGTTGTTTCCCGCCTGTACAAAGATGGCATCGGGGCCGCCTACATCACCGCCAAATCCTGTGCCGTCACCGCTCTGTTCATCGGTATTTCGGCCAAGGATTTTGCCCGGCATTATTTTCCCGTCACCCGACGCATCGATCATGACAATACGGTAGGAAAATTTATTTTCTTTGTTACGGAGTTTTATCAAAACCTCCATTTTCTTCGCCGGGGCATGGTTCATATGGTCCACGGCGAAAGAAAACTTTCAACCCATCGACGTTTGATGGCTAGAGTACTCTGGGATATGTTTACCGGTAGCGCTACCTATAAGGATATCCTTTTGCGTTCCATGCATCCCGTTTTTATCTTCCGTTTGCTATTTTCTACCCTGATGGCTTTCATCCGGCCCAACATTGTCGGTCGGAATCATCGCTCGGGCGAAAAAAAATAATTCCCTTCATCCCCTTCGAGTCCTAAGATGGGAAGGGAGGGCTTTGCCAAACCTTTTCGTACCATGGGTCAGTGTAACCACTATGAACAATTATGGCTGGATCATCCTGATGACCTTGCTGGCTGGATATGCATTGGATGCCGTCGCCACCATTCTGAACATGCGACATTCCCCAGAAGTACCGCCGGAAAAATTCAAGGATTGCTTGGATCAGGATCGCTTTCGACGGACCAGGAATTATCTGGTCGCCAAGGGCCAATCGGGCCTGATCCAGGGAGGATGGGACCTCCTGCTGTTGCTGACCTTCTGGGGGAGCGGAGGATTTGACCTTCTGGATCAATGGTTGCGGGCCCTGATTGACAACGAGATACTGCGCGGAGTCGTCTACATCGGTGTCCTGGTCTTGGCCGCCAGGGTTTTGAACCTCCCTTTCGCCATCCACGACACTTTCGTCGTAGAAAACCGCTTCGGTTTCAATCGCACCACCCCCGCCACCTTCATCATGGATCGCATCAAGGCCCTGGTGCTGTCGGTCCTTCTGGGAGGAACCATTCTGTGGTGTGTTTTATGGTTTTTCCAAAAAACCGGCCCTCTGGCCTGGCTCTACTGCTGGGCCAGCGTCACCTTGTTCAGCATCGCCGTTCAATACGTCGCCCCCCGGTGGATCATCCCATTGTTCTACCAATTCAAACCGTTGCCCGATGGTGAATTGCGCCATGCCCTGCTGGCCTATGCCGAAAAAGTCCAGTTCCCTGTCCAGGAGGTCTATGAAATCGACGGCTCACGGCGTTCCACAAAGGCCAATGCCTTCTTCACCGGTTTTGGCAAAAATCGCCGCATTGCCTTGTTCGATACCCTGATCCGATCGCACTCCCCGGCAGAGGTGATCGCCGTCTTGGCCCATGAAGTAGGACACTTTAAACATCGTCACGTCCTGAAAGGGGTCATCCTCGGTACCATTCACTCCGGGTTACT
>JADFZF010000204.1 GCA_015232645.1 Magnetococcales bacterium | reverse complement strand
GTTGCGGACCAGAGAGGCGCGGTCGCCGTAACGTTGGGCGACGGCCTCGTCCAGGCTCTTTTTGATTGCCTGGGCCCGACGCATATGGGAGTCGGCTTCGTCTATCAGGGTGGCCAATTGCTCTACCGGCAGGGCTGCCACCTGGGCGAGGGGTTGTTCCAGCAATTCGTGGATGGAAATAGGGGTGTTCATGCCAAACCTCCGGCCTGCGTAATGTGTTGAGATTGGGAACGGTCGTTGCGCCGTTGCTCGGCTTCGTAACGCTCGATATCCTCCTGGCGGTAGACGACCCGACCGCCGATCTTGAGGTAGGGAGGCCCTTCGCCAAGCGACCGCCAGCGTTCCAGGGTGCGGTGGGAAATGCCCCACCGGCGGGAAAGCTCGATTTGATTGAGATGATGAGTGGTCATGTCCTCCTCCGGGGGCTGTGGTCAGTTGATGGGGAGAAGATAGCAACTCCCAGGTGAGGAGCCGGTCCCCCTGGAGGTAAGGAGAGAGGTGAGGAATGCACGAAAAATGGCGGTAGGAGAGGTGGCACTGGTTCAAACGGAGCCCAACGGAGGGGGCGAAATCGAGAGGAGCCGGGATGAACCACAAAAAAGGGGGGGCCACCCGAAAGTGACCCCCCTGTGCTGAGTTTTTCTGTGCGGTGAGGAAGGGGTGAGGAATCAGACCTTCAGCCAGCAGAAACCGTCCCCGTAGCCGATCAGCTCCTTCCAATCGGAATGGCCCTTGAATAGCCTCAGAATCTGACCGGCCCCGGAATCGATGGCCGTCAGCAAGGCGCTGGTGCGCATGCGTTCCTCACCTCGTTCCCGAGCTTCGATCAGTTTGCCGACTGCCTGTTTCTGCATGTCGCCCCGGAAGATAAAGGTACGCCCGTTGACCGTGACTGAACTATAGTCGTTGCTGTACTGGAGGGGGCTGTCCCGGTCCCGCTCGCCGAGACCGGCCAGGGTTCTGGCCAGGGCTTCGAGATCGATACGCGCCGTTTCCCCATCGCTCTCCAGGCACTCCTGCAGACGCACCACCCGGTGGTTGCCAGGAAAACGGACGTTCCGAACGCTCCATCGGGAGGTGGTGAGCAGCACCCCCGGCGGTTCGCCGCTGCGATCCCGCAGGGCATCAATCACCTGATCGTAGCCCTCACCGAAACCAAGACGGCGGGCGAAGAACAGGCCGCAACGCCGTTTGCCGATCCAGGGAGTTCCAAGGAGCCAGAGCTGTCCGGGGATCAACGCCCTGGGCTCGGCGGAGGACAAGGTCAAGCCGAACTGCCCGGCGATCCAGCCCAGCAACCAGCTCAAGTCCAATTCCCAGGTCAACAGATCCTCCCTGGGCACGGTGACCCAGCCCCGGGCATCGACGCTGAAATAGCGGTAGCTTCGGGTGGCGGCGTCCCATTCTGCCTCCACATAGTGCCCCTCGTGGTTGCTCCGGTCGGGAACCAGAGTCTGCGTCGGGCCCTGACGAAACGCCCCCAGACGGATCGCCTCGGCTCCCTCCTGGGGAAAATGGTCGCTCATCTTCTCGCCGCCGGTCCTGGGAATGACCGCCGCTTCGCACAGTTCCCCGATCAACGCCAGAAGCGTTATTGAAACCCGCTGTCCCATGGCTACACCTCCCGCACCAGCCCCCAGCGAGGGAGGTATTTTTCGCAGACGAGGCGTTCCTTCTCCGTCTTGCTTTTCAGGTTGCAGCCATTGGGAAGGGAGATCCGGACCGCCACCACCTTGCCCCGCCCGACCCCCTCGTCGGGGTGGAACCGCACCGAGAGGGTCGCCTTCTGGATGCGAAATCCGGCGGTGAGGGGATTGTGTTCCCGGAACCACTCGAAGATACGCTCGTAGAGGCTCCTGCCGGTCTTGCGATCAGCCTCGAAGATGATCCGCTCTGCGCCGTCGATCAGGGGTTGCAGGGTGAGCGACACCACCTCCACCGCCGCGATCCCGTCCTCGGGATCGGCGGGAAAAGGCTGGATGGTCAGCAGGAGACGCAGGTCGTATTCCCGCAAGGGGATGCGCTTGCCCTCGAGATCCCGCCGCAACAGGGTTTCGGCGAAGGCGCGTGCCATCTCCTCCCGGCTTCCCCGATCCTGGGCGATGACCTCGATGACGCCACTCTCCACTTCGTAGGTGAGGGCGAATTCGTACACCGGTCGCCGGTGACGCCGGGTCAGATCGCCGTTCTCGAACTCCAGGACACTGTCCGGCAAGCCCTCGCGATAGACCACCACCTGCACCAGACGGCTTTCGCCCTCTTCGAGGCTGGAGCGTACCCGTTCGTACACATCTACCTTGACCTGGGGCGAACGGAACCAGGACATGATTCGCTCCATGAACTCCCGCCGGTACCCCGGGAGGTCGCTGACGGCGCACTCCTTTGGTCCCACGAAGCCGTCCCACATCCGGCCCAGGCGGTAGTGGTCGGCATGGCGGATCTCCTCGGCTCGCCGGAAGGAACCCGGCTCCCGAAGATGAAGCCAAACGGCCCGGGCCAAGGCGTTTTCCTGGGCAGCGAAGCCCTGCCGGTCAAGGGATGCGGCCTGCAACGCTTCTTGACCGAGTTCATCGGTCATTTCCACGAACCGCTCGGCCTCCGCTCCCAACTCTCCCAGGACCGGATCGCTCAACAACCCCAGGCTGTCCACGATCCGACGTACCCGGGAACGTCCCGAGCCACCTGCCTCCAGCCAGTCCGCTGTTTCCACTCCCAGGGCCTGGAGATATTCGGCCAGCAACCCGTCCGGCAGATGGCGGACCAGTTTGACGACTGACGGAGGCAGGGGGATGGTGGCCGTCCCATCGGGCGCGACCGGACAGAATTCGGGAACGACGGCTTGCAGATTCATCTCGACCTCCGCTGAAAGAAAACAATCGAATTGATGTTTATCCGCGAAAGAGCGTAGCGCGAGGATGAGAGCGAAGTCAATGGTGTTTTATTGTGAATCTGCGGATGTGCGTAATCAATCGAACAGGGAGGCTTCCGGGGAAAATTCGGTTAGTGCGTTCAGCTTGAGCAGGCGAACCCGTGCGGCGTCCTCGGAGACGGCGAACCGCTCCATGACCTGCTGGAGGATCTCCCGGGCGTGTTCGGAATGGACCTGGATAGAGGAAAGCAGTTCGTGTTCCTCTCGGTAATCGCCGACCAGACGACGGACTGGACGAACCGGCATGAGCATAGCCCCGCTGACGTAGCCTGCCTGCCATTCCATCCAGTCGTACTGACCAGCTCCGAGGATGGTGTCTCGCTTGCAGATGGTCTTGTTCTCCGGAGCAGTCGGTCCGAAGAGCCGTCCGGCGAAGAACTTCTCGTCCCACAGGTGGCGATGGAAATAGACGTGGCCGAACTCATGAGTCAGGGTGGTGCGCAGGCGGTTTTCCCGCCTGGGATCGTTGGCCAACTTCTCCGAGATCGACACCGACGGTCTGCGGTCGGGGAAGAACGCCGTCACTCCCTCCACATCGTCACCGTAGTCCGAAAGGTCAGCGTAGGCGTCCAAATCTTCGGCGAACTCCTCGATCAAGACGTGAAGATCGTCGGTGGCGACGGGGAAATGCTCATCACCGTGGTGACGCCGCAGAAAAGAGAGAATAAGCGCTTCGCACTCCCGGTCCAGCTCGTCCAGGGCGTAGTGCGGGCGTTGTCCGAACCGGCCCGTGTTGTCACGCACCATCTTCACGGCGTCACCTCCTTCAACCGTTGGTGAGATTGCGCCGGAAGTTGGCGAAGCTCTTCATGATCTGTTCACGGTTCCCGGCCCGCTCCCGCAGGTCGTCGGGAATCTTCCCGGCCAGCACGAAGAGATAGCCTTCATCCTCTCCCAGCACCTCGGCGAACTGGCGGATCAGGTGGTCGGATGTCGGGTTCCGGCGGTCGTGTTCGATATCGTTCAGGTACTGCGGAGAGATGGGACCGCCATCGTCCTCCTTCTGGATCAGCGAGGCCAGATCCTTCTGACTCATCCCCTTGGCCTTGCGGGCCAAGGAGAGGGCGCGACCGAAGGTGACGGCTTTATCGGGCATGTAATTTACTCTCTCCTGTTCTACGCTCGTTCGCGGATACGCGGGAAACCCTTATCACATTTGGCAGCACGATGAAAGTCTGTTTGTTTCGCAACGCTTCCATGGGGGAAATAAGGTTCTGCTGCCCTGCTCCGTTTTCGCTTGTCTTCGCGTGGCCACATTTGTTTTCCTGCAACTTCTACATGTATCTGTTTCTGATGTTCTTTATATCTTTCTGCCTCTATCCTCGATCCTCGAATGGAACGTCAAACCGTCGCCTTCGAGGTGAGGAGAAAATGGTCAGCACCACCAACACTGCCAGCATGACCGCCGACGAACGCCTGGACGAGATCGCCAGAATCCTCGCCCAGGGCATTCTGCGCATAAAGCGTAAACAACGAGAAAGAGAGAATTTTTCACTGGAAAACCGCAACCAATTGAGCCTTAATGGCACTTCCAACAACATTGATAATAAAAAGGAATTGCCATGACTACGCTCTCTGAATTGGTGGCCTTGCCTGGAAAAACCACCAAGGAGTTGAACCAGCTTTGGCGGAAGCTTTACAACAGCGACCCGCCGCAGTACGGGAAGGATTATTTGGTGCGTAAGTTGGCGTTTCGGGTTCAAGAGTTGGGAACGCCCGGCATTACTGACGCTGCGTACAGCGTCATGGATGGGCTGGCGCGTGGGAAAGCGATGCCGGGTAAAAAACTGGCGAAAAAAGACTCTCCGGCACCGGGTGCGAGGCTCATTCGGGAGTGGCAGGGTGTGGAGCATACGGTTTGCGTCTTGGACGATGGCTTTGAGTACCAAGGGAAGAGGTTCAAGAGCCTGTC
>JADFZF010000203.1 GCA_015232645.1 Magnetococcales bacterium | reverse complement strand
TCGCCATCATCGGTCAGCACGCAGTTGGTGAAGATCGCATTTTCCTTCATGGACTCCATGGCCATGGGATTGGATTTGTAGCTGGTCCCGGGGGCCACGCCGAAGAAACCCGCTTCGGGATTGATGGCATAGAGGCGTCCATCCGCCTTGATCTTCATCCAGGCGATATCATCACCCAGGCATTCCGCCTTCCAGCCTTTGATGGGGGGTTGCAGCATGGCCAGATTGGTCTTGCCGCAGGCACTGGGAAATGCGGCGGCGATGTGAAACTTCCGTCCCGCCGGATTGGTCAGGCGCAGAATAAGCATGTGCTCCGCCATCCAACCTTCCTTGCGACCCATGGCGGAGGCGATACGCAACGCCAGACATTTCTTGCCCAACAGGGCGTTGCCGCCATACCCCGAACCATACGACCAGATCAGGTTTTCTTCGGGGAAGTGGGCGATGTATTTCTTTTCGATGGGAGCGCAGGGCCAGACACCATTATCCGCCTGACCCGGTTGCAGCGGCTTGCCGACGGAATGCAGACAGGGGATGAAATCGCCGTTGGCCCCGAGAATGTCCAACACCTTGGTGCCGACGCGGGTCATGAGGTGCATGTTGGCGACCACATAGGCACTATCGGTGATCTGGATGCCGATCTTGGCGATATCGGAACCGATGGGACCCATGGAGAAGGGAATCACGTACATGGTACGCCCCTTCATGCAACCATTGTACAGACCACGCATGATGGTCTTGAGCTCGTTGGGATCGATCCAGTTGTTGGTTGGTCCCGCGTCGCGCTTGTTCTTGGTTGAAATATAGGTACGATCTTCCACACGGGCCACGTCGGAAGGATCGGAACGGAACAGGAAACTGTTGGGCCGCTTGGCCAGCTTGGTCGCCAGACCGGCATCCACCAGGATCTGCATCATGCGATCATATTCCGCCTTGGTGCCGTCACACCATTCGATCTTGTCGGGCTGAACCATGGCGCGAATCTCTTCCACCCAGGCGTTCAACTTGCTGTTCTTGCTTGGACTCATAACACGCTCTCTCCTAGATTCAAGTTTGTAGGTTTTTCAATCATTTTACTTGTCGCGGATGCCCCGCCTGGAATTCAGGTGGCTTCGGAACAATCAGCGAGGTTTTAGAGAACGCAGGGGAACGCCCCCGATTCCGACTGACATCCAGGGACGATCATTAACAACAATATCGCGTAATTTTCTCTCCCTTTGTTCAGGACTGGGACGTTTATAAACAGATTTCCTTCCGGTGACAAGCTATTAATTGCAGCAAAACAGACAATTTTCCGCTGAATGAAAATAATTTCCAATGCCACTGATTATAGGCGGTTGACGAGCCTCAGGATCGGATCAAGTCATCGATCACGGCCAGGAATCGATCCAATTCTTCTTTTCTGCCGATGGTGATGCGCAATTTGTTCACCAGACGGGGATCTTTGGCAAAATACCGGACGAATATGCCACGATCCTTCAACTGCTCCAACCACCATCCGGCGTCCGGCTGCCGATCCGGGACCTGGGCCAGGATGAAATTGGCCTGACTATCGGCAACGGCAAACCCGCGCCGACGCAATTCCAGGGTCAAACGTTGCCGCTGCTGCCGTATTTCCTGCCACAGGGGACGATAATCCTCATGACATTCCAGGGCGATCCGCGCTGCCATTTGTGAGAAGGCATTGATATTATAAGAATCACGAACCTTGTGCAGTTCCATAGCCAAGCGCGGCTCCATGAACCCCAGACCAATACGCAAGCCTGCCATCGCCATGCTTTTGGAAAAGGTACGGATCACCATCAGATTGGGATGCCGCGACAGCAAACCCAAGCCGTGATCGTCGGCAAAATCGACATAGGCCTCATCCAAAACCACCATCCCCTGGACGGTCTGGCATAACCTGGAAACCTCTTCCAACGCCACCACATGCCCGGTTGGGGCATTGGGACGAACCACAAACACCACCTTGGCACCGATCCGTACCAATTCTTCCACCGGCAGGCAGCCATCTTCCCGCCACGGAACCTCCCGGTAGCACCCTCCCTGCAGCCGGGTCAAAGCTTCATACAAGGTATAGGTCGGCGATGGCGCTGCCACCCGATCGCCCGGATCCACAAACGTCCGCATGATCATGGTCAACAGATCATCCGATCCGTTACCGACGATGACTTGCTCGGCAATCAATCCATGCCCGTAAACACGGCATGCCAGCTCTCGGACCAACCGGGCACCGGGATCGGGATAACGCCTCAGACTCAGCGGCCCCAGTTCAACCGTCAGCGCCTGAATCACCCGTGACGGCGGCTCCCATGGATTCTCGTTGGTGTTCAGCTTGATCAAACCGGGACGTGGTACCGGTTGTTCCCCGGGAACGTAGCCCGACATCTCTGCCACGCTGGCTCGTACCAGACTCATGGGATCCATCGATCGACCTCGCTTACGGATAGGCTCCATCCTCCTCGGCGGCACATGTTGGACAGGGCAGGTCGGGAACAGGTGTTCTCTCTTCCCTGCCGGGCTCGGGATCGCCACCAGAAAAACATCACCGGTAGCGGAAATGAACCCGCATCAACATCCCTGACCATCGGAATACCATCCCTTCCTGATGGTCCAACCATCGCCGCTCCCGGGACTGCCGCATCGAAAACACTGCAGACTTGTTTCCCCCACGGCTGGCATTCCATCCCCCCATGATATAACACGCAACGCTTGAGAAAGCTTCGGGTAAAACGAACAGACAACAGAAAAAAATCCAAACCTTGAGGGGACTTCTCCTCACACCCCGTTCCAAGGTGCCCTAGGCCCTCCCTTACCGATCCTCCCCTCGCCTTGTCTTGTACAAAACCGGCTTGGCAAACGCCCCTGGGAGATTTATCACAAATCATCCTGCCGCAATGCATTGAAATTGTCATGGTTTGCCGTAAAATCAAAATTTGACCGGTTCGGTGGGGTGGAGACCAATGAGATGGACCAATGAAAAATGAGTCTGGGAAGGGAGGGAGTCCGTTCCCAACGGGGTTGGGGGCGAAACTCAAATGTTTGGATCTTTCTCGCTCCTTTCCTTCACCATGACACCTGACGAATCACGATTCGCTCGCCGCTCCGATACGACCCAAAGGCCGTCGTCGGAGTTCCAAAACCCGGCGATCAGACAGCCAGGGCTATGGTCCCCTCCCCGGCGTCCCTTTTTCTGCACACGGCGTATGGCGAAGACTTGGTGTCGATGGGAGGGACGAAAAAAAATAACAATAAAACCTTTGGCTTCGCCCCAACCCCGCTGGAAAGGAACCCGTCCCTTCCCCAACCCATCCCATGGACTGGTCTACACTTCACCTCCCTAGTCGTGTTAAAGTGAGACAGCGTGCCAATTTTGTCCAAGATCGGAAACTCCTATGGAACTGCTGCTGGCCCTGGCCCAAATCGATACTCATGTCGGCGCCCTCGACGACAACCTGGAACGGATGACCCAGGCCGCCCGTACCGCCCGCGACCTCGGGGCCAGCCTGGTGGCCTTTCCGGAACTCGTCCTCACCGGATACCCCCCCGAAGACCTGTTGCACAAACCCCTGTTCCTCGACAAACTGGCCCAGGCCGAACACCAATGGCGTAAAATCCTCGGCCAACTCGGCATCGATGCCGTCTACGGCTCGGTTCGCCGCGACGCCCTGGGATTGCTCAACGCCGGCATCTTCGTGCAAAACGGCACCGAAGCCGGCAGCATCGGCAAACGCCGCCTGCCTAACTATGGCGTTTTCGACGAACTGCGCTATTTCGTCCCCTCCAAAACCATCCGCATCTTTCCCTACCAGGGCTTTCCATTCGGCATCACCATTTGCGAAGACATCTGGCATCCTGGAGGACCTCTCCCCAAACTGGCCCGCGCCGGAGCCTCATTCGTCCTGCACCTGAACGCCTCCCCCTATCATGTGGGCAAACAAACTGAACGCGAAGCCATGGCCCGGGAACGGGTCACGGAATGCGGCCTGCCCATGCTGTACGTCAATCTGGTAGGGGGCCAGGATGAACTGGTGTTCGACGGCGGCTCCTTCGCCATCAACGCCGATGGCACCATCGCCCAACGCGAACCCCTCATGAAAGAAACCGTTACCCTGGTCCAGTTGCAACGACAACCGGGAGGTATGGTCCACTTCGTGCCGGGTACCGTCACCCCCCTCCCGGAACAGGATCTGGAAATCTATCAGGCCCTGTGCCTGGGAATCCGGGATTACGTCAACAAAAACCGCTTCAAGGGGGTGGTTCTCGGACTTTCCGGCGGTATCGATTCCGCCTTGACCCTGGTCATCTGCGCCGATGCCCTGGGCAGCGACCGCGTCGAAGCCCTGATGATGCCCTCACCCTTCACCTCTCAAGACAGCCTGGAAGACGCCGCCGAAGGAGCCAGGCGTATGGGCGTGGCATTGAATACCGTCGCCATCACCCCGCTTTTCGACCTCTTCCGCACCCAGCTGGCGCCACTGTTCGCCGGCCTCCATGAAGACGTTACCGAGGAAAATATCCAACCCCGCATTCGCGCTACACTCCTCATGGCCCTGTCCAACAAAAAAGGTTCGCTCCTGGTCACCACCGGCAACAAAAGTGAAGTCAGCGTCGGCTACGCCACCCTCTACGGCGATATGGCCGGGGGGTACTCGGTCCTCAAGGATCTTCTCAAACAGACGGTCTACCAATTGGCCCACGGACGCAACCGCAGGGCGGAAGAACAGGGGCGGATCCCCCCCATTCCCCAACGGATCCTGGAAAAACCTCCCACGGCGGAATTGAAATTCAACCAGAAAGATACCGATTCCCTCCCCCCCTATCCCATTCTCGATCGCATTCTGGAGCTGTACGTGGAACAGGAACAAGGGATCGACGATATCGTCGAATGCGGTATCGACCGGAACACCGCCCTCCGAGTCATCTCCATGGTTG
>JADFZF010000202.1 GCA_015232645.1 Magnetococcales bacterium | reverse complement strand
TCCGGACAACCGGGCGTCATCCACCTGCTACTGAAGGATGGCGCTGGAAAACCCCTGTCGGGAATGTCCATATCGGGATTATTATATCGCAATGCCCATGCCGGGATCGATCAACCCCTGACAGCGGCTCAAACCCGAGATGGTGGCTATGAAGTCCGTATCACCCCACCAGAACCCGGGCTTTGGGAGCTTCGCCTGCAGGTGACCGGAACGGCGGAACCCATGTCGTTCTCTCATCGCCTTGAGGTGACCTTGAATTCCACGGGAGTGCTGAACAATGACGTTCGATGAGATGATGGTGGTATCCAAAGAGGTCTCCCTGATCCTATTTTTCATCCTGTTCCTGGGGGTGATCGGCTGGGCCTACTGGCCAGGCCATCGGACCCGTTTTGAAAATGAAGGAAAAAAAATTTTAGAGGAGGAGGATAACAATTGATTACCTTCATCGAAGTCAAGTAAGAAGAGATGGAACTGGGAATGGGCTGGCCCCTTCGTTCAAGGATTAGGATTCAACCCAAGGGTTCGCCTTCGGTTCTGGTCACTGCCGCATGCGATCCTTCCCGTTCCAAAGCACCATGGAAACCAACCGGGACCATCCTGCCGGCCCCGTCAACCACCTGAAAACCCTTTGAGGTTTCATCCCCCTCGACCCTTCCCTTCAACCGGAATGACCACATACCCCAATGCCCAACGCTTTCCCCCTCGTGCTGATCGTGGATGGCCAGCCCGACCTACTGACAACAACGATCGCCGCGCTGCGAAAAGTACATACGGTCGTGGTGGCTACCCAAGGCATTGATGGAATCCGACGGACTGCTGCCACCCCCACTCCAGCCTTGATTCTTCTAAGCATCAACTTGCCGGATATGGATGGGTTTGAGTTCATGCGTCAAATTCAGAACCAGCCACCGCTCCAGAACATACCGATCATCCTGATGTCCTCTGCCGCCAACAGCACCGAGGAAGAATATGGTCTGGCCCTGGGTGCGGTGGACTATGTGGTCCGTTCCATCAGTATTCCGGCTCTGCTGTCTCGCGTTCGCAACCAGCTGGCAGTGCATGAATCCAGAGATCGGTTGCAACAATATCTGGAGGTGGAACAGAAAAAATTAAAAAAACTTGTGGATATCGCCAAAAACCTGGCCATGGAACGGGACATGGATGCCTTGCTGAAAGCCATTCTTTATGGTGGCAAGGAGCTGGCTCATGCCGACAAGGCCACTTTGTACCTGCGGACCGAGGACCATTTCCTCCGCTTTGCCTATCTTTCCAGTGACGATGAATTGCCCTCCCGATTGCTCCCTTTATACGATCCGGAATCGGGGGATGAAGTGCATCGTTATGTTTCCACCCACGTCGCTCTGACGGGAGAGCCGGTATTGCTGGCCGATGTCTATGGCGATGTGGGTCCGTTCGACGTCTCCGGGACCCTGAGTTACGACCAGGCGACCGGCTATCGTACCCGCTCCATGCTGACCGTCGCCCTGAAACCCCGGGAGGGGGTACCTCTGGGGGTTTTGCAGCTGATCAACCCCATGGATCCAAAAACCGGTGACGTCATCGCCTTGGATTCCGAATGGATCGGCTTCGTCGAGGCCCTGGCCACCCAGGGGGCCATCGCCCTGGATAGCCTTAACTTGATGCGAGCCCAGGAAAAATTATTCGAGGCCATCATTCGGGTGATGGCCACCGCCATCGACGCCAAATCGCCCTATACCGCCGGTCACTGCGAACGGGTTCCCATGCTGGGTAGCATGCTGGTGGAGGCGGCCTGTCAGGCCGACTCCGGCCCCCTGGCCCACTTCGCCATGACCGCCGATGAACAAAAAGAATTTCATCTTGCCTGCTGGATGCACGATTGCGGCAAGGTGACCACCCCCGAAGCGGTGGTGGACAAAGCGACCAAACTGGAATGCGTCCACAATCGCATCCACGAAATTCGCATGCGCTTCGAGGTGTTATGGCGCGAGGCCCAGATCGACCACCTCGAACGACGCCTGGCGGGTATCGATGTCACACAGGATGCGTTAACGGCCCAGCTCGACTCTTTGCGCCAGGATTTTGCCTTTGTTGCCCGAACCAACGTCGGCGATCAGGTAACCTCGGCGGCAGATGTGGCACGCATCCAACACATTGCCGCTCGCCAATGGCAGCGCTATTTCGATGATCGCCTGGGATTGTCGCATATGGAAGAAGCCCGCCTTGCAGACCCCGCCCCGTTGACCTGGCCCGTCAGGGAGCCGTTGTTGGCGGACCGACCCGAGCACCGGCAGCCACGCACCGATACCAGACTCTCCTACGACGCCAACGCCATGGGAATCACTCTCGCCATCCCGGAAAACGCTTCCAATTTCGGCGAAATCTATAACCTCTGCATCCCCAGAGGCACCCTGAATGCCGAAGAACGTTTCAAAATCAATGAACATGTGATCCATACCCTGGCGATGCTGCGCCAACTTCCCTTCCCCAAAGGAATGGCCAACGTCCCGGAACTGGCAGGGGCCCATCACGAAACCATGTTGGGCACCGGTTATCCACGAGGCCTGCGTCGGGATGAGATGAACGTTCAGGCGCGGGTCCTCGCCATCGCCGACATCTTCGAAGCCCTCACCGCCGTGGATCGACCCTACAAAAAGGCCAAAACCTTGAGCGAAGCATTGAAAATCATGAGTTTCATGTGCAAGGATGGACACATCGACCAGGACTTGTTTGCCTTATTCCTGCGCAGCGGGGTCTACCGCCGCTATGCGGAAAGCAACCTGCGTCCAGAACAAATCGATGCGGTCGATGAGGAAGCCATATTGAAAAAATTGTGAGACGCCGTCCTTGGCCTGCCACATTCACGTAGGGAGTCGAAAAGAATGCGTTTGATAACCAAAATCATGTTTGTGGCTTCATTGATTCTTGGAGCCGCTCCTGCCTGGGCCGCCATCATGGAAAAAGAGGCGACTTATGTCGCTTCCGGGGTCACCCTCAAAGGGTATCTGGCGATGGCGGACGATGCGACTGCCAACCGTCCCGGGGTATTGGTGGTGCATGAATGGTGGGGACTGAACGATTATGCCCGCCAGCGGGCGCACATGTTGGCGGAACTGGGGTATGTCGCCCTGGCGGTGGATATGTATGGGGATGGTAAGGTGGCCACGCATCCCAAGGACGCCAAGGCCTTCGCCCAAGAAGCCTTGAAGGACTTTCCCACCGCCAAGGGACGTTTCGAGGCCGCCATGAAATACCTGAGTGAACAAGCCATGGTCGACAAAAACCGTATCGCCGCCATTGGCTACTGTTTCGGTGGCGGCGTGGTTCTCAATATGGCACGCCAGGGGGTGGGACTCAAAGGGGTCGCCAGCTTCCACGGCTCCCTGGACCCGGCCCAAACGGCCGTTCCCGGGAAAATTCATGCCAAAATCCTGGTGCTGAACGGCAGCGACGATGCCATGAGTCCGCCCGACAAGGTCAAGGCTTTCGAGGAGGAAATGACCCAGGCCAAAGCGGATTTCAAGGTCATCTCCTACCCGAAGGCACTCCATGGGTTCACCAACCCCGATGCAGACCGGGTCGCCAAAGAATTTCAGCTTCCGGTGGCCTACAACGCCGACGTGGATCACCAATCCTGGCAGGCATTGCAAACTTTCCTGAAAACCATCTTCGCCCAACAATAGACCTAGTGGCCGTGCAATGGCCTCATCACGGAACGCGGTCGACAAACTTCAGAGGATGATTGCCCGTTGACCGACGTTCCATCGTGTTTTCCAATGAGGTTCCAGAGGGGGGACAGCCGGTCGCGCAATCAACACCGCAGCCGCACCCCCCCGTTTTCGATGAAAACATTCGCCGCAGGCGACGCCAAACGACATATACCGTGACCGCCAGCACTCCAGTCAAAAGAATCATTTCAACCACCGAAAGTCGATTCACAGGAAAATCCCTCCGATGTGGATGGTGATCAATGCAAAAGTCCATGCGATGGTCAGACCGAAACCGACGGAGAACAACGGCCACTTCCAGGACAGAGTTTCCCGCCGGATCGCGGCGATGGTGGCCAGACAGGGGACATAAAGCAGGGTAAATACCAGAAAGCCCAGGGCCGCTTTCGCAGGCATGGAACCGGCAAGTTGATGTTGCAAACCCTCCGGCTTCTCCCCTTTTTTGGCACCAGTGGCATAAAGTACCCCGAAGGTCGAAACCACCACCTCCTTGGCGACGAATCCAGTGAGCAGCGCGATCGAGGCCTTCCAGTCCATATCAAGCGGGGCAAAGAACGGTTGAATCGCATGACCAATCACCCCCAGGAAACGCTTTTCCTGTTCCTCGGCAGCGCGCTGGTTGGTCAATCGAAAGATGGCCTCCTCCCGCACCCCACTTTCGGCCATCTGATTCAAGGTAGCCAGTTTGGCGTCATAGTCAACGCTCAACGAAACATCCCTCGGGAAAGATTGCAAGAACCAAATGAGGATCGATCCAATCAAAATCACCCCACCCATCTTCTTCAAGAATTCCACTGCTTTTCCCCACATGTGCACCATCACCGCCCGTACCGTTGGTATGCGGTAGGGAGGAAGTTCCATTACGAAGGCCTCGCTCCAGCCGCCGAAAAACGTTTTCTTCAACACCATGGCGGCCAACATGGCGGTGATGATCCCCAACAGATACAAGCCGAACAGAACCGTTCCGGCCCACTCCTGAAAAAATGCCCCAATGAACAAAACATAGACCGGAAGGCGTGCGGAACAGCTCATGAATGGATTGACCAGGATCGTCACCAGGCGATCACGGGGATTTTCCATGGTCCGGGTCGCCATGATGGCCGGCACATTGCACCCGAATCCCATCAGCATGGGGATGAACGCCTTGCCATGCAAGCCAATGCCATGCATCAGCCGATCCATGAGGAAGGCAATACGCGCCATGTAACCCGTATCTTCAAAGAATGAAATAAACATGAACAACAACACGAT
>JADFZF010000201.1 GCA_015232645.1 Magnetococcales bacterium | reverse complement strand
CATCGGTCTGACACCTCCTCCGCCGTACTTTAATTTATTGGAGTGAAAGTGTCTCACTTTTCATTGGCACAGAGGGATAGGGCACGTCCGGTTCTGCGAGGGGGGCGGTCAGTAATGACCGTCCCTATTTCACCGGGACAGAGTCCCCCATATGGAAAGTCAAGGAGTAAACGGATGCCAGTCCATTTCCCGCTGAACCAGCACACGCCAATGGACCGGGGATAACGGGCTTCTCTCAGCTGCGGCGAAGCCGCTCAGTACAACTTCAAAATGTTGTTGCGCCAGTGACATGGAGAGGGGGGTGGCCGAATATTTACCCCTTTCCCGATCCATCCCATTGATTTTTTTCAAGCGGTCTGCGAATCATCGGGCAGCCTGATAGTGAACACCGCCCCCTGGCCCGGTTCACTATCAAGGCGAATCTCTCCCCGGTGGCCATCGACGATCTTTTTGACGATCGCCAACCCCAAACCGGTACTTTTTTCTTTGGCGGTCGGTCGGGCACTCAATTTTTGAAATGCCCCAAACAGACGGTCCCGGTCCACCGCCGCAATCCCCGGCCCTTCATCCGCCACCGCCAGCCAGACTCCACCCTCATCCCGGCCAACACGCACTTCCACACCCTTTCCGGGAGGGGAAAACTTGATGGCGTTACCGATCAGATTGTCTATCGCCTGGGCCAGGCGTGCTTCGTCAAACCGGGAGGTCCCTGGGAAAGAACCCTTGTACATGAGTGTAATGGATTTTTTCTCGGCGGCGAAGCGAAACAAGGCCATCCGGGATTGAACCAGAGCCTCCAGATTCCCCGAGGTGAGATTCATATCGAAATGACCACTTTCGATGACCGAAATGTCCAACAGATCGTTGATCAATTGACTCATCTGGTGGCCCACCTCGTGGATGGTGGAGGCGAACCGACGTTGATCCGCGACCGCGAGTTCCATATGGAGCAACATTTCCGATAATCCACAGATGCAGTTGATGGGATTGCGCAAATCATGGACCGCCATACCGAGAAATCTGTTTTTCAAGGCATTGAGTTCGACCAGACGCTGTTTTTGGGCATGCAATTCCAGGTGGGTACGGACGCGGGTCAAGACCACATGGGCATTGAAAGGTTTGCGAATGAAATCCATGGCCCCCAGTTCCAGTCCCCGAATTTCTTCGGCGGGGGTGGTAATACCGGTGATGAAAATTACCGGTATCCCGGCATAAAGTTTGTTTTCCTTTAATCTTCGGCACACCTCGAAGCCATCCACCTCCGGCATGAGAATATCCAGCAGGATCAAGTCGGGCAGATTGTCCGCCTTCAGACAGCGCCATGCCTGTTCACCACTTTTGGCAACCATGATGGTGTATTCGGCGCTCAGTAACCCGACCAGAGATTCGATGGTAAAGACTTCATCATCCACAATCAAAATTTTTGCTTGTCGTTCCATGGCGCCACCACGCGTGATTGATCGGAGGGAGGGGGCATGGTAAAAGTGGATCGACAGACCCCTCCTGGTCCCGATTGTGAATGGATCGGTCGGGATTGTCGAGCGCCACCTGATTTCAGGCTGGTCGCGTTCAACCACCGGCACGGGTATCGTGGCTCGCCACCCCCAAACAAAAGGTCACGGGACATCCCGGACAATGGGGGCGTTTACGACAATGTTCCTTGGCATGGCGGACGATCAAGGCATGAAATTCCCCTAGAGTATCCGCCTCCCGGGGGAGTGATGACCCATGCACCAACGCCTGCATGGTATCGTAATCGGCCCGAGAGTCAATCCAAGACAAACGTAAAAACAGTCGTTTGGTGTAGGCATCGACCACAAAAACCGGCTGGCGGGCGGCATAACAAACGATGGAATCGGCGGTTTCCCTGCCGACGCCATGGACGCCCAGCAGGTTGGCGCGCAATCCGTCGTTGTCGGCGCGGATCACGGCCTCCGGGCCCCCGCCCGACACCATGAAAGTGGCCAGGGATTTCAGACGTTTTGTTTTGATTCGAAAATATCCAGCGGGTTGCAATATTGGCCACAATTGTTCATCGGGGGTGGTGAGAATGGCGTGAAAATCCAACAAACCACGATCCTCCAGTTGCCTGACCGCCTTGGCTGCCTGAGTCCAGGCAGTATTCTGCACCAGGATGGCCCCCACCATCATTTCCACATCGGTCCGTGCCGGCCACCAGTGTTGAGGGCCATAATGGTCGAACATCAGGTGATACAGTCGTGACGGATCGGGAGTCATGGACGACGGTGCACGGACCTCTCCCCGTGAGGAACGGTCTGAACCGACTCGTTGCGATGGCTTGGATTCCGCCGTAACAGACGATTTTCGGCGGCGGATAGCGGGCGCCAGCGACCTCGCGGCAACTCTCCCAGGGCGATGGGCCCGAAGGAGACGCGAATCAAACGCGACACCTTCATATCCAGGGTATCGAAAATGCGGCGGATAATGCGATTACGTCCTTCATGCAAGGTCATGGTCAACCAGTTATTGGCGCTGAGATTGTGGTCAACCTGGACCTCCAATGGTCCGGTCGGACCATCATCCAGGGTGACTCCCTGTCGCAACCGTTGCAGGGTGGCGTGATCGATGCGACCATGGACCCGAACCCGGTAACTGCGTGGTACCTGGGCCGAGGGATGGGTCAGGCGATGGACCAACTCGCCGTCGTCGGTAAACAGGACTAGTCCTTCGGAATTGATGTCCAACCGCCCCACATACAACAGGCGTCCGGGAATAGCCTGCAGATAATCGTAAACGGTTTGACGCCCTTCGGGGTCATGGCGGGTACAGACCACGTCGGGAGGCTTATGCAAAGCCAAAACCATGCTGGCCCGCTTGTTATGGAGTGCCACCTCTCGGCCATCCACCCGCACCCGATCACCCGGATTAACCGATGTTCCCGCCTGAGTAACGACCAAATCATTGACCATCACCCGACCGGCGCCGATCCAACGTTCCCCCTCGCGTCGGGAACACAGGCCTGCCTGCGCCAACCATTTGTGCAATCGCATGCTGTCAGACACCTGCGCGCATCCTTCTCCCCGCGACTGGCAAGCCCAGGACATCCATCACCTGAACCATGGTTTTCTCCGCTCGGTGGGCGGCGCGTTCCGCTCCCTGATTCAGAATCCGTTCCAGCTCCCCGGGATCGGCCATCAACTGTCGATAGTTTTCCCGGATGGGGCCGAGGACCGCGTTGACCGCTTCGGCGGTTTCCACCTTGAGTTTGCCATACATGTTATGGCTGAAATGGTCCAGGGCTTCTTCCTGCCTCCGTCCCGTGGCAGCGCACCAGATGGTCAGCAGATTGGTGACTCCTGCCTGAGCGTCTTCGTTAAACCGGATCTCTCCCAGACTGTCGGTAACGGCTTTCTTGAATTTCTTCAAAACTGTGGCGTCATCGTCCAGTATCATCACCCGGGACAGTTCCGCTTCGGCCGATTTGGACATCTTTTTTTCCGGATACTGCAGGTCACGGACCCGAGCGGCTCCCTGGGTGGGAATCAATGGTTCGGGAATCTGCAACACCGGACCAAACAGGTTGTTGAAACGGATGGCGATATCGCGGGTCAGTTCCAGATGCTGTTTTTGGTCTTCTCCCACCGGAACCACATGGGCGCCATACAAAAGGATATCCGCTGCCATCAAGACCGGGTAGGTAAACAGTCCGGCATTGACGTTGTGCCGATGACGTTGGGCCTTGTCCTTGAACTGGGTCATCCGTTCCAGTTCGCCCAGTTGGGCAAACGTGGACAGGATCCAGGCCAATTCGGCATGTTGCGGGACCTGGCTTTGAATGAACACCTCGCTTTGTCTCGGGTCCACTCCCGATGCCATATAGATGGCGGCAAGTTCCAGAATATGTCGGCGCAACTGTTGCGGATCCTGGCGGACCGTCAAGGCGTGCAGATCGACGACGCAAAACAAGGTGTCGTAATGTTCCTGCAACGGAACCCAGTTTTGAATTGCTCCGAACAGGTTGCCAATGGTCAACTGTCCCGTCGGCTGAGCGGCGCTGAAGGCAATTTTTCGAGCTGGGGAAGCCTGTGTCGCCATAGTGTCTCCATCGGCCATTGCATTTCATTTCCCACCATCGGTCTGAAGTGGGATAGCAACATTTCACCAAAGTTTCTTCTAAATTACCATCTCCGCCCGCCAAACTTCCAATCAATCAACTCCTTCAAATACCATTGTAACCGATCGGCAACGGCCTGGGAACCAACCCTGTCACAATAGCAACTCATTCTTGACAGCAGCAGTATTAACTTGCCAGGCCAATGGCTTCTGGTGGCCTGACATGATTGCATATTCATGAGTCATCAGTAAATATTCGGCCACCCCATGCCACGGAGATTTTTTTTTGCGGGAAACACCGGCGATAATTGTGTATAACCCGCTTCATGGACATTATTTCGGCAAATCGTCTTGTTGATCGGCCAACGTCGCCACCCATCTTTGGGCATATTGCCGTTAGGGTGCCTTCCTCGCAAAGGTACGTTCTGATCACCCCAAGCAGGAGTTTATCGATCTGCGTTGTCGGGCAGCCTTCTGGGAGGCTCAGCACGCCGGCACCAAGAATAAGCTTGAGGAGGTGAAGGCAGAACTGCGACTCATAGAGCGGCAAGCCGCAACCAAATGAAAGGACAGGCGTTCCACCTTCCGTCCGGTTATGCGGAAGTTTCCAGACACCAGCAGCCAGCCAAAAGGGGAACGCCATGGAAGCATTTTTATCGAAACACGCGAGTGATGTCATCGGCACGCTTTTCGGTTTTGATCGTCTGGTTTTTCGCGGGACGTTGCGCGGGTTGGCCTATGCGGGTGGGATGAACTCTTAACGAACTGAAGTTCCAAATTAGCCAAAGATCTTGATTTTACCTCAGTTTTATTTCACGATACCGTTATCCAACCGGGAGGATATCGTGAAGAAATTTCTGCATCAATTCCAGGCCAATATTGACTTTACGTATTCTTGCTTTGATCGAGTCATTGTTCG
>JADFZF010000200.1 GCA_015232645.1 Magnetococcales bacterium | reverse complement strand
TGATTTCCGACAAGATTCACGGCATTCAGGCCAATACCCGCGAGGCGGCTTTTGCCAACAGTGAAATCGCCAAGGCCATTTCCCGAATCAATCAGTCCAATCAGGAAATCACGCTGTCGGTGGAACAGCAGAATAAAACCGTCCATGCCATTTCCGATGCCATCAACACCGTGGCCCAGGGGGCGGCATCGGTGACCCAGAATGCCGGAGAACTCAATTTCGCCGCTCAAGAAGTCGCCCGCTCGGCTCAGGAAGCGGCCCTGGGGACCGCGGAAGTTGCTCGTACCGCTTCGGAAGTGGCTGCAGGGGCCGAATCGGTCGCCCGGGAAAGCTCATCGGCCGAAGACATGTCCAAGGCCATTCGAATTTCCGCCGAAGCCACCGAGTCGGCCGCCAACAGCGTGCAGCTGAAAATGCAGGAGGCGAACAAAATCGCCCGGCAGGCGCAAGGGTCAGCCAAGCAGTTCGAACGTATGGGGTCGGTGCTGCAGGATATGACGGGGGCCCTGTTCGCCTCGCACATGGAAATGAACACCGGCAACCCTATTTTCCACATGCGTCAGATCAAAGGGGAGTTTCTGGCCACTCAGGCCCTTTTGGAACAGGTCATCCAGGGACGACGTCCCGCCGACGGCAAGATCTTGTCCGAACCTTCGCAGACCCAGCTTGGGCAATGGCTGGATAGTCCGCAGGCGGGCGAGTTCCAACCTCGATCCATGTTGGATGAGGTCCGAGGTCTGCATCAGGAAATCCATCAGCATGCCCAGCAGGCCATCGCCATCATCGCTGAACGGGGATGGGAAGGGCAGGAGGCGGCTGATTTGGCTCTGCAGCAATTTTTGGATGGCAGGAAAAAACTCTTCTCTCTTCTTAACAAGGTTTATCTCAGCAGCACCGCCAGTAAAGAAAGCCATCGCATTTTCTTCCCCTGGGTCGAGGAGTTGAATACCAATGTTGTATCCGTTGACGCCGATCATCGCAAGTTGGTGGATATGGTCAACGACCTGCATCTGGCCATGAAGGAGGAAGAGGGGTCAACCAAGGTGGGCACGATCATTTCCGGATTGGTGGACTACGCCCAGACTCATTTTGGCAGGGAGATAGACATGCTCAAGAGGCATGGCTACCCCGACCTGAAAAATCATGGGGAGAAACATGACCGGCTTGTGGAGAAGCTGAAAGACTTGGCCAACCGTTACAACCAAGGGGAGTTCACGGTGGTCATGGATCTGCTGTCCTTCACCAAGGAGTGGCTGGTGGGTCACATTCTGCACACCGACATGCTGTATGTGGACCATGTGAAGCAACGGGGGCAAGCCTGACGGATGAGAATGGCCACAAGGTGCACGGCCATGGGTCAGCGATAGCAGGTTCGCCCCTGTCTGGCCAGCTCCTCCAGGGTCTGGAACACATCCCGGCACCCCAACAGGATGGCCTCCAGTCGTCGCAGGCGGTATTGGGCGTAGTGTCCCCGTGCTTTCAGGTCGGGGATGATCAGGCGTAAATCCCGGCGCCGGGACAGGTCGGCATCGAACAAATGGGTGATGGTGGTCCAGTGACGGCCATCGCCATCGCGGCTTTGCAGGGTCCAGGTTTCCCTGGTGAACGGATCGGCTGGCAACAACGGTCGAATCAGCTCTTCGACGGCGTGAAAAAAGGTCAGGGCGCGAATATCCACCCCCAATAACAGATTCAGACCATCGTGCTCCAGCATGCGGGCATAGGGAGATCCGCGTCCGCATGGCGTACGGCACAAATGATGATCGCGGATCATCTCCTCGGTCCGAGCCCCCCAAGCCAAGACGGGGTGGGTGGGATGGATACTTCGAACCACCCCGGGGCTGCGACGAAACAGTTCGGTGACCAATCCCATCTGGCTCGGAGTTCGGCGCACGTCGAACAGGCGACCCAGTTCAGCCCAATCCCGCGCCAATCCAGTGAACGGAAGCGAGGGCATGAGCAACGTCCCGTGTTCCCCCACCCAGCGTTGCAGGATACCAATCACGTCCCGTGGGGTTCCCCGGAAGCCTTCAAATCCATTCCAGGAGCAATGAACCATGACCACCCGGCCCGGCCCAGCTCCCATTTGGGCAAGAAACCGTTCGAGGTCGTCGGCCCCAAACCCGTAAAACCGACGTACCATCGCCAGCCGTATTCGTCGATAACGGTTCTTCCAGCGCAGCTTCAACCCGGCACTTGCGTTTTGATCCATGGCATTCGGAAAAAATCATGGTAGGGAAGGATCGCCCCATGGACCAGACCATGGGGGAAAGTCCGAGGTCACCATCCGGGGCGACCCGTGACCTGACAGATTCGCCTTGCGATTCTACCGTGGATTAAGGTAAGTTGCATCCCGGTTGGTGTTGTGGGGGCCATTTTCTCCCCCCGTCCACTGAAAACGTTCGTTCGCACACAACGCCCTCCCCGTAGCGCAGGAGCGATCCATTGGGCTTCAGCGATGGAATCAGCCATCGGTGACAGAGGGGTCCAACATTCAATTTCATGACGACGAAGGATCACTGTGGAAACTGAACTGCTCAGTCATTTAACCGCCTTTGTGCAAATCATTTTTATTGATCTGGTCCTGGCTGGGGACAACGCCATTGTTGTCGGAATGGCTGCCGCTTCGGTCCCTTTGAGCCATCGCAGGCAGGTGATCGTGATTGGGACCGGAGCGGCGGTTCTTCTGCGCATCCTTTTCGCTTTGATCACCGTCCAACTGTTGCAAATCGTCGGGCTGAAACTGGCTGGGGGGCTGCTGCTGCTGTTTGTGGCCTGGCAGATGCTCAGCGACCTGCGTCATCGCCAAACTCAGCCTTCGTCGGACTTGGGGGAACAAGGGAGCACGGAATCCAAATCGGTCACGGCGGCGGTGTGGCAAATCGCCATGGCCGACGTCTCCATGTCCCTGGACAACGTCCTGGCGGTGGCCGGCGCCGCCCGGGATAACCCCTGGATATTGGTGGCGGGTCTGGTCATTGCCGTCATCATGATGGCCTTTGCCGCCAACTATATTGCCCAGTTGATCCATAAACAACCCTGGATCGCCTGGATCGGCCTGGCCATCATCCTGTATGTCGCTGGTGATATGGTCTGGCGTGGTTATCTGCAGATTTTTCCCGACCTCCACCGGGTCTGACCTTGTGGCAGGCCGGTCGATGCCGGCGGGGTGAGGGGAGCGTTGCCGACCCGCGTCTGGATGGGACCAGGGCGGCAGTTGGCCATGATAGAACCAAATGGATCAATATCATCCACCTATTATAGTTACTTGGGAGCTAATAGTTATGCGAGGGAAAAAACTACTGCCCATCATTGGACTGAGTTCCTTGGCTCTGGCGCTGTCCGCTTGCGCCCCCACATCCACCCAGGAAGGTTGGATGAACAAGGGGTTCAACCAGTGGCATCCCCAATCGGGGCAGACCTCTTTAGCCACTGTCGGTACTCAGTGCTACTTTTGTTCTCCCGCTGACAAGCCGGAACGGCAGTTGAAAATCGTTGAAGCGGATACCGATGGTGACGGCGTGCCCGACAGTGCCGATGAGTGTCCGAAATCTCCCATGGGGATGCCGGTCGATATCCGCGGTTGTCCTTTGAGCATGGACCGTGACAACGACGGTGTTGCCGATAGCACGGATGATTGCCCCAATACCCCGGCGGGAGCCCAGGTGGACGCACACGGTTGCTGGGCGTTGCAACCTCTGTTCTTTGGCAGCAACAGTTCCAAGCTGCAACGGCCGGCGCAGAAAATTCTCAAGGAATTGTTGCTTATTCTCAAGGACAATCCCAAAATCATCCTGACCATTCGCGGATATGCCGATAACTCGGGCAACGTGCGGATGAATCGCAAGCTGGCGGAAAGACGAGCCCGGTCAGTAGAGCGTTATTTGATCATGAATGGCATTGCCAAGAATCGTCTGGTGCCGATCAACATGGGTACGGAAGAGCCAGCGGCCAGCAACTCCACCAGGACAGGTCGGGCAATGAATCGCCGGGTCGAACTGACCCCCAGCGTGCGCTGATCGCAACCGTTCAGCCCCTCCATGGTAAAGTGCCGACCGGACTGGGAAGGGGGGGGCTTCCCAGAAGGGTTGGGGGCCAAGCCCGGAGGTACTGATTTTTTTCGTCTTCCTTGACATGAAGCGATTTGACGCTGAGAACATAAACGTTTCCCGTGAAGCTGGGCACCCTTCCCAAATCAAGAATTTTGGGACTGGACCCCCACCTCACCAAGGAGGGACCCGTCCCTTCCCAGACCCATCCTGTCGGCACTTGATTTTTTCGGGCGTGCTCGGAGGCCAGGGAGCGAAATCGCCAAGGTTGCTGGCGGCGGCACAGGAGTTGGAGTCATTGGTACATTATCCATTAAGGGGGAATCCGAATCATGATACAACGACGTCGCCATAGGGGTGTGATGGTGTTTTGTGGCGCTTTGGGGCTGGTGACTCAACTACAAGCGGCCTCGTCCACCGTGGAAAACAGGGATCAGGTAGGCAATGTCGGTCGTTATCAAATTTATCAAGGGCAGATCAGGGGGGATGAGGGACAGGCAACGTTAATGTTGGATAGCCAGCTTGGGCGGGTTTGGATTTTGACTCAGGATAAAAACCATGGTGCTGCCTGGACCCGGGTCCCACTGGCACAGTTCAATCCTTTGCAGGAGGGGTATATGTCCCGGCCGACGACGGCCATTCCTTTCCAGCGTTCGAAGGCCAAAACGCCCAAACCCGACGTCTCCCCACCTGTGGTCCCCAGGGCCACCGAGATGAAACCCGAGGCCGACAAGCTTGACTTGTCCCGGCCCGACCCCACCCGGACGGAACCCAACACTCGCGAACCCGCCCGGGGCGATATCAAGATCGAAAATAAGCCATGAGCTGTTTCGCCCCCCTGTGGACGACGCCCTGAAGGATGGGTGCAGAGACCAATGGCGTTTAGATAGGAAATTTGTAACTATTCAGATCCCTCCCGGTTTGGAATGATTGAAAAAAAAAGGGGCCTGGG
>JADFZF010000001.1 GCA_015232645.1 Magnetococcales bacterium | reverse complement strand
CGCATGACAGTGAGGGTTGGACCCCGTTGCATCGGGCGGTGCAAGAAGAGCTGGTGGATGTGGTTGAGCGGTTGCTTCAAGCGGGTGCCGACGTTCATGCCACCGATAATTATCGTTGGACCCCGCTGCATTGGGCGGCAGTGCGGGGTAATATAGAGATTACCTTGATATTGTTGCGACATGGAGCCGACCCTTCCCGGGTGGATCTCGATCAGGAAACTCCGTTACATTGGGCTTCGTCGTGGAATCATGTCGCGGTCGTTGAGGCGTTGTTGGATCATGGTGCCGACTTGGAGGCTCCGGACCGTTATGGTGAAACGGCGTTATATCGTGCCTGCCAGGAGGGCAGCCTGGAGGTTGCGACAGCGTTGTTACAGCGCGGTGCTCGGCCGGATGTGCGCAATCTTGAGGGCAATCAACCTATGCATTGTTCCATCTTTTTCGGCCATGAGGGGATTGTGAAACAGCTCCTCCGTCATGGCGCCGATGTCAACAGCCGCACTCCCAGGCAACGAACGCCGTTGCACTTGGCGGTGGGACGTCACAGCCTGGCGATGGTGGTTGATCTCATCAAGTCCGGGGCCGACCCCAGGTTGACTGACGATGAGGGAAAGGATCCCCGATCTTTGGCGTTGCAGCAGGGGGATGTCGATATGGCCAAGCGGCTGGAGTCGGCATAAGTTTATCTTATTAGCCATCGGTGCGGTCAATGCGTCAGGCCGATCGGCTGTCGTGTTCTTCGCAACGGTTTCATTTTTTGGTTTGTGTCTGACCGATCAAATCGTTCCAGACCAGTAATGGAGTTGTTGCAAGATTTGCAGAGCCAGAAGGTCGCGTCGAAATCCTTCAATATTGATCACATGGTCCGCAGCTTTCTGATAAAAGGGGAGTCGGCGACGCATGATGGTCTCTTCGCTTTCGGTGGCGCTCAAGGGAGGACGTCTGGTATCGGCGGCGGCCTTGGCGGCCAGACGCGGGATATCCCCCTCCAGCCAGACGATTCGGCCGTTTTTCTTCAGGGCATCCATTTTGCGATAGCTGTATATTTCCCGGCCTTCGTCATCAAGATCGACGATGATTCCGCCACCGGTATCGATGATGACTCCGTCCATGGCCGCCACCTTGGATACAATCTCAGTTTCCAAATCCCGGAAAGCTCTCCAGCTTCCTCCCAATTTTTCCAGGACGGTGGCAATGGGGTCACCTTGATTTTCGTAGGAAATCAGGGTGTCGGTGGACATCACCGGACGTTTGGTCAGAACCGAGAGCCGACGGGAAAGATTGGATTTACCTGCGCCGCGCATGCCGATGAGAACCAGATTCACAGTCTCCTCCTATCGGCCCGAATTTGGCGCCAGCCTTTGATCACAACCAAAACCAGGGGGGTAGAGTGCATGACAAGGTCAAAAATGTCCAAAGGTCGAGACAAGGTGCCGGCTGCAAGCATTTTTAATTTTTCCCACAGATGGGGTTCTGGCAGGATAGGGGCGATGCCCATGAAAAATGCCAATGGAACGAGTACCGGCCAAGGGATTCGATCGATGAAGGGCAGTTTACTGGGGGGAGGGGAAGTGGTTTCGTCCATGATACTTGCCAAAATGGTGAATTGAGGTGAATCGGTCAAAGTCTGGACTCTTTCTACCCCAAGGGGAGGGGGTGGCGAAACCTTTTTTGAAAGAATCATGCACGAGGTCCATTTCCGGGCGAGATGACATGCTTACCGCATGTTTATTTTCGATCCTCCGGGGCCGTTTGCGGATGGACCATCCTGTTCCCGATTTTCGGCCAATTGCGAATAGAGGGAGTGGGTTAGCCCATCGATAATCAGGAACGGCCTTGGGGGCGATGGGATAGACGTTGATGAGGTATCCATCGGGATCAGGCCCAATCCCTGTCACGGCACTTTGGCCTTTGGTTTGATGGACTCTTCCCCCTTTGGTAGGCAAGGATGGGTATCCAAGGTGGCCTGGGCTGCGGACAGGGCTTGGTGTACCAAAGCCATGGCGGTTCCACCTTGAGAGCGACGAGCGTTGACTGAAGCTTCCACCGCCAGGACTTCCTTGACGTCGGCGCCGATACGTCCGTCAACCATTTGCATGGAGTCCAAGGGAATGGAGGTTAAAGTCAGTCCCTTTTCCAGACATGTTCGTACGATCCGTCCTGTGATTTCATGGGCTTCTCGGAAAGGAATTCCGTTTTTGACCAGGTAATCGGCCAGATCGGTTGCGGTCGTGAAACCTGAAGAGGCAGCTTGCAGCATTTTTTCGGTGTTGAATTTCAGACCGGGTATCAGATCGGCAAATAGCTGCAATGATCCTTGAACCGTGTCCACCACGTCGAAAATGGCCTCCTTGTCTTCCTGCATATCTCGATTGTAGGCCAATGGTAATCCTTTCATCATGACGATTAAAGACATGAGATGCCCCGTGACTCGACCGCTTTTCCCCCGGACCAACTCCGGGATATCGGGATTTTTCTTCTGCGGCATGATGGATGATCCGGTACAAAAGGCATCGGGCAATTCCACAAAGCCGAAGGGACTTGATGACCAAAGGATCAATTCCTCGGACAAACGCGACAGATGATTCATGATCAGGGAGCCGGCAAAAGCCAGCTCCAGGACGAAATCTCGGTCAGCAACGGCGTCCATGGAATTGGGACAGACCCCGTCAAACTCAAGTTGTTTGGCGACCCATTCGCGATCGATGGGAAAGGGGGTTCCCGCCAACGCTGCCGATCCCAGGGGAAGTCGATTCAATCGTGGACGCAACTCCCGCAAGCGTTCCTGGTCTCGGCCCAACATTTCAAAATAGGCCAGGAGATGATGGGCCAAGCTGACGGGTTGGGCGTTTTGTAAATGGGTCAAGCCCGGCAGGATGGATTCGACATGATGCTGGGCCAACGAGACCAGGCTTTGCTGCAAACGGTGTAAATGATCCATCCAATCGTCGAGTTGGCCGCGGAGATAAAGCCTGAGATCGGTAGCCACCTGATCGTTGCGCGAACGGGCCGTATGCAACTTGCCTGCGACGGGTCCGATCAACTCCTTGAGGCGACTTTCAACATGCATGTGGATGTCTTCCAGCTCCAATCGGAAAGGAATCTGACCGGTAGCGAATTCCTCTTCGACCTGGACGAGTCCGGAGAGGATCAGCTCCGCTTCGGAGGTGGCGATTATTCCCTGCCGCGCCAACATGCGACAGTGAATCGTGGATGCGCGAATATCTTCGCGAAACAGGCGGCAGTCATAATGAATGGAAGCAGTAAACCGTTCGACCAAGGCATTGGTAGGTTCGCGAAATCGACCACCCCATAGTTTTCCTGGGGTGGCGGAGGGGGTGCGGGTCATGAGCGTTTCCTCAGATTGGCGGCAATGCGCATGCGCAAGGCATTGAGCTTGATAAAGCCGCTGGCGTCTCCCTGATTGTAGGCTCCCTTGTCTTCTTCAAAGGTGGCGATTGTTGGATCAAACAGGCTCATATCCGATCGACGTCCGACTACGATGACATTGCCCTTGTAAAGTTTCAATCGCACCACACCGTTGACCCAGGCTTGGGAGGCGTCCACCATGGTTTGCAACAATTGCCGTTCGGGCGAAAACCAATAACCGTTGTAGATCAGGGCGGCATAACGGGGGGCCAATTCATCCTTGAGGTGAGCCACTTCACGATCCAGGGTCAGGGACTCCATGGCCCGATGGGCCACGCCCAGGATGGTTCCACCTGGGGTTTCGTAGACGCCTCGTGATTTCATTCCCACGTAACGATTTTCCACCAGGTCGAGACGGCCGATACCGTTGCTCCCTCCCAGATGGTTGAGGCGGGTCAGAAGGTTGGCTGGGGACATGGGTACGCCGTCGATGGCGACCGGATCTCCCTTGACAAACTCAAGTTCCACGTAGGTGGCCTTGTCCGGAGCCTTTTCTGGCGCGACCGTCAGGAGATACATGTCGTCATCCGGTTCCCGCCAAGGATCTTCCAATATTTTGCCCTCAAAAGACAGATGCAGCAGATTGCGATCCATGGAGTAGGGGGCTTCACCTTTTTTATCCCGAGGTACGGAAATTCCATGGGCTTCAGCGTAGGCCAGAAGTTTATCGCGTGAAGTGAGGTCCCATTCCCGCCAGGGGGCGATGACGCGAATATTCGGTTTCAAGGCGTAGTATCCCAGTTCAAAGCGAACCTGGTCGTTGCCTTTGCCGGTGGCGCCGTGGGAGACCGCATCCGCACCGGTCAGATTGGCAATTTCAATCTGTCGTTTGGCGATCAGGGGGCGGGCGATGGAGGTTCCCAGGTGATAAACCCCCTCATAGAGGGCATTGGCCCGGTACATTGGAAAGACAAAATCGCGAACGAACTCCTCTTTCAGGTCGTCAACGAAGATTTCCTTGACCCCGTTTTTTGCCGCTTTGAGGCGGGCCTCTTCCAGTTCTTCGCCCTGGCCCAGGTCGGCGGAAAATGTCACAACTTCGCATTGATAGACATCTTGCAACCATTTCAGTATGATGGAGGTATCAAGTCCGCCTGAGTAGGCTAAAACGACTTTATTCACACGTTCAGTCATATTTTACGCTCCCGGGAAGAGTTGCAACGTCACTTGACCGTCGCCAATTGTGGATGATCAGCGCCGGGTGAAGCACCATATGAGGCTTGGTAACCGATGATAGTGTTTCGGGATCATGTGGGGAATCCTTGGTGAAAAGAGTGGAGTGGATCCGGCTGATTGATGGCGTCTGGAAGGAGTTGAACCACGAGCGTGTTGTCAATCGCGGATGCCGATTCAACATTCGGGTAGAGTTTGGTAACAGGCGGGTTTCCTTCCTGGATCCAGCCCATGGTTGGGCTCGCGAGCTCTGAGCGGTTCCTGGTCAAGGGGCATGGGTCAACCTGGATCAATCCAATTGAGCACGACCGTTCACGGATGCACCCATTCAACAATGTCCGCGGATCAGCCATTCCAGAATGGCTTTCTGGACATGCAATCGGTTTTCAGCCTCGTCCCAGACCACGGATTGTTCGCCATCCAAGACCTCCGAGGTGACCTCCTCCTCTCGGTGGGCGGGGAGACAATGCATGAACAGGGCATCTTTTTTGGCTTCTCGCATGAGGCTCTGATCGACCTGGAAGCCGTGGAAGGCACGGAGGCGCCGTTGTTGTTCTTGTTCCTGTCCCATGGAAATCCATGTGTCGGTAACGACCAAGTCGGCATTGGCCACCGCTTCCCGGGGATTGCGAGTCAGGGTGATGGATCCTGCCCCCGATATTTTTCGTTGTTGTTGGGCAAGGTTCAGGACTCGGGGATCGGGATCATAATTGATTGGACACGCAAGGGTTAGGTCGCATCCGACCTTGGTACTGGCGAGGATCCAGGAGTGGGCCATGTTGTTGCCATCGCCGATAAAAGCCACCTTGCGTCCCGTCAAAGGTCCCCGTTTTTCCTGATAGGTAAACAAATCAGCCAAAATCTGACAGGGATGAAAATGGTCCGACAACCCGTTGATCACCGGCACGGTGGAAAATCGCGCCAGGGTTTCGGCATTTTCATGGGCAAAAGTGCGGATCATCAGGGCGTCGAGATAGCGGGATAGGACCCTGGCGCTGTCGGAGATGGTTTCACCCCGACCGAGTTGGATTTCCTTGGAGGAGAGAAACAGCGCGTGACCTCCCAGTTGATACATTCCCACCTCAAAGGAAACCCGTGTTCGTGTGGAAGGTTTTTCAAACAGCATCCCCAACGTGCGTCCTTCCAGAGTTCGGGCCGAGCGACCTTCTTTGAGAGATCGCTTTAGCTCGGCAGCCCGTTGGAACAACATTTGGATTTCATTGATATCCAAATCGGCCAGGGATAGGAGATCCCGTTTTTTCATAGGATGGACTGTCATGATCAGAACAGGTCATTGAGGACACTGGCGAGAATGGCCAGGGCCGTATCGATTTCTTCGATTTCGACGATCAGAGGTGGCAGCAACCGAATGGTGGTCCCTTTTTGGCAGCTGACCAGAAGTCCGCGTGATAGACATACTCCGACCGCCTCTTCGGCAGAGGAGTTGAGCTGGACTCCGGCCATCAACCCGCAGGCGCGAACATCGGTGACCATTTTATTCTGGGAGGCAATCTTTTTTAATCCGTCAAGGAGATGATTTCCTTTATCGACGACGGATTGCAGGAAGGTGTCGTCGTTGATCACCCCCAGGGTGGCAAGTGCCGTGGCCGAGGCCAGGGGATTGCCGCCAAAGGTGGAACCATGAGAGCCTGGGCTGAAAGCGGCTGCAATTTTGGAAGTGGTCAGGCAGGCTCCGATGGGTACTCCCGAGGCCAAGGCTTTGGCAGAAGTCATAATGTCGGGGATGGCACCGCTATGTTGATGGCACCAAAGGCGTCCGGTACGTCCCATTCCGGTTTGAATTTCATCGTAAATCAGGAGCAGATCGAGTCGGTCGGCGATTTTGCGCAGGTTGGTCAGATAGTCAGGATCGGGAATGATGACCCCGGCTTCTCCCTGGATGGGTTCGACCAGGATGGCGGCGGTATGTTCTCCGACCGCTTGTTCCACGGCTTGCGGGTTGTTATAGGGGACATATTTGAATCCGCTGGGCAGCGGGGCGTATCCGCGTTGGACCTTGTCCTGCGCCGTTGCGGTCAAGGTGGCCAGGGTGCGACCATGGAAGCCATCGTTTGTGGTGATGATTTCGTAACGATGGCTTTGTTTGCGTTCAAACATGGTTTTGCGTGCCAGTTTGATGGCCGCTTCATTGGCCTCGGCGCCGCTGTTGCAGAAAAAAACCTGCTCGGCAAAGCATGATTCTGTTAAAATCCTGGCCAGCTCTTCTTGCAAGGGAATGCGGTAGAGATTACAGGTATGGATCAGGTTCTGGGCCTGATCACGTATGGCGGCGACGACCTTGGGGTGGCAATGTCCCAGATTGTTGACGCCGATCCCAGATAAAAAATCAAGGTACGCCATTCCCTGGTCGTCCCACAAGGTGACCCCCTGCCCGCGAATGAAGGCCACTGGAAATCGAGAGTAACTTGGGATCACGTGGGGCATTTTGATCATGGGTGACCTGCTTCTGTTCTCTAAAAAATTTTAATCCTAACACTATCGCCGGCATTTAGTCAAGGAATAATCTTCAGTACCCATGATATTTCATGACTGGAGGCGAATGGTTAGTAAACGTTTTTAGTGTCGGCGATGGTTGTGAATACCGGTGGGCTTCATTCCGGTTCAGTTTTCCGGGGATGGTCCCCAAGGTTTTGATTATTTATTTTTCCGCTGTGCACGCGACGGGTTGGGATGATTCGATTTGGAAGGTCAGGCGCAATAGGGTCGATGGGTCAAATGACCCCGACCAAGGAATGGGAGGGGTGTGGGAAAAGAGTCGCCTTGTTCCGGTGGGGTTGGCGGCAAAGCCACGGTTTTGGTTGTGATTGTTCTCGCCTATCGCTAGCGCCGTGCGCAGCGGGGCAAGAAATACCAATTTTATAATTGTTCAGGTCCCCCGGTTCGGGGATATTGAAAAAAAAAGGGGGTCTGGGGGATTGCCCCCAAAGGTTTGATTTTTGTTTTTTGTTTTGACTGTCCCTTTGTTTTTCACGCGCCCCTTCTCCCGAAGCCAGATTCCTCAGTGCTTTTTGCGGGACCAAGGCGCGCGCCGGCGCGGTTTTTCCGCAAAACGCACGCGGAAAAATTGCTTCGGGTGAAGGGGCGCGTGAAAGGCAGAATCAAAACCCTGGGGAAAGTCGCAAAGACTAATTGCTTCTTATATTCCCGAACCGGGGGATCAGAACGATTACTTGATTATTGATCTACAAACGAACTCAGGAAGGGAGCGGTCATTTCTCAACCCATCCATGCGACTGAATGTTAATTTATCATCACCGCGGTCAGGTTGGGATCAAGGTGTTTTGTCAGCCAGATTCGGTGCAACAAAAAAGCCCGGATTGCGATTACATCCGGGCTTTTAATGTGCGGCGTATCGAATGTGGCCGTATTAGATGAACAGTGTGATGTCGGCGTCCTGGGCGATTTCAAAAAAGCGGGCAGCACCAGCGAACTCAAGGCCGTCAATAAGTTCAGAATGTTTGAAATCGAACAGATCGACGGTCATTTGGCAGGCGATCATCTTGACATCCGACTCAATCGCCATCTCTAAGAGACTGTCAATGCTGGCAACGCCTTTGCTAGCCATCTTTTGTTTCATCATGACGGTCGCCATGGCTTCCATTCCCGGCAACGACTGTACCAGAACGGGCATGGGTATGGGCATGGGCATGGCCGGATTGCCGAGGGGAGAAATTTTCAGATCACGTTCCTTTTTGACAACCTGAAGACCATAAAACGTCCAGAAAATGGTGACCTCATAATCCAGAGCTGCAGCGGTGGTGGCCAGAATCAGAGGGGGATAGGCAAAATCCAAAGTCCCCTTGGTCGCGATGATTGCCAGTTTTTTTTGCTCGGCCATAGTAAGGATCCCCCCTTAGCCTTTTTTCTTGATTTCGTAATAAAAAACCCCGTTGCTTTCGGAAGCTTTGATCAATTCGTTACCGGTTTGGACGCAAAAGGATTCAAAGTCCTTGGCGGAACCAGGATCGGTAGCTTCAATGGCAAGCACTTGGCCATTGGACATGCCCTTAAGGGCCTTCTTGGCGCGAAGAATGGGCAAAGGACAGTTCAATCCTTTGGCGTCAAGGGTAGAGTCAGCCATGTTTTTTGTCCTCCAAATCGGATTTCGCGGGAGTTCGACGGAATTATCTGCTAGTCTTACCAATTGCCTGAAGGCCTTAAGAGGCCGGGATGCGTAATGATTCGCTTGGGGTTAGATCCCCGTCACCATTGCGGATACCGGGCCATTGTGCATGTTTTGCCTCCATCTGCCAATGGAAAAAAGTTTCTAGGCCTTTCAGACCCGAATAACGTTCAAGTTCACTCTAACCTGAAGATGCCTCAAGTCATGACCACTGTTTTGATCTTTCTCGTTTTTCTCATGGTGCTGGCGTCGCTTTTTTGGGCCTTGTTACGGTTGCGGCGTATGCGGGAACGGCATGTTGTGGATGAGCTGCCTCCTGACAAGATAACAATTTTGGTTGGGTTGTATTATACTATAAGCCGTGCATGTTTGCAGCATTATAGAGATAAGAGCTATTATCCGCGCGCTGTTACCGGATCGGAAGGATCACTCAAGGAGGCAGGTTATCTGGACAAGGATACCATTGCTAAAATCACTTCGGCGACCAAACTGTTTTCCATCGCAGTTTCCGATCGGGCGGGATATGGGGTGTGCTTGGCCCATACCCCTGCGGCCATGGCCAACGAAATCATGACGAGGATTCAGGAAAATGGCTGGCCTGGTGAGTTTGTCGATTATAAAAATGGTCAGTTTATACCCCTGGCCGTCCCGGTAACGCGAGAAATGGTCAACCTGACCCTTCCGTTACCGGTTCAACCCATAGGAACCAAACCCATCGTACTGGAAACCGCCAAGCCTCTCAAAAAACCACTTTCGCCCTCGGTGATCCTGGAGAACAACACCGAGGATGAGGAGGATGCAAGCTTGGAGACCACAACAGACCATGGCAGGTCCTGAGTCGTTAGTATCATGACGCCTGGTTAGTTGTTAGTATCATGACGTCTGGTTACTGTGTTGGTCCTCCGCATTCCTTGAAAATGGATGATTGAACCAGCGTGGCCCCTGCCCGAGTTCCTTTTTCCCCTGGTATGAGCCAGGGGAAAAAGGGGTGGTATGAGCCAGGGGAAAAAGGGGCAGGTCCAAGGTAGGTGAGAATCCAGGATCAGCGGCTACGGGCGTTCATCCTCGGCCTGTTTTCTTATCTTTTTGGCAATGTGATCCGCCATGGTTTGGTCGGCGGTAACGTCTTCCCAGACGCCGTTACGCAAGGATTGCTTGAGCACGGCCACCTTCACTTCGCCGTAGGGATCCTTACCGGAAACAAGGATATTGAGACGGTAGCGGTCCGAACTGTTATGAGGATCGATTTTCCAGTCGGTGCTGACCAACCCCCCTTCGCGATTGGCTACCTGTATGGGCAGGCCGATGACGACGTCAAGGGCCCCGGAGAACAATTTATCAGCGCGTATCTGCTCCTTGCGTTTGGATGTGCCGCGGCTGAAAATCCCTTCTTCGCTGCCTAAGCTGAACATGCTTTCACTCCCTGCCTCGGCGGCAGAATTGGGTGAACCGCTGGCCTTGGCATCCTCGATGACTTTCTTTTGGCCGAATTTGGCCAGTGGGTGTTCATCCAACTTGTTGCGACTGCTCCAGAAATCTTGCGAGCAGCCTGACAGGCCAAGTGTCAGGACAGAAAAAAGGACGATTTTGATCTTTCCTTTCATGTTTTCCTACCGTGCTCTGGGTTGGTGGATTTGGGACAGACTAACAGATCCTCAGGGGATCGCCAATGTTCAGCCATGTTTTTTTGTCGGTCGCCATCGTTCCCACAGCCTGGTAAAGAAAAAAGGGGGATGGTCGGCTCAGGACCATCCCCCTTTTTGTCATATATCAGCCTAGCCGTCCGGTGTGACCGACGCCACGCCAGGCCGGCAGTTCAAGAGTGTTTCAGAAAGCCATTTTGATGCTTGCTTGGGCATAGTAGGGGTTGTCGCTGGTGACGGTGGCTCCACTGGCGGTGGTTGGACGGATCATGGCGGCTTCCAGCATCAGAGTTGTATCTTTCTGAATCTGAGTGGTGAGGAGCAGACTACCACCGGCAGCGGATTTAAAATTATCCCCAGTGACTGAACGCGTCACTTGGGCATAATCGACCATGGGGTTGATGGTCCAACCCGCTGATTTGATTTTCAGGCCGACCCCGATACCCGACATGTTTTCGCTGGGAGAAGTCCAGTTGCTATTGGCAGTCATGCCGGATGCGGATGACAACGCCCCTTTGCCGGCACTATTGGCAAAAGTGTTCAGGAGATCGACAGTGCCCGGTCCATCTTGGGCCCAGGTCGGGGACCAGCCGGTATTGTCGTTGGTTATATTGTTGAAACCCTTGGATGCGGTGAATCCATAAGCGTTCCATTCACCGAAGTTGGTGTTGCCACTCAGACGCAGTGCGACGAGGGCGCCGGAATCAGCGAATTGACTGGAGACCTTGGATCCGGCGGTGGCGGCGGTATTGCTTTTGAGATCATAGCCATTTTCATAGATCACGGTGCCGACGGCGTTGACATAGCCGATCTTTCCGCTCAAGGTCAGAGCTGCCCATAGGTTGTTGGAGCCATTACAGTTCGGGTTGGCGGCGGTGCATCCCGCGGTGTTCCCAGTCGCTGCATTCAGAGCGTTCTGGAAGTCGGAAACTTTACCGATATCGGCGTAGGCCAGGGTGGCGTTATAATCGGCAAGACCCACTTTGCCAAAGGCGCTGGCAGCCCACAGGTTGGAGTCATCCTGACCAGAGCTATACAGAGTGTTGTTTCTGGCGGTGCCCATGGAGGTGCCTTCGTTGATGCGAATGTTGCCGGCGACCACCGTGACATTGCCAAAGGTTTTGGACAGGAGCAGACCACCGTTGCCAGAGGTATCGTCACCGACGAGGATGCTGTCGTTAAGAGTCAGAGGCATGTTGCCGAATTTGATCCCCACGCCCCAGGCTTCCGTTTCCAACCAAGCCTGCCGGATTTCCCAGAAATTGTTGCTCATGGCATTGTTGGCGGCGGGTGATACCCTGTTCCAGGCAGCGAGGCCAGGGGTGGCGGTGGTGGCGATGTCGGACACCGATCCGAGATCGGCTCCTTCAACGGTGTTATTGTCCAGCACCCGAACGACCAAGTGGGCATTGCTCTTTTCGGAGGCTTTCATGTCCGCCTGTAATTGCAGACGTTGCACGTAGCCTTCTCCTTCGTTGGTGGGGGAGGCTTCCTTGGTCATGGTATTGTCGTAAACCTGCCAGCGGCCTTGGTAGAAACCACCGAGCTTGATTTCTCCGGCATTGGCCATGGGGGCCCAGGCCGCGGCGGTGACCAATGCTGATAATCCGAGGAGTAGTGATTTTTTCATGGGTCTTTTCCTTTGAGATGACATCTTTAACAGATGGTTCAGATGGTTGGGTTGAATAATTTAATAAAAACTGGCTCCTGATCAATTTCAGGGTGCTTGGCAACCAAGCTTGATTGATCCTTCGGACTGCACAACAGATCTATCGGACGAACCATAATGCAACTCCATGGCCAATTGGGCAGGATTGTTCGATTTTGTGTATCTTGTTGACAATTAAAGATAATATTTTTATCGATCATTGAGCCGATTCGTGACTGTCGCATTTTTCGCACTGACTGTCATCCTTTTGCCACACTCAGTGATCTCAAGCAATCAAGTTTGGGGCCACATTCGGACAAATTTTATATAAGTAGTTGAATAATAATAGCAATTAATAATTTCTGTCCATGTTAAAGCCATACACGAACCAGTTGAAATGGTTGTTATTGCCTGGAATATAAGCATGCATGATTCTTTTCCAGGCGTTGTGATAGTTAATGCATCATTAAGGAAGGTCGGAATCCGTTATAAATATTTTGTTAAGGCAGGGAACGATGATCGATTTAGTACAATAGGTCGCAAAATGGGCTATAGCCAAATTGGGGGATATGTTTTACTCTGGTGGTGGGTAGAATTGGAAGTGCCCCTGTTTGTCATCGGTGGGGCTGAATGGTTCCAGGAACAATTATAAATAATAAAAACAATTAGATGTGACATGCGTCCACGGGACGTGGGTGAGTCTCTTATGGATCTTGCAGTTGAAGTTATCCCCAGGACGGCGGCTCCTGATTGGGAAGCCGTGTATGACCGTCTTTCTACACTGATCCTTGTTTGCCTCGGTTTGCTGATGCTGATCACCTGCCGTGATTACGGCTACAGCTATGACGAGGTTTGGCAGAATCGATTTTATGGCAAGGCCATCGCCAGCTTTTACGCGACCTTCGGTGTTGATGTCCGGGCCTTGAAATATCTCGACCTGCACCTTTTTGGTGGCCTCTACGATACCCTGTCGGAAATGTTGGCGTGGCTGTTGCCGTTGCCGGGCCATCTGACTCGCCGTATTGTCAATGTTCTGACCGGATTCCTCGCGTTTGTAGGAACCTGGAAGACCGGTCGTGTGATCGCGGGACCAAAAGCGGGGTTTTGGTCGTTGCTATTTTTGGCAATGACTCCAGTGTTTTATGGCCACACCTTCATCAACGCCAAGGATATCCCTTTTGCCACTGGTACCATTTGGACTTTATATTATCTGATTCGGCTGGTCGAAAGGCCTCTAGATGTTTCGAAAGGATTGCTCATTAAACTCGGCCTGTCCATGGCTCTGGCCATCGGGGTTCGCATCGGGGGGATTTTGCTGATCGGATATATGGGACTGGCCTGGACCATCGTGTTGTTGTTCCACTATCGCCGCCACCCGGGGATAAAGGAATCTTGGCATTATATACAGCAATCGTCCTTGGCGCGCGCCTTCTTCATCCCTTTGACCATCGCTTCAGGTTTAATGTTGTTATTTTGGCCATATTTGTGCTTCAACCCTTTGCGTTTCAACTCCATTTTACAAGCAGCAACGCATCATGTCTGGACCAAATCGGTGTTATTCAAGGGTCACTATGTTTATGCCTCAAAATTGCCATGGGACTACATCCCAGGCTACTTTTTGGTCAATTTGCCCGAACTTCTTGTAATTATATCTGTTCCGGTACTGATCTGGTCGCTATGGAAATCTTGGAAACATTGGCACCAGTTGGCAACCAAGGAATTTGTCGCCCTTGTCTTGCTCCTTGTATCCACATTGATGCCTCCTGCCATTGTGATCATTAACCACAGCGCGGTTTATGATGGAATTCGGCATCTGTTATTCGTCGTTCCATCGTTAGCAGTATTGTCAGGAGTCGCGTTCGCGCAGTGGGGAAGCCTGGTTCAACGTCTTGGCATCATTATCCGACCCTTGCTCATTGGCATTTTTGCCATCTATCTGACCTATCATATTCATCTTATGATTAAATTACATCCGTATCAATACGTTTTTTATAATATTTTCGCGGGCGGCATGCCTGAAGCTTCCAAATGGTTTGAAACCGATTATTGGATGACTTCCTATTACGAGGCCGCAAAAAAAATAATCGACTACGCTCGACAAGTCGCTGCACGGGAAAATGTGGCGTTCGAAGATCGTCGGTTTACCGTCGGTGTTTTTTATGTCCCCATCAACATCAAGGAATTCATGCCGAAAAACTTTATCATTTTAGAAGAAGATCAGGTGACTCATCCAGACTTTATCTTGGCTTCAACACGGTGGGATTCGGACAAAAAATTTCCTCAACTGCCGGTTATTGATCGCATTGAGCGCTTGGGTATGATTTTTTCCGTAATTAAATCGCCTCATTTTCAAAAATTATTTTAAGCATATAAACTTGATATAAATTATTATTTGGTATATTAAATAAACAACTCCCTCATGGTAACCCACAATGCGCACATTCGTTGTCTTGACGCCTGTGTTCAACGACTGGCCCTGCCTGCAACAATTGGTCGAAGACCTGAACGCGTTGCCATTGAACGATGCCTGTCTCCATGTTTTGGCTATCAACGACGGTTCTACCACTCTGGATACCTTGGATTTTCAATCCTTGCCACCCAGAGGCTGCGTGGTCAAAGTTGAAACCTGGAATTTGATCTGTAATTTGGGCAATCAAAAGGCGATTTCCATGGGATTGGCTCATCTGGAGAAACAGGAATGGGATTTTGAAGCCGTCATTGTCATGGATTCGGATGGCGAGGACAGCCCGGAATCCATCCCCGAGCTGATCCGCCTCCATGGCGAAAATTCACAGGATATTTGGGTTTGTACCCGGCGCAATCGTACGGAGAATATGGCCTTTAAAGTGGGGTATTTTTTTTATCGTCTGTTATTCAGCCTGCTTGTGGGTAAGGTTGTCAACTTTGGCAATTATAGTCTCGTACCCAAAAATCGATTGATCAGCCTCGTTTCTCGCCCGGAACTTTGGCAGCATTACCCATCCGCAATCATTCGTTCGCGAATTCCCTATCACTCGATTCCTTCGAAGCGGGGAGAACGTTATTTTGGTCAGTCGTCGCAGAATTTAGGGAATTTATTGGTCCATGGGCTCAACGGAATTTCTGTTTTTGGGGAAATCGTTTATGCGCGAATTTTCTTCACCTTGATGGGAATTATCGTCGCAGCCATGGGTGGTATCGGCATCGTAGTGTTCGTCCGCTTTGGCACCGAATGGTCGACTCCCGGTTGGGCCACCGATCTCGTCAGCTCCCTGCTGATTATTTTAGGGATGGTCGTACTGTTCATGTTGGTCATGTCTTTGCAGTTTTTAAACATGAACATGAACGTTCACGTTATCCCGAAGCTGCATTCCGATGAATATATCGGGTCTGGGAAGGTGAATTTTAACCGGCATAATGGACTGTATTGATTTGGTATCGGTCCAAGTCCGCCGCCTGAGACGTCCTTGGGCACCTAGCGGTGACGCTATCCATGCAGAGGGAACCTTTCAGTCCTTCCATGAAAATGGTGCAGATGGATCGGACAAGGGACCCGTCCCCCCCCTGACCAATCGATTCAGTGTTACCGACCTAAATTTTGCCACGCATCGTAACGGCCTTGGATGCCGGATTCAACCAGGCGACTTCTGGGGATGGCAAAATCGTGGGAGGCATAAACATGGCCATCGACACGAAGGATCCGGGCGGAGACGTAGACAAAATCCTGGACCTGAGAATAGGTCCCCACCAGGAACCCCTGGGCCTCGTGCTGGCGGCCGATGGCCTGCAAATCCCTGGATAGGGCCAACTCACCACCCGGGTGCGCGCGGACGTAAAGATTGCTGCGCAGCTTGACTTCAATAAACGTGAAGCCATTCTGATTCAACCTTGAAGCCATCTGCTCCGCAACCAACCGACCGAAAGTGGAGGTTTTTTCGATATTATCCAGTTCGACAAAACTGGCAACCAATAATGGTTGATCAATCCGCAAAGGTTTGATATGGGGCTCAATACTTCCATGGCCAAGATTGTAAAGAAGGCGATCCGTCGCAGGATAGGTATAATCGATAAGCGATGGTTGGTAACCATCAATGACACATCCGGTCAGCCCCCAGGAAAGGGTCACTCCCAGAAAGACCAGGACGGATCGCCATAACCATGGCCATCCGGGAAAAAGAAATTGCTGCACATACGCTATGTTGAATCTCATGATTCTGAACCTTTCGCCAAGTCAATGGCTCAACCTCGAGTCTACGCCCCAAGGGTTCCTTGAGCCTGAAGTTCACAGGTCACGATTGTATGAATTATTTTCATTCATTTTCTAACGGCAGAAATGCCAGTTCCGACTCCTGTTCCTTGATTTCCAACCCGATGTGAAAAAAAGTACCATCTTGATTGCAAAACACGCATAGGCATTGATAGATATCCAAACCCGAGTCATCGGAAATTTCAATTTCAACAAGACTACCAACGGGCACCGCCATCTCCGTATGAATGCCGAAACCAGTGATGCCCATGTCCAACACTTTGATGGGAATATCTTGAAGATGATATCGCATGACGGCTGACTCTCCGAACTCCAGACGTTGGGAGTTGCGTTTGGAAGAGAAATCGGAAGCACTGGAGTTATGCATCTGGCCCTCCGGTTTCCATCAGGCGACAAACCTTTTGGTAATCAGCCTCGGTGTCGACACCGATGGCGGCATGGGCACTGCGGATCACGCGGATTCGATAGCCATGTTCCAAGACCCGTAGCTGTTCCAATCCTTCGGATTTTTCCAAAGGCGTGGGTGGCAGAGAAGCCAGGGTGGCAAGAAAATCCTTGCGAAAAACATACAATCCAATATGCCGTAATACAGGATATTCTCCCGGGTAGCCATGGCGGAAATAAGGGATCGGTGAGCGAGAGAAATATAAGGCATCCCCCTGAAGATTGCAGATCACCTTGACAATATTAGGATCGTCGATTTCCTGGATGTCGGTCATTTCATGAGCCAGGGTTGACATGGTAAGGCTGGTGTCTTCCAGAAACGGGGCCACAGCGGCGTCAATGGCCCGCGGATTCAACAACGGTTCATCACCTTGAAGGTTGACGATGACGTCGGCGGATAATTGCGTTGCCGCTTCCGCCACCCGATCGGTCCCGGAGGGGTGATGTTTGTCAGTCATGACGACATGTCCGCCAAAACTTTTGACAACGTCGTAGATGCGTCGATCGTCAGTGGCCACCACCACCTGATCCAATTGGGCCGAAAGGGCACGTTCGTAAACGTGCTGAATCATCGGTTTGCCTGCCATGGGTAAAAGTGGTTTTCCTGGAAGGCGGACCGATGCAAAACGGACCGGAATGATGGCGATGATCCGCGGTTTCATTGTCGTTTTTCCTCTGGATAGCGGCCCGATCCACCTCGGCCATCGTCATAGGAGATCAGATCGACGGTCCCCCGGCCCAAACGTAACACCGATTCCACTCGTAACGGCATGCGCCTGCGATCAACGGTCAACCAGATGACCAAGTCATCCGGTCTGATGAACAAGTCGGAGTCGGGGATTTCCAATAGGACCGGAAAGACTTCGAACCACCCTCCGGGACCCTGGCGACGTTCCACCGGCCCGGCCCGCATGGTCACCACCTTGATTTCCCATCCGACAAGCATGGGTCGTTGTACGGTTTGACCAGGTCCGAATTCTGGCAACGATCGGACTGAAAACAACCCGGTCAACGGATCATTAGTGGTGGGATCGGTCAGAGTAAGTTCCTGGGTCTCCTCACCTTCGCGACTACGTTGCAACGTTTTATTTGACCAGTCGAAACGGTCGTGTGTCAGTCGGACATCGTTGCCTTTACGTTGATCCTTGAACACATCCAGACTGGTGTAACCTGTGGAACGGATGGCGGCGATGGCCTGAAGACGGTCCTTGAACGGTCCGAACAGCTTGGCAATACCGACGGTGGTGGCCTCGGCTTCAAACAAGATCTGCTGTTGGGAATGGGTGTTGGTGACAAGGGTGGCGCGACCGGCAGGTATTCCCATCCACTTCAGGCTGAATTCAAGCCTTTCTCCCGGGATTCCACCCCATGGATGACTGGCATCCCCGCACCAACCATGGCCAGGCCCCATGATCCATAGCATCAACGATAACTCGAGGATCGTCCTCAATGGGAGTGACAGCATGGTGGATGACTTTTACGTAAAAGGTCTGGCCAATTCCCGGGGCAGGGGAAAGACAAGATTTTCCTCGGTAATGGAAAGCAATTCGACCTCCTGACTGGCGGTTCCCAGACGCGTCAAAAGCTCTTCCACCAATATTTCGGGGGCCGAGGCGCCGGCCGTGATTCCCAGGGTTTCGACTTGGTCGAACCATGCTTCATGCACATCATCGGCCGATTCGATCAGGAAGGCTTGGGTCCCTTCCCGTTCAGCCACCTCGCGCAGGCGGTTGGAATTGCTGCTGTTGGGAGCACCCAGTACCAGGATCAGATCACACCGTTTGGCCAGGGCCTTGACAGCATTCTGCCGATTTTGCGTGGCGTAACAAATATCTTCCCGGGCTGGCGCGCGAATTTTCGGAAAGCGTTGGCGCAATCGTTTCACCACCTCGGCCGTTTCATCCAACGATAAGGTGGTCTGGGTAATGAATGCCACTTGTTTATTTGGATTTTCAGGAAGATCGGAGGCGTCCCGTTCGTTACTGATGACTTCCATATTTCCGGGGGGAAGCTGCCCCAGAGTCCCTTCCACCTCCGGATGTCCGGGATGGCCGATGAGAATGACTCGGAATCCTTCGGAATTGAGACGAACCGCCTGACGGTGCACCTTTTCCACCAGAGGGCAAGTGGCGTCGAGGACCCGCAAAGGTCGACGTTGTCCTTCCTGAACCACCGCCTTGGAAACGCCATGAGCGGAAAAGATGACGGTCCCCCCGTCAGGGACGGCATCCAGTTCATCCACGAACACCGCCCCTTTTTGCCTCAAGGAATCCACAACCCAACGATTGTGGACGATTTCATGGCGCACGTAGAGGGGGGCTCCGTGGACTTCCAGGGCTTTCTCAACGATAGCGATCGCCCGTTCTACTCCGGCACAAAAACCTCGGGGTTGCGCCAGTATGACACGCACGTTGATCTCTCCTCATGTTGGCAGAGGGCTGGCGTTCATCGTACCGCCCATCCTGGTTGAAGGAACCCGTCGACCCAAAGCCTTAGGACCGTCCGTCCTTTCATTTCCTGATTATTGTTCATTCCGGCCAAGCCAGTGTCCCCCTGATTTGATCAAAATGATCGGCTTCATAATGACGCAGCCATGTCATCATTTCCGACAAAACTTCGGAAGACGCCAGGGGATTTCGGAACAGCGACGTACCCAAGCCCACGGCGCTTGCCCCCGCCAGGATGAATTCCATGGCGTCTCGGCCGGTGATGATTCCTCCTTGACCAATGATGGGAATCCCTTTGGGGCCGGCGACTTGATGGATGCGCCAAACGGCAAGCAAGGCGATGGGTTTGATGGCCGGTCCGGAAAGGCCTCCCTGACCATTCCCCAACACGGGCCGGCGGTTTTCCAGATCGATCGCCATGCCCATCACGGTATTGATCGCGGAAATGGCATCGGTACCGGCATCGATGATAGCCCGGGCCATGAGGCCGATATCGGTGACATTGGGAGACAGTTTGGTAATGATCGGCTTGGATGTGGACTGTTTGACGGTTTCCACCACCCGCGCCGCCACCCGTGGATCGGAACCAAAAGCGGCACCGCCCTCCTTGACATTGGGGCAAGAAATGTTGATTTCCATGCCATGGACAGGGCTGTCATCAAAAATTCGGGCCACTTCGCGGTAATCTTCCACGGAGGAACCGGCGATATTGGCAATCAGACGGGTTGGCAGGTGTTGGATGGCAGGGAGGATGGTATCGACCACATGGCGGGCACCAGGGTTTTGCAACCCGATGGCATTCAACAAGCCGCCATGGGTTTCCGCTATCCTCGGAGGCGGATTGCCGCGGCGAGCCTCCAGGGTCGTTCCCTTGAGGAATACCGCCCCTACGGAAGAAAAATCAAACCCTTCCAAACGCATCAGGTCTTCACAAAAACCGACACAACCGGAAAGCAAAGTCACCGGAGATGCCAAAGGAATTCCTGCAAGGAGGACACCGGTATCCATCGGTCTTTCCGTATTCTAAGGCACCTTCCCCGCGGTTGAAGGGTAGGGGGCAGGGTGGAAAAGGAATCATTCCCAGGGTGGCAGATGCACCCCTTCGGATCGTAACAGGGTTTCAAGGTCTGCGGCGATTTCAAGCAGACGCGTACGAGAGTTGGCCTCAACGCGGGCCACCAGGGCGGGTTGGGTGTTGGAAACGCGCACCAGCCACCATCCGCCGGGACAACGGACACGCACCCCATCGACGTCGGAAAAGTCGGAGCCCTTATTTTTCTCGCCCTTGAGGATTCGTTCCATGACCTGGAATTTGAGCGAATCTTCGCAATCGATGCGTAACTCTGGAGTCGCATGGACCTCCGGTAGATCGGTCAAACGTTCCGCCAGGGTGGCCGGAGTTTCAGCGATGATCTCAAGTAGGCGCACCGTGGCATACAGGGCATCGTCAAATCCCAGATAGCGATCGGCAAAAAACAAATGGCCGCTCATTTCGCCCGCCAGGGGAGCACCCGTTTCCTTCATCTTGGTCTTGATCAGAGAATGACCGGTTTTCCACATCAGCGGCGTCCCTCCCGCCTGGGCGATGGCATCGAACATCACCTGGGAGCATTTGGCGTCGCCGATAATGGTGGCTCCTGGTCGCGAGGCCAAAATTTGGCGTGCGAACAGGATCATCATCCGATCACCCCAGACGATCCGGCCCCTATGGTCCAGGGCTCCGATACGATCGCCATCACCATCATAGGCGATACCCAGTTCAGCCCCGATCTCAGTCATGCGTTGGCGCAGGTGATGAAGATTTTCCGGCAGGGTGGGGTCGGGATGATGATTGGGAAAACGGCCATCCACCTCGGCAAACAGACATTCCCCTTCGATATTTGGCAATTTCTTGAGCAATTGGGGTGCAATGACGCCACTGGCACCGTTGCCACAATCGAGAACGACCTTGAGGCGACGACCGGGCTTGAAATCGTTGGTCAAGCGATCCAGGTAAGCGCCCAGGATATTGGTCGTGCGAACCGAACCCCCCGGACGATCTTCGAATGCCCCGGCCATGAGGGCATTTTTCAGTCCCTGAATTTGATCGCCATAGACAGGTCGGCTGGCTTTGACCATTTTCAGGCCGTTATAATCGGCGGGGTTGTGGCTGCCCGTGATCATGATGCCGGCATCGGCATGCCCGTGGTGCATGGCAAAGTAGAGCCCTGGACTGGGAACCAGGCCGACATCATCAACCACGGCCCCTCCCTGAGCCAGACCACGCGCCAGGTGATCCGCCAATTCCGGGGAGGAGAGACGACCGTCCCGACCTATGGCGACCCTGGGGGGTGTGGACGAGGTCAATTCCTTCCCGAGAAGGTTGACGAAGACGCGGCCAAGGTCGAACACCAACGGTCCGGTCAAGTCTTTTCCTGCAACTCCGCGAATGTCATATTCGCGAAAAATATGTGGATTGATCGATGTCTTCATGGATTAACGGCCCACACAGATATAGTTGAACCCTTGTTCCTTCATGAGGGCGGGTTCGTAGATATTACGCAGATCGCAAAAGCAGAAACGACCATCGGCTTGCGGTGTCATCAATTCTTTCAGGCGGTCGAGTTGCAGGTTACGAAACTGGTTCCATTCGGTAAGAATGATTACCGCATCAGCGTGTTTGCAGGCCTCGTAGGGCTCGGCGACCAGTTCGACTCCTGGGAGGAGTTTGGCCGCTTCGCGCATCCCTTCAGGATCATAGGCGCGGATGATGGCCCCTTGTTGCAATAATGCTGGCAGAATCGTCAAGGCGGGGGCATCGCGCAGATCGTCGGTGTTGGGTTTGAAGGTGAGACCCAGTATGGCGAGGCGTTTTCCGGCCACCTGCCCCGCCAGGGCGGCGGAGATTTTACCCACCATTCGGGTTTTTTGCTGTTGGTTGGCTTCGATGACCTGTTCGACGATTCCCACGGGTTGGCCGTGATTGCGGGCCGTTTTAGCGAGTGCCTGAGTGTCTTTGGGGAAACATGAGCCGCCGTAGCCGGGACCGGGTTGAAGAAAAGGGCTGCCGATGCGGCGGTCGAGTCCCATCCCCTTGGCGACATGATGCACGTCGGCTCCCACCGCCTCGCACAGGTTGGCGATCTGGTTGATGAAGGTTATTTTGGTTGCCAGGAAGGCGTTGGCGGCGTATTTGGTGAGTTCGGCGGTGGCAATGTTGGTGAACAAAATGGGGGTTTCGATACGGTAGAGCGGTTGATACAAGTTTCTCAGGACCTGCTTGGCCCGTTCCGATTCCACGCCGATGACGACTCTGTCTGGTTGCATGAAGTCTTCGATGGCGGCCCCTTCCCGCAAGAATTCGGGATTGGAGGCCATTTCGAAGTCGGCGTCGGGGTTTTCTGTGCGTATGATGCGGGCCACTTCCTGACCGGTACCGACGGGAACGGTGGATTTGGTGACTACCACGGTAAATTTTTTGATCCCTCGGGCCACATCGCGTGCGGCCTGGAAGACGTATTGCAGATCGGCGGCACCGTCACCGCGTCGCTCTGGCGTCCCCACGGCAATGAAGACCACGTCGCTGCTGCCCACCGCTGCGGCGGTATCGGTTTGAAACAACAGCCGCCCTTCCTTGTGATTGCGGGTGACCAGGTTGTCGAGACCGGTTTCGAAAATAGGAATCTCCCCCCGATTCAACCGGTCGATTTTGGCGGAGTCCACATCGACACAAATGACTTCGGCGCCAAATTCGGAGAAACAGGCCCCCGAAACCAGCCCGACATAACCTGTGCCGATCATCGTAATACGCATGATTGCTTACACCCTTATCCTTGATTAGGGGAGGTCGCATTGGTCCCGTCAGGGCCTGATGACCTCCCGCCGAGGGAGTCAACTGGCATGGAGTCGGCGGCTTGCGCCTCCCGGGAGCACGGGCGTTGGGTTTGGCCAAGGGTTACTACCCGACGCCATTTCCGGAAAAGAGTCGGAAAGTTCAGTTGTTTCTGGCACCCTGGTTGACCCAGTCGTGAAGGATCGTTGTCTCACACGGTGTCAGGCGTTTACGATTGTGGGGCATGCGGATGCCGGCGCGGCCTTCCACCAGGACGTTGAGGTTGGAGACCATGGCGTTGCCGGGGATGATGACCGGCCCGAAGCGGGTTCCCCGCATCAATCCTTCGTAGGTTTCCAGATTCAAACCGCTTTCGATGACGCCTGGCCCATTGCCTGTATGGCAGTCCATGCAACGGAGCTTCAGGATGGGAAGGACGTCTTCCTTGAAACTGAGTTGACCACGGTTTTCCGTCTGGGCACCGGCAGGTCCACGATTCTCCGCACTGGCCATTCCGACACTGCCAAGAGTGGCCCCGAAGAGAAGCAGGGCTCCAAGCATGGTCCTACGCATGACAAATGACATGGTATTATCCCCTATGAAAAATATTTCCGATGCAGGTACAAGCCACATTCACCAAATCGTTGATCATACCCCGACTGTCCATCATCGCCAACGGTTGACGCACGTTTGTTGGTGCATTTTCCCTGGCAAGGAGGTCGTGGGGATGCTGAACAATCAACTGGAACTTATTGTTTTTATTAACATGAAATTAACGAAATGACAATATGCTCGCGGATGCGGAAGGAAAAAATCCTCGTACCCATTATTTTTTTGTTGTGACCAATGTCGGGATTTTCGCCATTTGACCGCCTTGGATGAAGGCTTTCCGCCAATTTTTGTTGGTTGGCAAAATGGCTGGACCGGTTTAGATTCGTTTCAGGTTTTGCAGGGATTGGGAAGTCCGGCTAAACATACTCTCGAGTGGACAGATTCCAGATGATTCATGGCGTAGACAAAGCGGTATTGGTGCTGGATGATGGCAGTCGCTTTGATGGCATGGCGTGCGGTGCCCCGGGCGAGGCGGTGGGGGAGGTGTGTTTCAACACTTCCATGACCGGTTACCAGGAGATCATGAGCGATCCTTCCTATGCCGGACAGATTGTCACCATGACCGCAACTCAAATCGGTAATGTTGGCATCAACCCCGAGGATATGGAGTCCCGGCGACCCTGGCTCAAAGGATTCGTCATCCGTGAATCATCGCGCATTCCCTCCAATTGGCGGGCCAAGGAGGACCTTTCCGGGTTTTTGGCGCGGCATGATATTCCGGCCATCGAAGGGATAGATACCCGAAGCCTGGTGGGACACCTCCGCGATCAGGGTTCCAGACGAGGAATCTTGTCCACCGTGGATTTCGACTCTGATTCCTTGTTGGCCAAGGCCAGGGGATGGCCCGGTTTGGCCGGTATGGATCTGACGGGTGTCGTCACCTGCGACAAACCCTACTCGTGGCGCGAGGGGTTGACGAGGTGGAAAAATGGCGTTTGGTATCCGTGGAACAGCCCCCCTGGGAAAGAGTCCGTCGCGGAGGGAAACCCCTCTTTACGGGTGGCGGTGCTGGATTTTGGGGTCAAACGCAACATATTGCGCAATTTGGTCTCGGCAGGATGCGTGCTTGAGGTGTGGCCGTCGCAAGTGGCGGTCCAACAGCTCCTGGAGAGTCGTCCCGACGGTTTTTTCCTTTCCAATGGACCGGGTGACCCGGAGGCGGTGACTCATGGCATTCGCTGCATTGAAAAATTGCTGTCAACCGGAAAGCCCATCTTCGGGATCTGTCTTGGTCACCAGATGCTGGCCCTGGCCATGGGGGGCAGTACCACCAAAATGAAATTCGGCCATCGTGGCGGCAATCACCCGGTCAAAAATCTACAAACGGGTCTGGTGGAAATTACCTCTCAGAATCACGGTTTTGTCGTATCTCAAGCCTCCCTGCCCAACGAGGTAACGGTAACCCACGAATCCTTGTTCGACGGCACTATCGAGGGAATGCGTCACAATCGGCTGCCGGTATTTTCGGTGCAATACCATCCGGAGGCCAGTCCAGGCCCCCACGATGCCCACTATCTGTTCACCGAATTTGTGACGATGATGCGGCACGTCCATCATTCATGACGAGGTGACAGCCATGCCCAGACGCGACGACATCCATAAAATTTTCATCATCGGCGCTGGCCCCATCGTGATCGGTCAGGCCTGTGAGTTCGACTATTCCGGAGCCCAGGCTTGCAAGGCTCTGCGTGAAGAGGGGTTTTACGTTATTCTGGTCAATTCCAATCCCGCCACCATCATGACCGACCCGGAATTGGCCCATCGCACCTATGTCGAACCTCTGACCGTGGAAGTCCTCAGTCGCATCGTCGAACAGGAACGCCCCGATGCCCTGCTGCCCACCATGGGGGGCCAAACGGCCTTGAACCTGGCGATGAAGCTGGCTGAGTCGGGGGTTCTGCAACGGTACGGCGTCGAGTTGATCGGTGCCTCCCGCGAGGCCATCGCCAAGGCGGAAAATCGCGAGCTGTTCAAACAGGCCATGACCCGGATTGGCCTGGAAATGGCCTCCAGCGGCTTTGCCCACAATTGGGACGATGCCCTGGCCATCCTCGGTCAGATCAGCTTTCCCTTGATCATCCGTCCCAGCTACACTCTGGGTGGAACCGGGGGGGGGGTGGCCTACAATCTCGAAGAATATGAAACTATTGTTCGCAAGGGCTTGGCCGCTTCTCCCACCACCGAGGTATTGATCGAAGAGTCGTTGATCGGTTGGAAAGAGTTTGAGATGGAAGTGGTCCGCGATCGGGATGACAACGCCATCATCGTCTGTTCCATTGAAAATTTCGACCCCATGGGGATTCATACCGGCGACTCCATCACCGTAGCCCCGGCGTTGACCTTGACCGACAAGGAATACCAGGAGTTGCGTGATGCCTCCATAGCCATTCTCCGAGAGGTGGGTGTCGACACCGGGGGGTCCAATGTTCAATTCGCCCTGAATCCGGCCAATGGACGCCTGCTGGTCATTGAAATGAATCCGAGGGTATCACGGTCTTCGGCACTGGCCTCCAAGGCAACGGGATTTCCCATCGCCAAGGTGGCCGCCAAACTGGCAGTGGGATATACCCTGCCGGAAATCATGAACGATATTACAGGTGTCACCCCGGCCTCTTTTGAGCCGTCCATCGACTACATCGTCACCAAGATTCCCCGCTTCACTTTTGAAAAATTTCCCCAGGCGGAACCCCTGCTCACCACCCAGATGAAATCGGTGGGCGAGGCCATGTCGATTGGTCGCACTTTCAAGGAATCGATCCAGAAAGCCTTGCGTTCCATGGAAACGGGTTTGGATGGGTTCAATCCTATCTTTGCCACACAACTGTTCGAATCGGAGGAAGAGCGGGATATCTCCTTGGAGCGACAGCTTCGCTTTGCAGGACCCGACCGGATTCTACTGGTGGCGGACGCTTTTCGTTATGGTCGCTCCCTCGCCTGGGTCCACCGGGTGACGGCCATTGATCCCTGGTTCCTGGACCAGATTCAGCAGATTGTCGAAAAGGAAAGGCTGTTGTACGGCCAACGTCCCCAGGACCTCTCCCCTGAGCATTGGCGGGAATTGAAACGAATGGGTTTCTCCGATGCCACCCTGGGGCGGATTATGAATTCGGATGAAACGACCGTGCGCGCAACGAGATGTCGACATGGTGTCAAACCGGTCTTTAAACGGGTGGATACCTGTGCCGCTGAATTTGCCTCCAAGACCGCCTACCTGTACTCCACTTATGAGGAACAATGCGAGGCGGCCCCGAGCGACAGAAAGAAAATCATGATTTTGGGCGGGGGACCGAATCGCATCGGACAGGGGATTGAGTTTGATTATTGCTGTGTTCACGCCTCTTTTGCCCTCAAGGAGGCGGGGTTTGAAACCATCATGGTCAATTGCAACCCTGAAACCGTCTCGACCGACTATGACACCTCGGATCGACTTTATTTTGAGCCGTTGACCCTGGAGGATGTCCTGAATATCGTCGAAACGGAACGTCCCATGGGAATTATCGTTCAATTGGGCGGGCAGACCCCTCTGAAATTGGCCAAACCCTTGGAGGCGGCGGGCGCACCGATCATCGGAACCAGCCCCGATGCCATTGATCAGGCAGAAGATCGGGAACGGTTTCAGGTATTGCTGGAACAGTTGGGATTGCGACAGCCTAAAAACGCCATTGCCCGATCCGAGGCCGAAGCGATGGCCGTCGCCGCTTCCGTAGGTTATCCCATCGTCGTGCGTCCCTCCTATGTTCTGGGAGGCCGGGCCATGGAGATCGTCTATGCGGCAAGCGATCTGCAGCGCTATATGCATACGGCGGTGCGAGCCTCTCCCGATCATCCGGTATTGCTGGATCATTTCCTCAACGATGCCATCGAAATCGATGTCGATTGCCTCTCCGACGGCGAACATGTCCTTGTGGGCGGGGTGATGGAACATATCGAAGAGGCGGGAATTCACTCGGGCGATTCCGCCTGCTCCCTGCCACCCTATTCCATTGGGCTCGATTTGATCAACGAGATGAAACGTCAAACAAAACTATTGGCTTTGGCGTTGAAGGTCGTTGGGTTGATGAACGTACAGTTTGCCATTTGTCAGGGGGAGGTCTATATTCTAGAGGTCAACCCAAGGGCTTCCCGGACTGTCCCATTCGTTTCCAAGGCAACGGGTGTGGCCCTGGCCAAGGTGGGGGCCCGCCTCATGGCGGGGGAACGGCTTGCCGCCTTTGGTTTGGAAAAGGAACCAGCCTTTCATCATGTGGCGGTCAAGGAAGCCGTTTTCCCGTTTGAAAAGTTTCCTAACGTCGACACCGTGTTGGGACCGGAAATGAAATCCACCGGAGAGGTGATGGGGTTGGCCGATTCCTTTGCTCTGGCCTTCGCCAAGGCTCAAGAGAGTGCCGGAACCATTCTTCCCAGGCCCGATGGCGGTCAACGGGGCATGGCCTGTATCTCCGTCAAGGACGATGACAAAAGGCTGGTATTGCCGCCGGCGCGAAGACTGATGGAAATGGGGTTCACCCTTTGTGCTACTGAAGGAACGGCGAACTATCTGCGTCAGGAGGGGTTGCAGGTGGTCCAGGTGCATAAAGTCAAACAGGGACGGCCGGATGTCGTCGATATGATGAAAAACGGTGATATCCTGCTGATGTTCAACACGACTCAAGGCAAACAGGCCTTGCTCGATTCGCTATCCATGCGTCGCAGTGCCCTGACCGGGCGTATCCCCTATTTCACCACCATTGCCGGCATGCGGGCTGCGGTAGCGGCCATGGCGGCCATCAAGGAGTCGGGTTTTCCTTGCAAGGCGCTACAGACCTATCTTCAGGAAATTAAACATTAATCCTGTGTCATCAATCATTTTTCAATCCAATCCTGCGGTATTGATCAACAACAATCAAGGGTGGGTGTATCATGTCCCAAAGGGTTCCCATGACTGTGCGTGGCGCCGAAAAGCTTCGAGAGGAGCTCAAACGTCTAAAGTCAGTCGAACGTCCCCGTATCGTCGAAGCCATCTCTGTGGCACGTGAACACGGGGATTTGTCTGAAAATGCGGAATATCACGCCGCCAAGGAGCAACAATCCTTCAATGAAGGGCGCATCACCGAAATTGAAGCTCGGCTGGCGGTAGCGGAAATCATCGATCCCGCAAAGATTCATTCCAGTAAAGTCGTCTTCGGGGCCACGGTGACGGTCACCGATCTGGAGACCGATGAAGAATCAACCTATCAGATCGTCGGGGTGGATGAAGCGGATCTGGATCAAGGGATGATTTCGGTGACCAGCCCCATGGCGCGAAGCATGATTGGCAAGGAGGAGGGGGATCGGATCCAGGTGAATGCTCCGGGAGGCATCCGTCGTTTCGAAATCGTCGAAATACATTTTCGGTGATCAGTACAGGTCTTGTGGGAAAACGCCGTCCTTCCAGCAGCCGTTGGCTTCAGGAACATCATAACGACCCGTATGTCCTCAGGGCGCGTCGCGAGGGTTATCGATCTCGTGCGGCATTCAAACTGTTGGAAATGACCGAGCATCCGTTTGCGGGACTTCATGGTCGTCTGCTTGGACCGGGAATGACGGTGGTGGACCTGGGTGCAGCGCCTGGGGGTTGGAGCCAGGTGGCTGTAGGCTTGGTGGGTGCTACCGGACGGGTGGTGGCCATGGACTTGCTGCCGATGCCGCCTTTGACCGGGGTCAATTTCATTCAGGGCGATTTTCTTGGGGAGGAAGGGCTGCAACACTTGAACACGGTGTTGTCCCCCGAGCGTCAGGTGGATGTGGTACTTTCCGACATGGCCCCCAATATGACCGGTATCGAGGCCATTGACCAAACTCGAGGTGAATTGCTGGCCGAAGCGGCCCATGATTTTGCCTGTACGGTTTTGGCTCAGGGGGGTAATCTGGTGGTCAAATTGTTTCAAGGACCCGGATTTCACGATACCGTGCGGCGGGCACGGCAGGATTTTTTCCGGGTCAAGGTGGTCAAACCCCAGGCCAGCCGTAATCGAAGCGCGGAACAATACCTTGTCGGGGTGGGCTTTCGCGGCCAACCTCGCATCCAAGTCACATCCAGCGATGATGGAAAGCCATGAAGATTCTCAAGACCGCCCTCACCTTCGACGATGTGCTTCTGGTACCGGCCTATTCTGAAATATTGCCCCGGGATGTCGATTTGGCAACCCGATTGACCAGGGAAATCAACCTGAGCATCCCTCTGATTTCAGCGGCGATGGACACGGTGACCGAAAGTCGCAGTGCCATCGCCATGGCCCAGGAGGGGGGAATGGGAATCATCCATAAAAACATGTCTGTTTCCGAGCAGGCCGATCAAGTCCGAACCGTGAAGCGGTTCGTGGCGGGCTTGGTGGTCAATCCTTGGACCATCGTTCCCCAAGCCCCTCTGCGCGAGGCCAATCGTATCATGCTCGAACATCGCATCAGCGGTATTCCGGTGACCCGTGAAGACGGTGTGTTGGTGGGTATCCTGACCAATCGCGACGTTCGTTTTGCCTCCGATGACAGCCAACCCGTTTCCGAGTTGATGACCAAGGGCGATAAACTGGTGACGGTACAGCAGGGTGTGCCGATGGAAGAGGCCAAACGGCTGTTGCATCAACATCGCATCGAAAAATTATTGGTTGTGGACCAGTCGTTTCGCTGTGTTGGTTTAATCACGGTGAAGGATATTGAAAAAGCCCAGACCAATCCGTTTGCCTGCAAGGATGGCTCGGGGCGATTGCGGGTTGGGGCAGCGGTGGGGGTGGGCAACGACAGCCAGGATCGGGTACGGGCCTTGGCGGCGGCCGATGTGGATGTCCTGGTGGTTGATACCGCCCATGGCCATTCCAGGGGGGTGTTGGAGATGGTTTCCTGGATCAAGGCTCATTTTTCTCAATGTCAAGTCATTGGTGGCAATGTAGCGACGGTGGAGGCAACGCGGGCGTTGATCGAAGCTGGTGCTGATGCGGTGAAGGTCGGAATCGGGCCCGGATCGATCTGCACCACCCGGATCGTGGCGGGTGTCGGGGTGCCGCAAATCACGGCGGTGGCCGAGTGTGCCGAGGAGGCCGATCACTACGGAGTTCCGGTGATCGCCGACGGCGGCATCAAATTTTCCGGTGAAGTGGCCAAGGCGATCGCTGCGGGGGCTTCCTGCGTCATGATGGGATCGATGTTTGCCGGAACCGATGAAGCTCCTGGAGAAGTTTTTCTTTATCAAGGTCGCAGTTACAAAACCTACCGCGGCATGGGTTCTCTCGGGGCCATGGCGGATGGCTCCAAGGATCGATATTTTCAATCGGGAGTGGAACTCCATAAACTGGTCCCCGAAGGGGTGGAGGGGAGGGTGCCGTACAAGGGTCCGCTGGCGCCTTTAATTCACCAAATCCTTGGGGGGTTGCGTTCTGCCATGGGCTATACCGGCTGTGCCGATATTCCAACCTTGCGGACCAAACCGGTATTTGTCAGGATCACCAGTTCCGGTTTGCGCGAATCTCATGTCCACGATGTCACTCTCACCAAAGAAGCGCCCAATTATCGCCTGGAGTAGATTGAGAGACGACAAGGGGTTGGGGCCGATTCGTGTCTGATTCAGGCCGTGGGTCAGCCTTTATTTCATCAAGGTCGTTATGTATTTATACAACGATATCGGGTGAATGGACTCGCGGTTACAGACAATCTGGACATCAATGGCTGCCGCGGTGGAACCGACAAACAATGCCACCTCAGGCGGCAGGCCGCCTGCCAGGCACAACCCCGTCAGGGCTAGAAAGGCATCACCGGCGCCGATACGATCCACCACCCTGGTAGAAAGAGGCGGTGCGTCGTGGGTGCGACCCGACGTCAGATCCAGTAATACCGCCCCTTTCATTCCGCGAGTGACGGCAATCCATCGGGCCGAAAGGCGTTGGGCGATGTCCTTGGCTAATTTTTCCATGGGGGCATGACGGTTGTGTGTCGCCAGACGGACTTCGCACTCGTTGAGGGAAATGAAATCGGCACGGGGATATCGATTGATCACATGGTGACAATGATTGCCGCTGTTGATTTGAGTATTGACCGCCAGGAAACGGGCGTGCCGGCATATCATTTCCACCATGGCTGGTGAAATCAATCCGTTACCATAATCGGCCACAATGACGGCGTCGTAGTTTCCGGCGTTCTCGGCGATCCACTGGCATACTTCGGCTTCAAATCTTGGAGTCAGGGGATTGGGATCCTGGTAATAGACCTCGAACAATTTGACAATATCCGAGTCGACGAAACGACGTTTGACCAAGGTGGGGGCGGTATCATAATAAAAGAAATTTTCATTGACGTTATCGGCCAACGCTTTTTTCATGAAACTGTTCTGTCGCTCATCGCGGCCAATCCCCGCCACCAGTCCAACGTGAGAAACAAACCCCGCCAGATGATTGGCGACGGCCAGCGATCCCCCGGCGAATTGTTCGGTTTCGATATAGCGACAGGCCAGGACGGTATTGCTTTTGCCGGTCAATCCGAGGGGGATGGTGGAACAATATTCGTCGATAATGGCCTCGCCAATCACCAGGATTCTTCGATGTCCCAGGCCGCGAATGGACTCAAGAATCGTTTTTTCGTTGTAGGCGTTTTTTAGATCATTCAGATAAGCCTGGGTTTCGGGGGTAAAGATATCCAAGTGTTGATTGATCAGACGGCTGGAGGAGAAGGTGACGCCATCGGTAAACCGAATCTCCCCACCGACTTCATGAACCGCGGCTTGTTCCCGACCGATGTTTCCGGTCACATCGCCTTTGGGATCGACATAATCGCTTCCCTTGGCATAGACCCGGGGACGTACGGCACGGATGGCCGGTATGGCGGTCACATCCTCAACGATGGCCACCCCATCGACTACCGCCAGTGCCGCCAGGCTTTCGGCGCGTAATGCCGCGGAAAATACGGGTCTGCCTGGTCCCTTTTTTATAAACCGATCGGCAGTGATGGTGACCAGCAGTCGATCTCCGAACTCTCTCGACTTGGCCAAATGTCTTATATGGCCTGGGTGAATCAGGTCAAAGGTGCCGTGACACAGCACGACACTCAATCCTTCGGAACGGTATCGTTGGGCCTGTTGTCCCAATTCTTCCAGATTGACGATTTTGTTGTTTGGATAATCACCGACCATGTTCTACTCCCAGGAGTTGTCACTCAAGCCCTTATAGCCTGAAATGGAAATTATTTCCATTCCGCGGTTCTCCGTGGATTTCTGATCGTCTCAAGGACAATCGAACTCTTGATAAAACTGGAACAGAGCGTTGCACAATCCTGACTATCGCAAATTCCAAGCCATTTTCATATTGTAATATTATGTATATTTATCAATATATTGTCTTATGATCTGTTGTCCAGAGCTTTCTAAGAGGAAGGATTTTCCTCCTCGCCATCCTTTTCGATGGTACAAACTTTCCGGGTATCTATCACCGGTCCGTCACCTTTTGCCGTTCCACCTTTTCCACGCGACGATTCAAGGCGAGCAATTCGTCCAATATATTTATAGGCATCGCTGTACAACCTTTCATGGGTTGTCCAGGGCTCAATGCCTGATTGGCCTGTTCGTCCAACACTCGATTCACCCACTGAGATATGGTCATCCCTTCCCTCCGCGCCGCCCGAATCACCGAACGGCGGGTATCATCGGCGATATCACGGATGGTCCAGGGGCGGGTGGATGATTGGGATAACGAACCCTCACACCGAATTTTCATGAGACAGTCTCCCTTGGAATGGTCATTATTGGAATTCTGAACGGTCATCTTTCCATGACTGAAAAATTAATGCCAAACGACCTTCATGTGCGGAAAAATCGTGATCCCTAGTTCATAATGTACTTTAATCAAAAAAATATTTTCTCCGTCGCCATGAGTCAACGGCGGTGAAATCGGTGCTTATGCATGGATTGCCATCACAGATGATCTTATGCCGTCATACAACTGGCTACTGTCCGACAATTGTATGACGGCCGCTTAGACAACGAAGTGTCGTTGTGGAGCCGACAATGGGGCCACAGCCAAGAAATACGTGTCTTCGGAAATTAACGAAATTACTGGCATTGACATTGCATGTCTGACATTTGTCGGACAATTAATGAAATCCCTAAGGAGCCTGAATGGCACTGACATCGAGGAAGGAAAAAATCACAATGCGCAACATGTGTAAAGATATTGATTTAAAAGGTCAATGCCGCATCGCCCCAGGAGGTGCTGGCCGGATTTTGGTGGTTGATGTCGATGCCGATTTTCGGCAGAGATTAAGTCAACTTCTCAGTATTGACGGCTTTGATGTCATCGAGAGTGATACTTGCGAACATTTGGATCAGATATTGAGCGAAAACGTCCCGGATCTGGTGATACTCGAAGCGCTTATGCCCAATGTCGATGGGTTTGCTGCCTGTGAAGCTTTGAGTCAGCATGCCAACACCAGGCACATCCCGGTGATCATGGTCACCTCGTTGGAGGATTGTGAAATAATCGATTGGGCTTTCGATCTGGGTGTGTTCGATTTCATGACCAAGCCTATCCATGAAACCATTCTGAGGAATCGAATTCGAGTGTTGATCAATCAGGTGCGGGAGTCTTGTGAGTACCAGAATGACCACAACAGGATGAGGTCGAAGGTGCAGGAATATGAGGCGGAACTGCGTAAGTTTAAAAGTTTGTTCAAGGAAGAGTTGTTGGAGCATAAACGTACCCGCCGCCTGGTGAATCAATTCAAGCAGGCGTTCCACTCCAGCTATCCGCTACGTAAAACCTTGACTGCGAGCAGCCAAACGCAATCGTAGGAAACCAGGATCGATCTCCAGCGCAAATGAAAAAGTCATGAAATGTCAGCGGATCCGACCGGGGTACGCCTTGATGGGCTCCCCGGTCTCACATTTTCTTTCCCGACTCAACCGTTCATCGATGATGGTCATTCCCACTCGATGGTTCCTGGAGGCTTTGAGGTAATATCGTAGGTTACACGATTGATTCCTTGCACTTCGTTGATGATACGATTGGATATTTTTTTTAATAGCTCCGTGGGCATGGGATACCAATCGGCGGTCATGTAATCGCGGGTGGTTACGGCCCGCAGAGCCACCACGTACTCGTAGGTTCGTCCATCACCCATCACCCCCACACTTTTCACTGGTAAAAAAACGGCAAAGGCCTGAGCGATCTTGTCATAGTGCCCCGAGCTTTGAAGTTCCTCCATGTAGATATGATCGGCCTGACGCAACAGTCCAGCGAAATCTTTTCTAACCTCTCCCAAAATACGCACGCCCAAACCCGGTCCCGGAAAGGGATGTCGAAAAATGATCTCCTTCGGCAGACCGAGCGCCAGTCCCACTCGCCGCACTTCATCTTTGAATAATTCCCGCAGCGGTTCCAACAATTTCAAACCCATCCGTTCCGGCAATCCTCCCACATTATGATGAGATTTGATATTGGTGGCCACACCGGTTTTACCTCCGGCCGATTCTATGACATCGGGATAGATGGTTCCCTGGCCCAGCCAACGCACTTTTTCAATTTGGCGTGCTTGTTCTTCAAACACCTCGATAAAGGTATGACCGATGATGCGGCGTTTTTTTTCCGGATCCACCACCCCGACCAAACGTTCAAGAAATCGTTCTTGAGCCTGGACATTCAAGACTTTCACCCCCATGTGACGGGCAAAAGTGGCCATCACCTGCTCGCCCTCGTGAAGGCGTAACAGCCCATTGTCCACGAAGATGCAGGTCAGTTGTTCCCCCAACGCCCGATGGGCCAAGGCGGCGGTCACGGCGGAATCCACCCCTCCCGACAATCCCAAAACGACATGATCGGCACCGACTGTTGAACGAATTGCGGCTATTTCATAATCAATAAAACCACTTGCAGTCCATAAACCATGGGCACCGCACACCTGCCTCACAAAGCGATCAATCAAAACAGCGCCTTTATCGGTGTGATCGACTTCGGGATGGAACTGAACACCAAAAACGGGTTGCGTCAATGATTCCATGGCCGCCACCAATCCGCTCTGGCTCATGGAGGTGGCCACAAAGCCATCGGGAAGGGACGATACATGATCCCCATGGCTCATCCACACCTGCCGATCGTCAGCCAGCCAATCCGATAGGAGAGGGGAGCGATATGTCCCACCTGGGACGGGCTGGATGAGGGCAGCGCCGTATTCCCGTTTCTTCGAAGGATGAACCTGGCCCCCGCGGGCTCTGGCCAGAAGATGCATGCCATAGCATATCCCTAAAACCGGAACCCCCAGCTCTAAAATCGCTGGATGGAGATCGGGTGCTCCCACGTCATAGACCGAACGGTGTCCGCCCGAAAGGATGATCCCCATGGGTTGGAACCTGCGAATCGCCACCCCCTCCATGGACCAGGGATGAATTTCACAATAGCTCCCACTCTCCCGAACCCGGCGGGCGATGATTTGGGTATATTGCGACCCGTAATCGAGAATTAAAAATTTTTCGGAATGGATGGCTGCGGTCATGATGATCAACGTTACCTGAGTGAGATTTTAACCCATGGGCGACCGGTTGTCCTAGCGGCCATTGTGAGTCTTGCCCAAACCCCTTAGGACAACTCCGGCTGACACCATAAAGATGAAGTTCCTATGAAGACGACTCTCCACGCGTACAATACCGCCGCTGGTATCTGTTTGGCAAACCATGGCCACCAATGAATGATACGTTGACAAGCCTTCATGGAATGGTGAACACGACTCTCCTCGTGCAACCCAAGTCAGTTGACATTCTGCAGATTGAAAAGCGGGATTTGGGATAGGGCGGATTCCTCTTCAGGCCGATCCGTTTAAGTTTCGGGGGGGGATGATGACACGGTCATGATTGGTAAAGTTCTGGTTTGGGCATGAATTGTGCCGGGTCGACCTTCCATTTGTCACTCGGCTCGGCATTGATGATACGAAAGCCTTTGGACGAATCTTTGGAATAGTCCATGAGGTTGATTTCTTTTGGAATTAATTTTTTTCCCGATTTGGCATCGATAATGACCTTGATGACAGGATGAAGCAGACTTTCGATATTTGATCGCAACACGACACCAACCAGACCATTTTCCAATCGGACCAAGGTTCCGATGGGGTAGATGCCCACGCATTGGACAAATCGTTGGTATAACAGAGGATTAAAATGAAATTTTGACCAATCCAGCATGCGTTTGAGGGCGACGTGCGGTGGATTGCCTTTGTGGTAAACTCGGTCGGAGGTAATGGCATCATATACATCGACGATGGCAGCCATTTGACCAAATTCGTTGATCTGATCACTTTTAAGGCCGTTAGGATATCCAGAGCCATCAAAACGTTCGTGATGCTGACTGGCGACAAACACACTGACTTCCTCGATTCCTGGGGTTTGTTCCAAGATTTTACGGCTATAGGTGACATGTTCCTTCATCAGAAAAAATTCTTCGTCGGTCAGCTTACCCGCCTTGTTGAGAACGTTTTCTGGAGTTTTCATTTTGCCGATGTCATGCAGCATGCCGCCGACGCCCACCCTGAGAATAATTTCCTCCGGCATTTCCAGGGCGCGGCAGAAAGACATCAGAAACACCCCGACATTGACCGAGTGCATGAATGTATACTCGTCACGTTTTTTGATCAGACTGAGACTTAAAATGGCATCGGGATTACGGAACATCGAATCAGCCATGCCCATGACGGCGTCTTGTACCGGCCCGAGGGCGACTTGTTTGCCGAGACGGGCATCGGCCAGGACATCGCCGACGATGCGTCGAGCCTGGGTTTTCACCTCGGCTGCCCCGGATATTTCCTCTTCGAAAGGTTTGATCGATACTTTGTTTGCAGCAAGTTCTGCGTCGTCGTCCAGTTCCATCAGCTGTACCGACAGGGCTTTCTCGATTTCGTTCAGGGTGATACCATCCGCTTCCGCTCCCTTGGCGACATCGATGAAGATTTCCTTGATTCCGCGTGCCATAGCCGATTCAACTTCAGCATCGGTGCGAATCAATCTCGGTTGGAGAAATTTTTGAAAGTTGGGATCATGTGATCCGCGATCATTCCAGTCCAGATTGAAATCAGCGACGTACATCCCTGGTTTAAGATCCTGGATGTTGATTTTTTTTATGGATTCTTTGGCCATCGCTTCTATCCTTCTCCAGCTAGCGAACTATTAATGAGGCCAGAGCCACTCAGGAATAGCTTTCATCGCCCGGCTCCAAGGTTGGCGTCACCTGAACCAAACAACGCCTGCCACCGTAATCGCCAATTTGGCAGTTGACGCTTGTTTACCTTACCACGGTCGAAACCTATTGAAAATACCCACTGTATTTATTGTCGGGTGACCGTGCGTAAGCCAAATATAAAAAATACAATTAATAAATGGCAATATCAGGTCAACGACTTTGGCAACGGAAGATGTGGGTCCCCCGGGATTCTGGAATATATTCAGTTCATCTCCCAGAGATTTGTACCTGACAGAGGAGGTGGGGCCAGGGGATGAGGAAATTGGATTATGATCGGCCCTCCACCGTTCGAGAATGCATGATCGATCAGTACTCCTGTTCAGCACCTAGCGAGCGCAGGCCATGGGGAGAATCGACCAGACAATGAACACCACGTCACATAATGTAAATTAGTGTAAAGTGTTTTTTTGATTCAGCAGCTTGGATAAAAAAGATGGGGTGTTAGCCCAACAGATGGATTTTAGTTGACATTCAACCAATAGTCCGCTGTGATAGAAAGGATTACTGTTGCGAAATATCGATTCTCTCCCCACCCCCGATGCCATCGGGATGGAAAGGAAGGAGCCGGATCCCTCTTCAGACCAAGTAGGGAACATATTCAATCAATAAAGATTTGACCGGTGACGATGCTATTGCTTCTATGAACAAGACCAAGTTGGTGTCCTTTTGCCCCCCTTCCCACGACATTAGACACACATGACCGCCCAATACCGATACCTCATTCCCAGATTGTTTGTTTTCGTGTTGACAACAACACTAATGCTTGGACTATCGTACCGTCCGGTCTATGCGGCCACTACGCCGGCAGAAAGTGGGTCGGTGGATGTGGAAGCGTTGCAAAAGGCCGCAGCCACGGGCAATCCTGACGCCGAGTTCAAGCTTGGAAATTTTTATTATCTCGGAGATGGAAAAAATCAAAAGCCTGATGCAGTACGGGCCAAGCTTTGGTTCGAAAAGGCGGCGCTCAAAAACCACGCCGAGGCGCAGGCAAGCCTGGGGGTTTTGCTGTACATGGGAGCTGACCAGGACAAAGATATTATCAAGGCGGAGGAGTGGTTTCGCAAGGCGGCGGATCAAGGGCATTCCGGTGCGAGAAAACATCTAGGAATTTTGTATGATACCGGACGTGGGGTTGCCGGCGATCCGGTCGAAGCCGCTAAATGGTACAGCCTGGCGGCCCAGAGTGGCCACCCTGACGGAATCCGTCTATTGGAGCGAGCCTTGGAATTGGCATCCAAGGCAAAAAGTCCGGATCAAAAACAAATTGAGTTGTTGCAGCAACAGCTGGCTCAGGCCAAAAAGGACGGAAAGGGAGAGGCGAAGGCACCTCCTCAACCGACCAGCTCGGACACCACGGCCCCGGCCAAGGAAACGCCATCTCCGCTAGCCCAACTGTCTGCAAAACTGAACCAGGGGATTGATCTGCAAAACCAGGGAATCTATGACAAGGCTCATCCTCTCATTAAAAAGACCTGCGATGAATTCGTCCAAACAGCCGGCAAGAAAAATCCTGAGACCGGTTGGTGTTTTGGTCGATTGGCGGTTTTGGAAAGCGCCATGGGTCGGTATGAAGATTCAGAATCAAGCTTCAAACTGGCACTTGCCATTCAAAAGGAGGCATTGCCTGAGAACCACGCCGATATTTTATCCACGCTGACCGATCAGGCGGAATTGATGCGCATGCGTGGACGCTTCAAGGAGGCTCAGTCCCAACTCGAAGAGCTGCTGAAGAAATGCAATGCCGATGACATGATCGAAGTACGGATGAATGCCAAGTCGATCCTGGCCAAGGTCCATGAAGAGCTGGGACACTTTGACGAAGCCATCCAACTGACAAAAGAAATTTTGGAACATGAAACCAAAACCCTTGGCAAGGACCATCCCAATCCTCTGACGACCTTGAACAACCTGGCCGGTCTGAATCGGCGCATGGGTAATTTTGTCGAGGCGGAAAAAAACTATCGCCAAGCCCTGGAGGGCTTTGAAAAGGTCCTCGGGGCCGAACACCCAGCGACCATCACCTTGATGAACAACCTGGCCATGACCCTGGAGGAAGAAGGACTGTACGATCAGGCAGAGCCGATGTTTCGCAAGGCGTGGCAGGTATCGGAAAAAGCTTTGGGGAAAGACCACCCCACGACCCTGGTCAACATGAACAATCTCGCCTTGCTGTATGAAAGCCAGGGGCTTTTTGACAAAGCGGAAGGTTTGTACAACAGCACCATCGCTCTTGCGGAAACCAAGCTCGGCTCCACTCATCCCGACACCGTGGCCATGGTCAACAATCTGGCCTATTTACGCATGCTGAAAGGCGACTATAAAACGGCTGCCGAAGGCTTCCAGAAAGTGTTATCGGTTTGGATGGGAGAGCTGGGAGAGAAACATCAAAAAACATTAAAAGCTATGAACAATCTTGCCCGGGCTGAACACCGGGCGGGTCACCTCAAGGAGGCGGAAACCTTGTTCTTGCGGGCACTCGCCTTGCGCAAGGAGGCTCTTGGTCCCAAGCATCCGGATGTTTTGCGCACCATGCTTGATCTGGCCATCTATTATCAAACCCAGAAAAAAACCAAAGAGGCAAGAGATTTGTTGAAAATGACTTTGGCTCTCGACGAAGAGGTGCTTGGCAAGCAGCATCCCTACACCTTCGAGACCTTGAATGCCCTGGCCAAAACCATGGAAGATGCCGGGGATCATCAGGAGGCCTTTCCTCTGCGGCATGAAGGCTTTGAGCGGCGCAACTATTTTTTTAATCGCATGCTCTGGGTGGCGGATGAAAATGCGCGTGAAGGTTATATTCGTTTGCATGCACCAGAGTTCAACGACTACCTGGCCCTGTTAACCCATCTGTCGCCGGAAAAGGCAGGCAAGGAGGCCATCGATGCCAGCTTGCAGCGCAAAGGTCTGCTGCTGCGGATCACTTCCGAAATCCAGCAGGTCAGTCAGATTGCCAAAGACCCCAAGCTGACCGCTCTGACCCAACAGTTGACAGCAGCGCGTAAGGAATTGGCCGCCCTGACCCTGGCAGGCCCCAACCCGGAGGCCCCCAACAACTACCTTGGGTCCATCCACGATCTGGAAGACAAGGTCAACGAAATCGAACGCCAGTTGGGACAAGCCAGCCTGCACTATCGCTATACCACGCTTTTGTACGACACCGATCAGGTGGTCTCCAGCCTTCCTTCCAAGTCGGCCCTGGTCGATTTTTTGATCTTCAACCAGGAAGGTACTGCCAAACTGATGGCCAGTACTATGGTTGTAGAGGGAGGGAAACCGAAGTTCAGCAATGTGGTCTACCCCAATCTGGACGAGGTGCAAAAGGCGGTCGTGGACTATCGCGCGAAGATTCAGGATGAGGAAGCGGATCCTGCCGAGGTCAAGGAGTTTGGTCAAAAGGTTTACAACTTGGTTTGGAAACCCTTTGCCGACTCTTTGGGGCAAAAGGATGACATCTACTTGGTTCCTGATGGAATTCTAAACATTTTGCCGTTCAACGCCCTGGTGGATCCTGAAAAAAAGTTCCTTATCGAAAAGATAAAACTACACATTCTCACATCAAGTCGTGATATGCTGCCCACCGCTATTCCTGCCGCCACCGGGGAAATGCTGGTAATCGCCGGCCCCGATTACGATTCCAAGAAGGTGGTCGATCCTGGTCAGTTGGCCCAGGTCAGTCAAAAACGGGCGGCAGCGGTGCAACAGGGATTGCGGGGCGCGGGAAGTGGCATGCGCGGATTGCATTTTGACCCGCTGCCCGGTGCCGAGAAAGAAGGTAAATTGATTACCGATACCATCAAGGAGAAAGGACAAGCCAGTACAATCTTCACCCAAAACGATGCCCAGGAAAGGCAGGTTCAGGGGCTGTCATCCCCGCCGCGGATGATCCATATCGCCACCCATGGCTTTTTCCTCAAGCCGGACGACAATCTCAGGAAAAGACTGCTGAAGCTGCAAAGAGGTGCCGAAGGCCAACTGCCCCCTCCCGGAGATAACCCATTGTTACGATCGGGTTTGGCCTTTGCGGGGATCAACGCCAATGCCCAATACCTTGGCGAACTGGATACGGTCAATGACGGTGTTCTTACGGCACTTGAAGTTTTGGGTCTCAACCTGACCGGAACGCAGTTGGCCGTCCTCAGTGCCTGCGAAACAGGACTCGGGGAAATCCATGAAGGGGAAGGAGTTTACGGTCTCAGGCGAGCGTTCATGGAGGCAGGAGTCAAATCCCTGATCGCATCCTTGTGGGAAGTGAGCGATGCCGGAACACAAAATCTGATGACCAAGGTATACGGTCGTTTGACTGCCGGCCAAGCGGTTGACGAAGCCATGCGTGATTCGCAATTGGAAATGTTGCACAGCTCCGAATGGAACAACCCTTATATCTGGTCCGCTTTTATGTTGATTGGAAAGTAATTTTTTTTTCACCCCAGGACAGGCGAACTATCAAGAGCCAATCGGGTACTCACCGGCATCCACACATAGCCCGCGGCGTACCGCAACTATACGCTTAAAAAACGAGCATGCCCCAAGGGCAGCAGAGTACATGCTATTACCATCACAAAGGGAGAAGGATCATGAAATTGCAATGGATCAAGCTCAATGTCTTGCTGATGGCCATTTTTGTCCTAGGATTGGCCAATCAGGCCTTGGCGCTCGCTCCACCCGTGGCGATGCTGACCCAGGTCAAGGGAACCGTTGAAGTTAACAAGGACAACGAATGGAAGAAAGTCACATCCAACAAGTTCATCTTCGACGGCACCAAGGCGCGTACCGGGGCGGATGGTTCGGTAGTCATCATCAATCAAGCCAACAGCACCAGCCAGACGATGGCGGCCAACACCGAGGTGGAAATTACCGCTGCCGCCATCAAGGTGATTTCCGGCAAACTTTCCGAGCCGCAAAAGGCGGGTGGTGATGTATTGTCGAGCATGAACCAACGTTTCGAAGAGGCGCAACGCTATACGACTGTACGCCGTAGCGTCGACAAAAAGGAAACCGATCAAAAACTCGCCACCATCCGTGAGGTCACCCTCTCCGAGGCGCATCCTGACTTGGTATGGTCCAATGTCGGGCCTGAATTTTCCTATCGGCTGATTATTGACGATAAGACGGTGGATGTGGCGGCCAGCAAGGATGAGATGATTCGCTACAAGGTGACCGGGCTGACCCCCGGTGTTCACAAATATCGGGTAGAAGTCATGAAGGATGGCGCTGCCGTCTTTGTCCCCAACGGCGACCGCTCTTTGACTTGGCTGGCAGGATCGGCACTGGACGAGTTCAATAAGAAGCTTGCCGAAATCAAGGCCGCCACTCCGGGCGACGACTTCCTGATCGCCAATTTTCTTGACGAAAAGGGGCTGACCGTTGCTGCCATGGACATGTACAGGAAATATTTCAAGGAAAACCCGGGTGACACCGAAATGTTTCCGCTTCTGATCAAAACCTATCACGACCTCAAGCTGAACGAGCTGAAAAAAGAGGCGGCATTGCAATATAACAAGTCTGCCGGCAACTGAACCTGCATGGTAGCACTGATTGCACGGCGTGGGGAGGTCTTCCCCACGCCTTTTCCTTTCGAAATAATTCCGGTTATACCGAAGTGTGAGAAAAATGATAGAATAGTGACATCTGCCTATCATTCACTTATTCGACAGGCATCCATTTGACATGCCCAAACAAGTTGCCAGCCGTCGATTGTCGCACTTGGGCCAACCGTCCTCAGTCCAAGTTCGGCGCCAAATTCCGTGGGGAGAATCTTCAGAATCATGAACAAGATTTTACAACGTTATGATATCCTTGCCACCATTCTGTTTTTTCTGCTGGCGATTCCGGCAGGTTATTTTGAAGTCTTTTCGCTTCTGGAGGAACAAACCATCTCCCTGCGGCACCTGTTTCGGCAAAATTATGGCGATCAGCAGTTGATGGCGTTTCCCAAGGACAAGATCGTACTGATCAACACCGACGAGGCCTTTTTTAAGGAATATAAAAGTTTTCCACTGCGCCGGACCGATATTGGCAAGATTGCCGAAAATTTGAAAACATTGGGAGCCCGGGTGATCGCCATCGACCTGTTGATGGATTTTCCCAGCTCATACAATGAGGACAAACCGACGGCCGACTCCTTCAAAAAGGGAGGCCCGGTATTGCTGGTCTCCCAGGCGGATATCCGCAATGGGACCTTCGAACGCCTCAACCCGCCCACGGCGGAGTTGGCAGCCGTTTCCCAGAATGGTTACACCAATATTGGTTCACAAAGCAGTGTCGTGACAAGCTTATCCCGTTTAAGGGTGTATCCAGAAATCGCCTCTAAAGCCAAGACTTGGCCTTATGCTGTTAAAGCCTTGGCGATGTACCTGGGGGTTGAACCTGAACTTGGGCCAGGGGTACTACGGTTTGGTCCCGGTCTGAGCGTACCACTCGACCATGCAAACAACATTCACATCGATTTTCCAGTCCTTCCGCCAGGTAGCCGTTTCTTAAGTCAATCGGCCGGATTTTCGGCCTTGGATTTTTTGAAAATTGAAGGCAAAAGCGAAGAAGATCTCTATGAATTAGGCTTTGCTGTCAAAGATAAAATTGTTTTGCTTGGGGACACCTCGGAAGTTTCCCATGACTGGTTCGACACTCCCGTGGGAATGGTCTACGGCGTGGAAATCATCGCCGATGCCATCCAAACCATGCTGAAGGGTGGGACATTGCGGCCGGCAACCATTGGCCAGGAGACTATCGTGGCTCTGGTCTTGATGGCGGGTATGATGGTATTGGGGGTCATCAAACACCCGACCTTACGTGTTCTATTGGCGCTCGCGATCGTTTTCGTCTGGAGTCTCGGGTTGACCGTGTCCTATGTCAAACTGGGTATGGTTTTTTCTATGTCTTATGGTCTGGTGGCGGCCATTTTGAGCTTTTCGGTTATCAACACCCGCTATTATCTTTTGGAAATGAGTCAGAAGAAGATGATCAAAGGAGCATTTGGGCAATATCTGTCACCCCACGTCGTCGAGATCCTGGTCAAGGACCCCTCCAAACTCAGATTGGGCGGTGAAGAACGGGTCATGACTGCCTTTTTTTCCGACGTGGCCGGGTTTTCTTCCATTTCGGAAAAATTGACGCCATCGGAATTGGTGCTGTTGCTGAATGACTATCTGACTGCCATGTGCGAAATTATCGCCAGGTTCGACGGTACGGTAGACAAGTTTGAAGGTGATGCCATCATCGCTTTCTGGGGGGCGCCCCTGGATCAACCCAAACATGCCACCATGTGCTGCCATGCGGCCATCGAAATGCAACAATACATGGTGAAAATGCGCGAACGGCTGGCCAAGGAGGGCAAGTCTCAACTACGGGTCCGCATGGGAATCAATTCGGGACCCATGGTGGTGGGCAACATGGGTTCCAAGCAGCGTATGGACTACACCATCATGGGCGACGCGGTCAATCTGGCCTCGCGGCTGGAAGGGGCCAACAAGTTTTACGCTTCCGATACCATGATATCCGACACCACCTACAACCTGGCCAAGGACGATATCGACTGCCGGGTTCTGGATACAGTGCGGGTGATCGGCAAAAAGGAACCGGTGACCATCTATCAACTCCTGGGCAAAAAAGGAGAGGTGACCGGAAAACTGGCTGAGCTTCTGCAACACTATAATGCTGGTCTGGAACGCTATCGGGCGCGGCAATACAAAGAGGCCATCGGGTTGTTTGAAAAGGCTCTGGCCGTCATCCCCGACGACGGTCCGAGTTCCACCTATGTTGAACGTTGCAAGGAATATCTGGACAATCCGCCGCCCGCAGATTGGGATGGTGTGTTTGTATTCACCTCAAAGGGATAAGTGACCTGCGGAGTCATGGTCCATGACCACCCTGCCTTGGTACGACAGGATTCCCCGTACTCGGATCTATCTGCAGCTGCCTGAGATCATCGCCGGGCTCGCCAATTTGGCGACCGCTGCCGAAAATGTCGAACATCAGGTAGATGCCTTCGAGCGTGCCTTTGCCGATATGATGGGGGTCGAGCAGGCGGTGGCAGAGCCCTATGCCAGAATGGCCCTGTACCATTTGGTCATGGCGCTTCGCTTGCCCGCCGGCAGTGAAATCGTCATGACGCCCGTCACCATCCACGACATTGTCAATGTCCTGCTCATCGCCGGCCTCAAGCCGGTATTCGTGGACATTGATCCCTTGACTTATCAAATGGATCCTCAGCGCCTGGAACAGGCGGTGACACCTTATACCCGCGTCGTCCTGGTCACGCATCTGTTCGGTTTGGCCACCGACATGGACGCCATCCAGAGGGTGTGTCATCGGCATAGTCTTGTTTTACTTGAGGATTGTTCGCATGCCTTCAATGCGGCATGGGATGGAAAAAAATTGGGAACGTTTGGCGACGCAGGTTTTTTTTCCCTCTCTTCCTTGAAAACCGTCTCGACCGGGTATGGAGGGATGGTGATTGCCAAGGACTCTCAACTGATCGCCCAGGTCCGGCAGCAAGCCAGGAGACTTCCTCAGGTCAACAAACGCCATCTGGCGACCATCCTGATCCGTAACCTGATCGTCAATCTGGCCACTCATCCCTTGTTGTTTTCGTGGTCCACGTTTCCGGTCATTCGTTGGCTTGGGCAGCGCAGCCCGGAGACCATCCGTAAATTGCAAACCGACAATCCCAACGTATGGCGTCTGCAGGAATTGCCGCCCCAATGGTTGTGGCGGTTCACATCTCTCCAGGCAGGCCTGGGATTGAAATGCCTGTCGCGCATTGACGATTGGGATCAACGACGGCGTCGCAATGCCCAGATTCTCCTGGATCACCTGGGGCAGGTGGTCCCTGAACGACTTGTAAAGCTGCTGCCGGGTTCATACAATGTCTACTGGCGCTTTCCGTTCCGGGCTCCCGAGGGGGCGAAATTTCGTCGATTCATGGCTTTGAGGGGCGTGGACCTGACCACCACCTTGCTCCCCTGCTGCAGCACTCTGCCCATCTTTGCCGATATTGCCCGTCCAACTCCCTACGCCCAACAAGCGGTACAGGAGGTCCACTTTTTGCCAGTTCATCCAACGATTCCGCCGCAGCGGATCGAGGAAATGGCCAGGATCGTGCTTGCATTTCTTCAACAGGGCAAATAATTCCCCCAAGAGCCTCTGAATCAGCTCAACGCCTGGGACCGAAGGGAGGGATCTATGTCTCTCAAAAGCATGGCCGAACTGCTCACCCTGAGCAATCTTCCCCGCATGATGCGCTCGGCCTGGGGAAATTTTTTGAGCCTGATGACCCAAAGACCGAATTATGGCTCTCCTTTCTACATTCTTTGGATTACCACCTACGGTTGCAATCGCAAATGTCTCCACTGTGACTGGGTGTGGTCGCGCACCTCCAAGGAAGATCTTGCCCGGGAACTCAACGATAGCGAACAGCTGCAATTGGTGGAGCAAATGTTGGCCACCGACGCCTTTGGGGTGACCATCTCCGGTGGAGAGCCTCTGATGCTGCCCAAGATCAGGGAAATTCTTCGCAATCTTAAAAATGGGGGAAAACGGGTTAACCTATGCACCAATGGTGTTCTGCTGCCCCGCTTTGCCGAAGAGTTGGTTGCCATCAAGCTCGACTCCATCTCCATTAGCATGGACAGCTTTCGCCCCGAAGAACATGATTACATTCGTGGGGTACCCGGATCCTTCCAAAAATCCATGGCCGGGATCGAATCGATCCGCAGGCTCCGTGGGCGCGGGAAAACTCCCAAGCTGGTGGTCAAGGCGGTCTTGTCCAGAAAAAATTTTCGCGAAATTCCCCAATGGGTGGATACCTTTCAGCCCCTGGCGGATACGGTGGAATTTCAACCAATTCAGGACAATCTGGTCCATCAGATCAAGGCGGGGGAAGATTCTTTATTGTTCCAACCGGAAGATGAGGCCGATTTCCGTGCCGTTATGACGGAACTGGCCAATCGTTGGCCCACCTTTCGCTCGCCCTACTATCAACGCATGGCCGATTTCATTTTTCATCCGTTCGAATTGTTCGATTCAGGCGGATTTCGTTGCCTGTTCCTCTCTTCATTTTTTCTTGAAATCAGCCCTTACGGTGCCGTCGGCAGCTGTCCTGGCCATTATGTATTGGGCAATATTCGCGAAAAATCGATCTTGGAAATATGGCGCAGCCTGGAAACCTGTGATTATCAAAAAAAATTGCGTTCCAAAAACAACCGCTGCCTCTGCTGGACCTATAATACCTTCTCCAATCTCTACCTGTTGCCTCTTTATAAACGTTCTCCCTGGATCAAGGATCCCTAAGGCCCCATGGACCATCAAAACTATGTGACCATGGCCGAGGTTCAAGACCGCCACTGGTGGTTCCGTGGCAGAAGGGCCATTTTGCTGCGGCTTATTTCCACCCTGGCATTGCCGGATCATCCGCAGATTCTCGATGTGGGTTGTGGAACCGGAGCCAATCTGCCGGTATTGTCTGAATTCGGCCAGGTTTGGGGCATGGATAACAATGAGTTTGCCCTGCAAACCGTGCGCAAGAAATCCGATGTCATCGTGGCTCATGGTTCTCTCCCCGGAACCATCCCTTTTGCCGATCAGAGGTTTCACCTGATCACCCTTCTGGATGTTCTTGCCGAAATCAAATCGGACCGTGAAGCCATTGCCGCCCTTTCTCGACGAATGCTTCCTGGAGGGTGGCTGGTGATTACCGCCCCGGCATTCGACTTTCTTTGGTCCAGCCACGATGTGATGTCCCATCACCATCGGCGTTACACCGCCTCCCAACTCGTTTCCAGCCTGACGGCGGCAGGCCTCGAGGTGCATTTTTCTACCTATTTTAATATGTTTTTGTTTGTTCCCATTTTCGTTATTCGTCTCATGAAACGATGGTTGCACCTGTTCCCGGGAGATGATTCAGGAGCCGTTCCTCCCGGACCGATCAACAACGCCTTGTTTTCCCTTTTCAAATTGGAAGGGCATGTCATTGGCCGCGGCAAGGCCCTCCCTTTCGGGGTATCGGTTCTGGTGGTTGCGCGAAAACCGGAAAAATGATGCTGCAGTAGTGAATGGCGTGGCCAAAGAAACTTCCAGACTTCCAAGAACCTGATCTGCCATGATATCGCCACCCCTTGCCCCCAAAGCACTACTGGTATCACTCCGGGATCCTTTTTTGGATTCTGACCGAGTCATGCCCCCCATGGGCATCATGGCCCTGCACGCCTATCTGAAAGGATCAGGAATCGAATCGAGCATTGAAATCGATTTTGATTTTGAACATGTAGAAAAATATATCGATTATAGTCATCTATGTATTTCGTGCATGACTCCGCAAAAGGATCAGGCCTATCATATACTCCATCTGAGCAGGCAGTTTTTACCGGAAATTTGCGTTGTCATCGGTGGCCCGCATGCGAGTCATTATCTTGAGGAATGTCGGAGCCAACCCTTTGATCATATCGTCGTCGGAGATGGCGAACTGGCACTGGAGGAAATCCTGACCGGTCGTGCCGGCACCCAGAGGGTGCTGGAGCGCCCTGTCACCGAGAAACAAATGAATACGTTTCCTATTCCGTATCGGGAAAAAAGTTTCTTGAATCATTATGAATTTTATTTTCAAGGAGTGCGAGCCTCCACTCTGCTTACCTCCAAGGGTTGCCCCATGTCCTGCACCTTTTGCGAGGATGCCAGAACCAAGGTGCGGATGTATACTCCCGAGTATGTCGGACGACAGATTGAAGATATAAAGAATGCCGGATATCAGGGGGTCATGTTCTTTGATGATGTCATGACGCTGTCCAAAAAGCGGGTGTACGATCTCACCCAGGAAATCGTCAAACATGACATATTGTATCGATGCTTTGGTCACGCTCGAACCATGACCAATGAAATCGCCGATATGCTGCAACAATCGGGTTGCATCGAAACCGGAGTCGGCATGGAGACCGGGTCCCAACGGATTTTGGACACGGTGATGAAAAAAACAACCGTGGCCCAAAATCGGCAATACGTCCTGACCTGCAATGCCCGTGGAATTCGCGTCAAAGCCTTCTTTATTCTCGGCCTTCCGGGGGAAACCCGTGAGACCATCGCCGAAACGGAACAATTTCTACAATTTCTCATGGCGCAGAAATTGATCGGTCACCACGGCAAGGTCATTCACAATGATTTTGATATGACGATTTTTTTTCCCTACTCCGGCACGGAGATTCGCCGCAGAATGGATGCAGGTGCCATGGATGTCGATCTGATGTTTACTACCAACCCCGACTTAAAATATGGATTTTATAAAGGTGCTCGGGGTTCTTCAGAAATTGTCGTCAGAACCAGCGGTTTGTCGGCGGAAGACCTTAGAGAAACTCAACAACGTCTATTGCAAACATACAAAGCCTTATAGGCATGATTTGGAAGGGTCAAGGTGGACCTGTTCGTGGGACGGGTCCGGCCCCTGACCGGCCAAGAGCCATGGGAATGGCCATTCCGGTATCACAGGATCAACGCCACCGCTTTGATTTGCGCCCAAACCGGCATTCCGGGTGAGAGAGCTAAAGTGGCGACAGAACGTTTGGTGAGTCGTGCCAGCAGGGGGACGCCTCCGGCATCAAGGCGTACCAGGCACAGGGCAGGGTGTGATTCATCGCCCATGGCCGTCACCCGAGCTGGCAATGTATTGAGAATGCTGCTGCGGTGAATTTGATCCAAAGCAATGCTGACATCTCGCGCCAATATGCGTACCCGCACGTTGCGCCCCATGGGAACTCCGGTATCGCGTACCCAAAGGCTGCCGCCAGGGAATTCGACCTTGACCAGATGCCATTGGGAATCATGTGCCGTAACGCATGCCTCCAGCACAACGCCCGCGTCTTCGCCCATGCGTATGGGTAGATCCAGTCGGGACAAAACGTCCGACAACAATCCTGAACTCAGCACCTGGCCTTGTTCGAGGACGACTATGGAGTCGGCGAGTCGGGCAACCTCTTCGGCTGAGTGACTGACATACAATACGGGTATTTTCAACTCTTCGTGGAGTCGTTCGAGGTAAGGCAGGATTTCGTTTTTTCGCTCCTGGTCGAGGGCCGCCAGAGGTTCGTCCATCAGCAGCAGCCGTGGTCGGGTCATCAGGGCGCGGGCGATAGCGACGCGCTGTCGTTCCCCTCCCGACAGATATTCCGGTTTTCGTTTCAACAATCCTTCGATGCCAAGCAATTGGATGATGGGTTCCTGAGCAGAAAAGGGGGCTTTGCCAGAGCGTCGCCAACCGAATTCGATGTTACCCTGTACCGTCAGGTGAGGAAATAAGCTGGATTCTTGGAAAACATAACCTAATGGACGTTTGTAGGTCGGGAGGAAAACAGGGCCATCCTGCCATACCTGTCCGTTAACGTGCAATCGGCCATCGGGAACCCGTACCAAGCCAGCGATGGCGCGTAACAGGGTGGTTTTGCCTGATCCGGAGCGTCCGAACAGGACCGTGACCCCATGCCCAGGTAATTGGAAATCGACGTCCAGAGTGAATCCGGAACGGGAAAGTTTGAATCGTGCTTCGATGGTCATAGTCGTTGCTGGTTGGGACTGAAAGTATGAAGCAGCAGCATTACCAAGAAGGCAAAGGCGATCATGCCACCCGCCAGCCAATGGGCTTGAGCGTATTCCAGAGCCTCGACGTGGGAATAGATCTGGACTGAGACGACACGGGTTTTTTCGGGGATATTGCCACCAATCATCAACACCACGCCGAATTCTCCTACCGTGTGGGCAAAGCCAAGAGTCGCCGCCGAATAAAATCCGGGTCGGGCCAGGGGAAGAGCAATGGAAAAAAAGGCGTCGAGAGGGGAAGCGCCCAAAGTCGCGGCGACTTCCAGGGGGCGGTTTCCAATGGCTTCAAAAGCAAGCTCAATGGGCTGGACGACGAAAGGGAGGGAATAGATCATGGAGGCCACCAACAGGCCCCAGAATGTGAAGGGGAGCAGTCCCAGGCCCATGGATTGGGTCAGGCGTCCCAGAAGGCCGTCGGGTCCCATGGTCAGCAGTAGATAGAAGCCCAGAACCGAGGGAGGCAATACCAGAGGAAGAGTCACTATGGCGCGGATCGGCCCTTTCCACCAGGTACGGGAATGTGCCAACCACCATGCCAAAGGGGTGCCGAGTACCAGCAGAGCTAGTGTGGTCAGGGTCGCCAGTTTGAGGGTGAGCCAGATGGCCGCGGCGTCGGAAGCGTCAGGCATGGCGGATTACAGGCCATAACCGAAGGAGCCAATGACAGTTTTTGCCCCTTCGCTGCGAAGATGATTCACCCAGGCGAGAGCGGCGGGGTTATCCTTGCCACGGTGGAGGATGACGGCATCCTGTCGGATGGGTTTGTGGAGTGGTGCGGGAACGATCCAGGCAGAGCCAGTGGTGAGTTTGCCGTTTTTCATGATCTGAGACAAGGCCACGAAACCCAGGTCGGCGTTACCGGATGAGGTGAACTGGTAGGCCTGAGCGATATTTTCCGCCTGGACGAATTTGGGCCTGACGGCGTCGAGGAGTCCGAGAGCGGTCAGGGATTCGACCGCGGCCAACCCATAGGGTGCCAGTTTGGGGTCGGCGATGGCGACATGGGAGAAGCGTCCGATTTTCAGGATGGCGCCGTCCGGATCGACCACCTCAGGCTTGGCCGACCATAGGGCGAGTTGGCCGATGGCGTAGGTGAAGCGGCTGCCGGCGACGATCCCTCCCTCCTGTTCCAGTTTGGCGGGAGTTTCGGAGTCGGCGGCCAGGAAGACTTCGAAGGGGGCGCCATTTTTGATTTGGGCGTAAAATCCCCCCGTTGCCCCGAAGGAGAGCACGGCTTGATGTCCTGTGGCTTGAGCAAAATTGGCAGCGATGATTTTGGCCGGGCCGGTGAAATTGGCGGCCACGGCCACCTGGACTTCATTGGCGATGGCCCGATTGGCGATCAGCAGCAAAATGAACAGAATCCAGGGTGACGATTTGAGGTGTGGCGATCGCTTTGTAATGCGACTGGTGCGGGTATCGTTGTTTACGGTCAAAAAATGGGCAGCCATTGGTATCCCCATGTGAAAAATTGTGGATGGGCCAGGGAGGGATCACTCCATTCTCAATGCCTTCCCATGAGCGGTTCCGATCCTCCAGGCCATCGGGCTGGCCACGGTTGGCCTTTCATGAGGCGTCTTGACGCGCGTGTCAGGAGTTGACGGCCAGGATGATATGGGACGCCTTGATCAGGGCGCAGGCGCGTACCCCCGCTTTCAGTCCCAGACTTTGAATGCTTTCATTGGTGATGATGGCCGTTACCGATTTCCCCCCGGGCAACTCGATGACGACTTCCCCGTTGACTGCTCCCGCGACGCAATAGGTGACCACACCACAGAGACGGTTGCGGGCACTGCTTTTCAAGGCTTCGTCGGTGGTGACGATGATCCAGGGCGCCTTCACCAAGGCATACGCTTCGACCCCTGGCGTCAACCCCAGATGATCAATGCTGGTATTGGTGATGATCGCGACCAGGGTATTGTTTTCTCCAATGTCGAGGGTGACTTCGGCATTGACCGCTCCTTTGGTTACCTTCTGAACAATGCCCATGAATTGATTGCGGGCGCTGGTTTTCATCATCCACCTCCTCATGAGTTGATGACCTCGGTAGAATCGGTTGAATGGGTCCGAGCCGGAATTCACGTCGTTGAGAAACGTATGAAGTTCTCCTTCGAGGTCGCGAAAAAAGGTCAGGACACGACGGCCAGGCTCGGTCAGGCTGGTTCCCCCACCACCGACGCCGCCACTGTTGCGAGTGACCAGGGGCTGCTCCGACAGGTTGTTAAGGTCCGCCACCGTTTCCCAGGCGGCCTTATAGGAAATGCCCAAAGCTTTTGCTGCGGCATTGATGGAGCCAAGGCGATCGATTTGTTCCAATAGTTGCAGTCGGTCGATCTTGCGTCCGCCGGTGCGAAAAAAAAATGACCATAACAGGTTTGTCACCGTTATCACCTTGAAGTATATAACGCAGCCATCGCTGCCGAGTCAATAGGAATTGGAATAAGGCCCCTTCATCAGCCAAGAGGGAAGCAATTTTCGTTTCAGCCTCCTTTGGGCTAACCATCTTGTTTGGACGGCTGGATACTTGGTGGCCGACATAATGACTGAAGCAAGAACATTGTACGTTGCGTTAGCTTTTCGCGCCACAATACGGACTGATTATTGAATAATATAACATTTAATGTATTACATAAGAATTAGATTTTTACATTTCCAAGGTAAATAACATATTATATCCAATTGGTGAAAAATAAACATGCGTGTATCAAAAAAATATCTTGAATATAACTAGAATAAAATATACCATAGGCTAAACCGTATGAGGGTCATCTCGGCAGCAAAAGTGATCATCGCGTGACGTATTGCGGGGGAAGTGCCATGGCAAAAAAAAACATTATTCAAAGGGGCCAGGCAACGGCTCCTGGCAGTGTAGTAATCCAGGCGGGCGGAGCTGTTCGTGTCAACCAGGTCGCATCCGATATTGGCCATTCCATGGAAAACCACCTGCCGCAGGATATTGATTTGCTTGAATGTCAACTCGGACCGTTGCCTTCTGGGAAGACCTCCCAGGTTCATCAAGCCGCGGGAGCCATTCAGTCTTCCGAGAGAGCAGATTTTACTCTGTTTATTAGCTATTCCCAACAGGATTCATCGTTGGCAATTTCTATGAAGGAAATTATCGAAATTATAGTTCCGGGTTATAATGTATTTATTTTTTCATCTCCTGAAAGCGTCGATTTTGGAGATAACTGGCTGGTAAAATTGGAAAATGCCCTTTCAAGTGTACTGATTTTCTTAGTGTTAGCCGATCACGACACGTTTCAGCGGCATTGGATCAATTTTGAAGTTGGATATGCTTGGTCTCGGGGCATTCCTATTATTTTTTTATGTCACGGGGGCTTGACACCGAGCGGGTTACCTCTTCCATACCAGTTGCGAGCCAGCGTTAATCTTGATGATCGGGGTGGGCTAAAGGAATTAGGGGCCGGGCTTTGCAGACGTCTCAAGGTTCCCATGCCTGAGGGCATCAATTGGAGAGATTTGGCACTCAGAATGAGTTCATCCCGTTTATTCTGATGGAAAGGGTTTCATGAACAAGCCCGAAACGTCTCTTGATGGGAAAGGTGCTCAAGGTTCCAACGCGGACAAATCGAGTTGGCCGAACGCTAGTCATGGGGCCAATGACCCCCTCCCGTTCGATCCAGCCGATAGTCAACGCCACGGGTCAGAAAATATGGGGTCACTCCCAGACCCTTTAACCACTGGGGCCTCCCCGGCGGAGACCCCAGGGACTAAAAAAGATAAATCGTCATCTGTTCCCTCGGAGGAGGATGGGGGATCGTTTCCCCAAACCCACGAGGGACTTGGCACCAAGACTAAAAGTCCGCTTCTTGGTAATAACAATATTATCCAGAAAGGAACTGCAACAGGGGATCGACCACAAATATTCCAAGCGTCTAAAAATATTAATATTTTTACCTTGGATGGTTTTTCCCAAGGAGAGCCCGATGATGCGGACGGCCTTCACCTTGGATCGAAAAATTTTAGGAACCTCGATTTGACCCCCAGGGCAGGTGGGGTGCCGTTGGATATCGATCAGTTGGATAGCTATGGTAGAGAACTCACTGATCGTCGTCTATTGGTGATTCAGTGCTCTGTGGCAGAGATCGCTATGCAGGTGGCGATTCACCTGGGAAAGCAGGCTAGGGCGGACGGATCAGCCCAAACTGGTTGGGTTTTGAGGTTCAGGGACTTGGTTGAGGGACGGGACCGAATACTGTTAAACGAATCGTTTTTAGATATTTTGGAAGAAAAGAAACTGTTAGTTGTCGAGCTGATCTCTGCGGAATACCTTACAGTGAAGTTTTTTTTGTCCCATTTTGCCAAAGAGAGCAAAACATCTTTGGAACCGCTACGTCAGATGTTGGTCAAACGAAACATTCAGCTCGTTTTGTTGATTCATCCTGAGACCGTAAACCGTTTTCCTTTGCAAGGTAACATTAAAATATTAAAAATTGATCCAGTGGAGGCTTTGATCCGTAGCCATTTCCCAAACGATTATTCCGATCTTTGGAGGAAATGGAACAGGCATCCGCTTTCTCAAGATTACGATCCCGAGTCCTGTTTTGGCTTGGTACGGGACCGTATCATGGATGATACCTTCAATGACCTACTGAACGATCTGGGAACGGCTCCGTTAGACGTACCGGTCGAAGAGTATCTGGATCTATTGAAGCTTAGCGATGACCTGAACCAACGGGCATCGGCCTTACTTAATCGTTATGTGATCTATGTCGCCATCTATTTTTCCAAGCTTTCACAACCCGATTTTGTCTCAGTGTTGCGTTTTTTCCTTGAGCATATATCTGTCAACCGGATATTTAAAGTCTTAAAAAAGACGACTAAAAAGGGAAATATCAAGTACGAGCATGTCCCCGAGACGATTACCTTATGGCAATTGTGGGAAAGGGATTCCAGCGAGGTTTACAGGAAGCTTCACCTGAATTTGCTCAAGGATGAGGACGGAAGACGTTTTTTCGATTTTGACCGGACGATATATCGACAGGCAGCCCAAAAGGCTTTGGAAAAGGCCGATGTGGAAATACGGTACTCGTGTTTCAAGGAGATCCAGGTCAGGGGGTTGTTGTTTTACGACAGCGATGCCATCACCGCCGCCACCATTGCCATCGCCAGGGAAATGGTGATGGAGGTATCCAATTTTAACCAAAAATGGCTGATCTCCTGGATGCTGGGGACCAGTATGGCCTTGGATCTGAAATGGGCTGATTCCCAAGAGACCAATGGGACTCCCCTGGCAGTCATCTTCAATGCTCTGTCTAGGGAAGCCGCCAGAGGGGCAAAGGAAAAATTCATGCTGCGGTTGACTCAGCTCATCCGCTCCCTTCTAAAAGTCGACCGTACTCACGATATGATCAAACGATTCATGAATGAGTTGATCCAAATGGGTCTATGGGGAGAGACGCTTTATTTCATTACCCACCTGGGGGACGATTTGCCGGAAGGGGCTTTGCATTGGTATAAACGTTTGATTGTAAGTTCCGATAATTCGCAGGTGGACTCTAAAAAACTTTTTCAAGCCCTTGTGACCTTCTGTCAACGCTCCTTGCCATCCGGGTCTGGGACCATTGAAAAAATTCTAGCTTGGATTCCTCCAGCCAATCAGCCACTTTCTGATCGTCTGGATTCCTTACCCAGGTTTGCCTTGCCTCTCTTTCCGCAACTCTGTTTCACTGGTCTCCAGGGAGCAGTAAATTTCAAGGGAGAGTCTCTGCGCTTTCTTTCTCCTGTGGCCTTTGTCGCCGATGGTAAATGGCAAATTTCTGAAAACGCAAGGTTTGTTCTTTCCGCCCTTGTCCATCCGGCCATGGCAGTATTTCGTGAACTGGATTCGGGCCCCAATTGGAATCAGTTCATACTCAAGCATTGGTTTGAGGTTCCGGACAGCCAGAGATCAGTCCAGTCGTATCCGGACGTCAATTCCATGGTTGGAGAATCCCTGGAGTCCTTGGCGGAGCGGACTCCCAGAGTTGCCAGTCATGAACAATTTATCGGACTTTTGATGGGGGAGTGGGCTCATTGGTTATTGCCGATCAAAAACAACCATCAACATGTACCTCAAGGTGGGGAAGATACGGTGAGAGCGCTCATGGGAATTTTGTGGGATTTGTTGGGAAAACGTTCCTCTGGGGTTTTTGACTGCATGAGAGATTGGCATGATTTGGCCATGAAACTCTCTCACGATCTTCGTGATCATGAGCCCCAGCTGGCGGCCTGGATCCATCGGCGGCGCATTGCTTTGAAAATGGCCGCAAACGCCTTGAAGCCGGTGAAAACCTGACCGAGCCGAATATTTGACTAACGTAAATTTACTGCAAAAAGTTGTTGTCAGCAAAACACGCTGCCTGGGAGCCTTGATATGATGGACGAATGTGACTTGGACAATGTGATTCGGAGGGTTGATAACATCCCGGCTAAAACAGAGCCCGGTCAGGTCTTGGTCACGGTGGATATTCGGACCGGTCAATATACCCTTCAACCGCCACTGCCATTATTGAGGCGTAAACATCATATTTTTTATATTGTCGGAAATAGTTCCTCTGCGCGTCACACTGCGCAATGCAAGGGTAACATAGTGACGATAGCTGACTATTCCAATGATACGGAAGTTCGAATTTATCCAAGTTATCGGATCGTCTGCCCCAAGGGTTATGAAGGGATGTTTGCTGCCGCAGTGGCGGGGGAGGCTCCCCCTCTGACCCAGCTTAACGCTCGAATTGATGTTTATGTTCAGGATTATTTGGATAAGAATGAGTATCTCGGTAAAAAGGTCTCCAAGTTTTTCCAAAATATTAAGGAAGAGAGGCAACGCTTGGCAGACTCTATTCAAGAGTCCGCCAAAACGGAAATGAGGGCGTTTTTGAGCGTGCGGATTCACCTGGAGGGTGAGTCTGACCTAGCCACTTTTCATATTACCGATTTGCACATCCCGGTCCACCTCAAGGATGCGACAGATGCTTTTAACGTTATCATAGTGGCGGATCTGAATGTGGATCCGGACAATCGGATAACAGCGCTCATGCGATATAAACAGGTTGACCAATTGCCCGAGATCGTTTCCAAAATGGTCAAGGCTTTTTGCCGGGATACCGTCAGTGTTAATGAATTTTTTAAGGGATTTGATGAGTCTGGGCTTACCTCCAAGCTGCGTGAATTGTTGCTAGCTCGTCTTCGGAAAGTTGGCCGGGTACTTGGCCGTTTTATAGTCAGGGCCGATAAAGTAGATGGTTTCCCTAAAGATGTCTATTGCTCCTTTAAATTTGAGCATACCCCATTTGGGTATCCCAACCCGATTACCATTGATAACCACTTGCAGCTGCGTGTGGAGGATATTGCTAAGTACCGGAGCAGGGGGGCTCTGGATATTCAGATATGGGCCAGGGAAACTCTGACTCGGACCATAAAGGATGCCATATTTGAGTGGAGCTATCTAGAAATCCTACTGGAATTTGAAGAACTGAGAAAAAAGATCGAATCCAAATTAGCTGAGGAAGCAACACGAGTCGGTTGTGCCGTCAAGGTCTTGATCAGCCGTCCCATCATGAAGGAAAATTCCTATAGGGAATTAAAGACTTATCCGTTCTTATTTCAGAATCTTCCCACCAAAGAGACAGGCCTGACTGTTAATCTGAACGTTGCCGCCACACTTTCCATTCCAGATTTAATGAAAATAAAAGATTTCCTTGATCGACAAGAAAATATTTTATCTATCATGGAAACGGCCAGCCGAGCCGCCTTGGAAAACATTCTCCATCATCAGGATCCAGAAACTGTATTCATGCGTTTTACTGATTCCGTAAGGGAAGTAACCCTTCAGGGTCAGCTTCAGGAAGCTATCAAAAGAAAATTGGAGGATTCCCTGTTCGCGCAGGTGCAAAACGTCACGGTATCCCCCGCTCCCAATCAAATGGTGGACCACATCCAAAAAATGATAGGGGCGTCAAAACCGGAAGAATTTATTGTCGATTTAAGGGGTCACGGTAAACCTTATTGCTACTGCGGAAATTTATGGGTGACGGGTGTCCATGAAAATGGCTGGGAGAGAATCAAACAGCATTCGTTCCAATTATCTGATATTGTAAATTATTTTGTGAGCTTTTTGACCGCTGAGCTGGTCAATCGGAAACCTGACCAGCTAACTATTACATCCGCAAAACACCGTGAGATGTTGGAAACATTTATTAATCATAAAGCTTCTGAGGAAATCAGCAAACGATTTGGAATGAAGATTGAGATCGCTAATTTCAGATTAAGCCCATCTGAAATATTGAAAAAGCTCGGGATGGAATCGGAGCTAAATCTTGAGACACAGTTAAAAGTTTTAGAAAGTCAGCGCTCGGCCAAAGCTACGGTGATTCAGCAGAACCAAGCGTTCCTTGAGGCAGAAAATCAGGGTGATCTAAACAAACTTGCTGATTTGACCAAAGAGATGGATAAGGCACGTCGGAGAGTAGGTGGGAATGCTTTTGATGATGAAGATGATGGTCGCATTTTTCAACAGTTGAAAGAAGAAGGGGAGGAACGACGCTCGCATCTGGGCCTTACAGAATTTCAACAAAATATTGTACCAGGGGTGGTGGAGTTTGATTCCTTGGTCATGAGGGGAACGAGCAGGCAGGACGGGGAAGCCAGTATGAGGGAGCTTTTGGAAGAGATTGATAAGGGGAATGATTCTCAAAAACCGATCCTGGCGCCGCCAAAGCCCGATTCTCCGGCATTGGAGAGAAAAGCCATTGTTCCGACCGACAGTTCCGAGTAGGTCGGGGCTATTAAGATTTTAGTTATATAATACATTGGCTGAAAAGGTGTTTATATCATTATTTTTAGAATATTTTTTATTTTTTACTACTCTACCTAATCTTGTTTTCATCCCGCCAGAGGCCACTGGAGGCCCTCCAAACGCTGCCCGCATCATTTTTAATTAATAATTGATAAATTGTTTGTTCCAAAAATACTAAGCTAATTTTTCAATGGTGGTCTTTGAAATACGCTTAGTGATTTAATTTATGAGATGAAATTATTACTATAATTGTTAGATTCATTCTTGCCCCGACGGATATGGACATGGATATTGTTTTGGCATAATGATACAAAAATTTGCGCAGCTGATTGCATCTGGTTAACGTATGTGACAGAGTGGGAGAAAGATTCGTCCATGAGAATCTTAAAAATGGGGAAGTGACTCCCAGTAATCAAAAATAAAGCGAGATTTTCTTGAACATATTGAAAAATGGGCTGGAATCGACCCCAACGGTAACATCGAAAATCGATCTGATCACCTGGTTTCATGAGGGTTGCAAACCGCGTGATCAATGGCGGATCGGAACCGAGCATGAGAAATTTGGATTTCGAAAAAAAAATTTATATCCAATTGCTTACGAAGGCCATGATGGCATTCATGCGGTATTGGTCACCATGGCGGAAAAATTTGGTTGGAATCAGGTGTTGGAAGCGGGCCTTCCCATCGCGCTGGCCAAAGGGGCCGCGGGTATCACCCTGGAGCCGGGAGGTCAACTGGAACTTTCCGGTGCCCCCTTGGCCACGATTCATGAAACTCAGGATGAAATCAATGAACACCTGCAACAATTGGGTGCGGTGTGTCGGGATCTGGATATCGCCTTTCTGGGAATAGGCGCTCAACCCAAGTGGTCATTCGCCACCATCCCTTGGATGCCCAAGGGACGATATCGGGTGATGCGGGACTACTTGCCGTCCAAAGGGCATCTCAGCCTCGACATGATGACCCGGACGGCCACGGTCCAGGCGAATCTGGATTATTCCGATGAAGGCGATATGGTGCGTAAATTTCGTTTGCTGATGGCGTTGCAACCGATGGTGACCGCCTTGTTTGCCAATTCGCCGTTCATTGATGGCCGGCCTAACGGGTTTCGCTCCTATCGTGGCCACATCTGGCACCATACCGACCCGGATCGATGCGGTCTGCTGCCGTTTGTCTTTGAGGAATCCTTTGGTTTTGAGCGGTATGTGGATTATGCCTTGAACGTACCGATGCTGTTTTATTATCGGCATGGGGGCTATCATCCAGCCGGTGGGGTCCCCTTTGCCGAATTTATGGCCGGACGCCTCCCCGAACTTCCTGGAGAACGACCGACCTTGGATGATTGGGCCATGCATCTGTCCACTCTGTTTCCCGACGTCCGTTTGAAGCGTTATCTGGAAACCCGCGGAGCCGATGCTGGTAATTCGGCGACCTTGTGTGCCTTGCCGGCGCTATGGAAAGGATTGGTGTACGACGACGATGCCTTGGAGGGGGCTTGGGAGCGGGTGGCCTCTTGGTCGCTGGCGGAGCGGATTCGATTGCATGGCGACGTCCCGGCGCTGGGCCTCACCACCCCGGTCCCTGGAGGGGGAACGTTGGCCCAATTGGCTTTGGAAATTTTGGATCTGGCGCGTGACGGATTGCGAACGCACAATCTAAGAAATGCCAGTGGATGTGATGAATCGATTTTCCTGAAGGTTCTGTACCAGTGGGCCGAGTCGGGGAAGTCGCCGGCCGACCGCTTGCTTGAAGCCTATCATGGCCGCTGGGGCGGAGTAGTCGATCCGGTGTTCATGGAAGAGGAGTTTGAATCCTTTTACGGAGTATGCAGTTGATGGTCGGATCGGGGGTGTTGTCCATGCTGTTGCTATTTGCCTTGATCACCGGATTGATCGCCGGGATTCTGGCCGGGCTTTTTGGCGTGGGAGGGGGAATCATTATCGTTCCGGCATTATTATTTTTGTTTGGGAAAGTGGACGTCAACCCCGAAGTGATCATGCACTTGGCGGTCGGGACCTCCCTGGCCACCATCGTGATCACCAATATTTCCGTGACCGTCAATCATCATCGTCGCGGGGCTGTGGATTGGCGGCAAGTGTGGTTTTTTACTCCGGGAATCCTTCTGGGAGCCTGGTTTGGATCCCAATTGGCGGCAATCATCAACGGGGTGGCGTTGCGTCTGCTGTTCGGTTGTTTCGAAATTTTTGTTGGCGTGCAAATGTTGCTTGGGAAAAAGGGGGAAGGCTCGGGAAATCCTGTGCTTGGGGAAAACCATGGACCGGTTCTCGGGTTGGTGATCGGGGTCTTCTCTGGCCTGTTTGGCATTGGTGGGGGAACCTTGTCGGTGCCGGTATTGAACCAGCTGCGTGGCCTACCCATGATCAAGGCCGTCGGTTCGTCCTCGGCCATGGGGGTCTTCTTGGCATGCGCCGGAGCTTCAGGGTACATTCAGGCGGGCTGGGGTCACGCCAATCTGCCTCCGGGATCTTTTGGTTTTGTATCACCTGCCGCCTTTCTTGGCATTGTGTGCGGGACCTTGCTGACCACTCCACTGGGTGTACGTTTGGCGCACTCCCTGCCGCAAAAAGCGTTGAAACAAGGGTTCGGGGCGTTTTTGATTGTGGTTGGCATCAAATTGATCTTGAAATAGGTGGGATGATTCACCGCTTGGAAAAGCAAGTTGGGATCAATTTTTGGACAGATCTGGGAACGCGACCCCTCTTCTCAAAGTCGTCCCACGAATGGGTCAGACCTCTTCCCGACGACATGACCAGGCGCGGGGGGATAGATCGCTCCCAAGACTGCCGGCAGGGTGGCACCTGTAGCTTCGGGGAGGTTGGACGTGAGCCCTTTCAGGGTACGGACGGCCAACCAAGCGAAAGCTTCCGCTTCCAAAAAAGCGGTATCCACTCCAAGATCGCTACTGGAGATGACCTCTGATTGGGACAATCGTTGTTGACAACCTTGGACCAATACCGGATTGTCTGCCCCCCCGCCACACAAGACGACGCGGGTGGGATGGGGAGGCAATAACTGTTCAGCGGCCTGAGCCACCGTCTCAATGGTCAGTTGTGCCAGGGTGCGAAAACGATCTTCGGCGGTCATATGCGGGAAAGCGGCTAGGAATTCGGCCAAAAAGGTGGCACCGAATATTTCGCGGCCGGTCGATTTGGGAAAGGGACGTGTGAAATAGGGATGCCGCAACAACCAGGTCATGGCCGTTTCATCCACCCGACCTCGGGAGGCCATGATGCCATTATGATCGCAATGGTCTTTGCCACCGGTCAGCCGTTCGGCCCAATGATCCATCAAGGTGTTGGCCGGTCCCGTATCCCCTGCCACCACCCGGCCATCATTGGACAAGGCGGTGATGTTGGCGATCCCCCCCAGATTCACCACCGCCACCCGAGCATCGGAGCGACCGAACACGACCCGGTGGTACAGCGGAACCAAGGGCGCCCCTTCGCCACCACGGACCATGTCGGCCATGCGGAAATCGGCCACCGTCGTGATGCCCGTCCGGAAGGCGATCATGAACGGTGAACCAATCTGGATCGAAAAACCGGGTGGGCGATGGCGTACCGTCTGACCATGACTCCCCACCACGTCGACAGCATCAAGGGGATATCCCCCCGTTGTACACACTTGCATAGCCGCCTGAGCGAAAAACTCTCCGAGATCGCGGTCCAAAGCCCCTAGGCGATCGAGTTCGTTGGCTCCCGGTTCGTATAAGGACAATATCTGGCTTCGAAGGCTGGCGGGATAGGGGCAGGCAAGTCGGGCGAGAACTTCGGGAACCGTTTCACCATCGGTCTGGAGCAGTACCGCATCCACCCCATCCGCCGAGGTTCCGGAAATGAGCCCTACCGAGCGAAAGATTGTCCCCATATCTTGCGACCTTTGTTTGTGTTAGAGTGATACGTTTCCGTGGTCAACCTGCAACCTTGGGGTTAATCGAAGTATGTTCAAACCGGTCTCCGAACAAATGGATTTGATCCGCCGTGGCGCAGTCACCATCATCCACGAGCAGGCCCTTGAAGAAAAGTTGCATCGTAGCTTCAAGACCGGTCAACCTTTGCGGATCAAGGCAGGGTTTGATCCCACAGCCCCCGATTTGCATCTGGGCCATACGGTATTGATCCAAAAAATGCGTCAGTTTCAAGAACTGGGCCATGAGGTGCTGTTTCTTATCGGTGATTTTACCGGTCTGATCGGTGACCCCACCGGGAAAAGCGAAACCAGAAAACCATTGACCCCACAGCAGGTGGCCATCAATGCCGAAACCTACAAGGCGCAAGCGTTTCATATCTTGGATCCGGTAGCGACCCGGATTGTTTTCAACAGCACCTGGATGAACAAATTCACCGCCGCCGACATGATCCAACTCGCCTCGCGCCATACGGTCGCCCGGATGCTGGAACGCGATGATTTTGCCAAACGTTATCGCGATAATAAACCTATTGCAATTCATGAATTTCTTTATCCTTTGGTGCAAGGCTATGATTCGGTGGTATTGCAGGCGGATGTCGAACTCGGAGGGACCGATCAGACCTTCAACCTTTTGGTCGGCCGGGAGTTGCAGCGGGAGTATGGTCAGGAACCCCAATGCATCCTTACCATGCCCATTCTCGAAGGGTTGGATGGGGTGAACAAAATGTCGAAGTCGTTGAACAACACCATCGCCATCCTCGACCCTCCCGGAGAGATTTTTGGCAAGGTGATGTCGTTATCCGATACACTGATGTGGCGTTATTATGAGTTGTTGTCCGCCCGGCCGATGAGAGAAATCGAGGCGACCCGGCAGGCGGTTGCGCAAGAGCAACAACACCCCATGGAGGTCAAGAAACATCTGGCCATGGAATTGACTGCCCGTTTCCATGACGACATAACGGCACTCAAAGCCCGGGAATCTTTTGAATCCCTGTTTAAACATCGGGAAATCCCGGAAGACGTCGCATCGGTGACGTTGGCGCAGCAGGGTCCGCTGGGATTGGCTACCGTCATGCGTTTGGCAGGGCTGGTGACCTCAAACGCGGAAGGGATGCGACTGATTCAGCAGCATGCGGTCAGTCTTGACGGGGAGAAAGTCAACGATAGCAAAATGATGTTGACTTCGGGGAAGAGTTATCTGATTCGGGCAGGAAAACGTAAATTTGTCCGGGTCACCTTGGCGGGATGAATGTGTCATCGCCCGGTTGGTCGGATGGTCTTGAGAAGGGGTTGGCCTGTTCCCAAGACCCTCCGAGCGATCCGCGGCGGACCGTTGCCGTCGAAAGCCCCCCTGAGCCGAGGGTCAGGGTTTGCTAGCGAACACAGGTGCCCACCCCCTTGTCGGTAAAGACTTCCAACAGCAGCGCATGCTCGATGCGGCCATCGATGATATGGGTGGATTCGACACCACCGTCCCTGGCATGGACGCAGGTCTGCACTTTGGGGATCATACCCCCTTTCACCACTTGCTGTTGAATCAACATCTGGATGGCATTTTTGTCCAGTTCACTGATCAGTTCGCCATTTCGATCCTTGACCCCGATGACATCGGTCAACAGGATCAATTTTTCCGCTTTCAAGGCGACCGCCAAAGCACCTGCCACGGTGTCGGCGTTGATGTTGTAGGTTTCCCCTCCGTCACCAACCCCGACTGGGGCTACGACGGGAATCAAGGTCGATTGGCAGAGCAAATCCAGCAACGTCGTGTCGATTTTTTCCACATCCCCGACCCACCCCAGATCGATGATTTCCGGGGTTTGTACATCGGGACCTTGACGGACATGCTGGCGTTTTCTGGCCTGTATGGTATGGCCATCCTTGCCGGATAGCCCGACGGCTCGACCACCATTGAGGTTGATCAGACTGACGATGTCCTTGTTTACCTTGCCTGCCAATACCATCTCCACTACATTGACAGTATCCTGGTCCGTGACCCGCAGTCCGTCGACAAAGTGCGGTTTGAGTCCCATGCGTGACATGGTCTGACCAATTTGCGGACCGCCGCCATGGACGACGACGGGCTTGATACCCACTTGGCGCATGAGAATGACATCCTTGACGAAGGATACCTTCAACGATTCCTCCACCATGGCATGGCCACCGTATTTGATGACGAAGGTCTTGCCCTCGAATTGTCGCATATAAGGCAAGGATTCAATGAGAATACGTGCTTTGTCGACCCTGTCTTCAATGGCCATGTTTTTCTCCTTCAAGCTGGCGAGGCGAATGGTATGTCCCGGTTAAGACCGTCATTCATTGCAAACAACAAACCATGGCAGACCCATGATGTCCGACTTTGACTGTTTTCGTAAGATCAAGAACCTTCCGGTAGGGCTCCTCCTGGTCGGAATCATCACCATCGCCTGTCCCCAGGAGCCCCATGCCGCCGATTTGTCCAATGACACAATCTATGTCGGCGACAGTGTGGACATTTCGATGCGTAGTGGACCGGAAGTCAATTATCGAATCATCCGGGTGCTAAAGAGCGGAATGAAATTGCGCGTTCTTGAGAAGAATGGCAATGGTTGGAGTCGAGTCCGGGATGAAAATGGCAAGGATGGGTGGATTCTGGATCGTTACCTGACCGACAAGGTTCCGGCGTCATTGCGTGTGGCCGATTTGGAGCAGACTTTGGAAACTTTGCGCCTGGAGCGCGATACTCTTGATAAAAAATTTAATGAAATAAAGCAGATCAACCAAAATTTGAGCCAGGATCAAGTGGAGTTGGAGCGTTTACGGGGATTGATGCAAAACACCTTGAAAGTTGACGACGAAAATAAGAATTTTAGGAATAAAATCAATCAATTGACTACAGAGTTAAAAAAAATTAGGGATGAGAAACGGGCCTTGGAACGGCAGTCGGATACCTCCTTTTTTATCGCAGGAGCCGTCGTGTTGGCGTTGGGGATGTTTGCCGGGTTTATCCTTGCGAAGAAACGGCGCAGCCCTTACGACTCTCTGTGAATGTAGGAATTCGCGGCCAGGTGTGCTCCCCTCCGTACTATTTGTCATGCCGCCGCTTCCACACCCACGGAGGTTCGGGATGGTTATCGACCCAGAGGCCGCGTTTGGCTTCACGAGCCTCACGTTCCAGCTCATGCAGGGTTTTATCCCGGGTATAGGCGATGTGTGGCCATGCCAAACCTTTCCGGACCAGCTCCTGGTTTAGATTGAGACCATCCTTCATGAAAACCTCGGCCAGGATACGATGATATTTATCTTCGCCATACACATTCATGGTGACATGCTGGTGCAAGGTCAAGCGGCGTACGAACAGCGACGCCTCTTCGGCGAAGGGTTGGCCTTTTTCTGGGGCATCAATGCCCCGTAAACGAACGATTTTCACTTTGTTATCGATACGAATTTTCAGGGAATCGCCATCCTGAACATACACCACCTCGCCTTGCCTTTGTTCCACACGAGGACTGGCCCAGGTCGTCGGAGTGGGCAGGAGTTGGGCCAGAACAAGACCAAAAAATATTGCCACAAACTTAAAATAAAAATCAATATTCATGATTGAACTCCTTCATGCCATCGCGAATCGATACCACCGGGGGATTGAAAATGGCGGTCGACGACGGGGTCGAAATTTAATTTAAATCACAAAATAAGATTTTTGTCAACTTTGAGACGGTTGCACAAACTTGATATAGATGCTTTCGATGGATTCAAAATCCTGCCACTGAATTTTGCCCGGTTCAATATTCAGACCGCATACTTGATTCAGCATGGTTATCAGCTCGATAATGGCCAAGGAATCCAACAACGAGGAAGAAACCATTTTATCCCAGGAGGGATTGTCCACCAGAGGTTGGTGGTCGCGGACTTTTTTTTGTATCAGTTGGGAAAAATGGTCAAAACTACCATCCCATTGCAGCGCGTCCAAAGGCGAATCGCCCGGTTCCAGGTTGATTGCCCCAAACGTAGCCTCCAGCCGTTCGACATAAAGTGAAATCCAGGAGGGATTCAAGTGGGTCCCATCGACGAGAGATTCGGGAGCCACCATGCCATCGTCCCCCAGGAGCGGGGAACAGACGTCGATGAAGTGGATAAATAATTCGGCACACAATCGTTGCATCTGGTCATAGAATTGTTGTTGATACCGATATCGCTGTTGCGGGTCGCCACGCACGGGCCATTGAGGATCGCCATTGTCCCCATTGCGAGGCGCGGTAGGGACACCGGTCATGTAGGCCAGGCGACCAGGCCATATTTTTTTTAAAAAAAGGAAAAATTCTCGATATCCCGCTACCGACAGTTCAATTCGAGCCTCCGGTTCGGCATGCGCGGGAAAAATACTGCGGCATTCCGGTTCTCCCGCTTCAATCACCAAGACGTCGCGCGGGTTCATGTGGCTGACCAGTTGGGTGAAGAAAGCAATGGTTTTTTTCCAATTATCGGACCACAACAGGCCGACCCAGTAGGCATGAATGGCCTTGAACAGGTTGTGGTGCGAGGTCTTGTTGGTCCAAAAGAGGCGGACGTGAGAATCTCCGCACAGGTGAATGCCATCCTTCATCGCCGTCAGATAGCGCTCGAGATTGTGTTCCCGAGCCATCTTGCCGCTGGAGGTTTTTCGCAACCAGCCCCTGGGAACCACAGCCACCTGGACCAGGACGTCAAAGTCCAGTGTCAGGCGGGATTGCAGTTCATGACAAAGGGCGCGTCTCTGTTGTAGTGGCAGATTGGATTCGGTCTCCACCAGGGCAAAGGTACGTTGGGTATTCCATTCGTCGTCCATCATTCCCGCTACCGCCACTCTGCCCGGATGGACCTGGGGATGAGTATGGAGGACCGCTTCCACATCCTGCGGATAAATATTTTTGCCATTTTGGATGATCAGGTCTTTTTTGCGACCGCAAAGATACAGTTCACCATCGTGAATGAAGCCCAGGTCACCGGTGGGAAACCATCCCGCCTGGGCAATGGCGTCTGATTGATAGTAGCCGGCGACGGTACATGGACTGCGGAGGTGAATTTCGCCGATTTCTGTCCCAGAAGGGCTGTGAATGCGGATTTCGACACCAGGGAGTGGCGTTCCACAACTGACAACCATCCGATGGCCTTGTCGGCCCGAAATGGGTTCGCGCAAGGAATTGGCATTTCCATAGGCCACGAGCCGGTGGCGGTGCAGGCTTGCGGGGTCGACGGAAAGCCAACGTGGAGGCTGTCCTATATCGCTCATGCTGGCGGCAAACACATTTTCAGCCAGGGCATAACAGACGGACAATTGATGCGGCAGGACCCCATGAGTTGTCATGAAACGTTGAAAGTTGTCGATACTGACAGGTTCGGAGCAGTTGATGAAGGCGCGTACGTGGCTGAGATCAAAACGGTGGTTGTCTTTACACAGAAAGGAGAAGGCAAAATTGGGCAGCCAGGTCAATGTCCCCCCATGACGCTCCATGGCTTCCAGTAACAATCCCGGGGCGGCAGCCCAATGAAAGGGATCCAAATAATAGACTTCAGTTTGGGTTAACAGGGGCAACAAAAACGTGGCCACCAGCCCCATGTCGTGGTACAGAGGCAACCAGCTGACGATTCGGTCCGCGGTGGGATCGAGCTTCAGAGCCTGCCGGTAGTGATTGATTTGATAACTGAGTTGCGATTGCCGGATCATCACCGCTTTTTGCAGGCCGGTGGTCCCCGAGGAACATTGCAGGAACAGGGGCGGGTCATCCGCCTCGCCCGGAGTCGATCCAGACGGACAACGAGGGACCATAGCCTTCATGGAGATGTCGAAGGTCAGCACGTCAGGCCAAGTGTCGCGGTCCTCGACCTCGCCTACAAAGGTTGTGCTTTGAAAGCGATTGCGATAGTTGGCCAGCTTGCTGGCGTAGGCTTCGGGGGTGATTTTATGGCTGGGATAGGATAGGAATGCTGGAAGCCGTCCGGCAACGATGGACCCAAACCATGCCGCCATCATCATCGGTGTAGTGCGGCCAAAAATCATGATGACCGGGTCAGGAGTCGATTGCAAACGCTCGGCCCACGTCAGGACCAGGCGATGAAACGTCGGGCAGTCGCAGCCGACCATGGTCCCTGAGCGGGGGTCGAAAATATGAAACAGCGGCCCGCTTCGATGGCTGAGATCCGTCAAAAATTGTTCGACGACGGTCATATCACCCTATTCTGGAATCGGAGCCCGAGGGCGGTTCGGATCACGACTTGATACCCGGACACCCACTGGGGATGGAAGAAGGGAGGCCTCCATCCCCGGTGACCATGTCCCAATCTTTGGACTTATTGAATACTTGGTGGATTCAGCATTCCCAGGGCCTGTTTGTACAAATGCAATATGGCGTCCTCTTCGTCTACCTCGTCGGGGTCCTTTTTGCGGAGTTTAATGATTTCTTTCATTACCTTGGGATCAAAACCGTTGCCTTTGGCTTCCAGGTAAAGGTCGCGGATGTCCTGTCCCAACGTTGCCTTTTCCTCCTCCAGGCGTTCGATACGTTCGATATATACCCGTAATTCTTCACCGGGAATCCCATTGGTCGATATCGCATCCGCAGCTAATCCATGAGCCTGTTGCATTTCTGACATTGTTTTCTCCATTTTTGGCACGTCCCAACGCCATCATCGCGAATCCGTGGCGTCGATACGAATGGTCAACTTCTGGCAGGGTTTCAGTTTTTATTGGTGAGGGTCCACCTGCCAACATCCGTTAAATGCAATAACGATGCCTGAATGGAGAACGTTGCCCACCTCAAGGTCAAGGTATCACGTTGTTGGTGTCATTGTTTTTTCATCAGGAAATCGGCCATCTCTTTGTCTGTGCCAAGGATGTGATGCACCAGCCATTCCTTTAAAAAATTGATGACCTGTTCATTGATCGTTTGTTGCCCGGCATGGAATTTAGTTTGTAGTTCAACTGTTTGTTCAACCAGATCATTGTGCTCCTTCTTGTGAGCCATGAAGCCGGGATACCGGTACGTCTGCATCAACCGCTCCTCATGCCTGAAATGCCAGGCGGTATAGCTGACGAGTTCATTCAGGATCTGACCGATGATCTCGTGGGACGTCCCTTTGGAGACATTGGTGACGAGCGTGTTGAACATTCGTACCAACACTTGATGATCATCATCAACTTCCTGAAAGCCAATGAGGAAGGATGAATTCCATTCGACAGGTTCCACAGAAATTTCTCCGTTGGCAGGGTGCTGGAACAGTGAAAATGTCAAGTTCAGCCCTTTGGAATGGGCTGGCCTTGATGGCAAATAGTCGTCAGTCGCTGGGCAACCTCACAGGCGGTTATACCTTTCATATCGGTGGCGTCAAGGGGATCTGAGCAGAACCCCCGTCGTGTTCCCCTCGATTTTTCTATGATTTGAACCATGTCTGGAAATATTTTCAAGCTTTGGTTAATTCTATTTTGTTACATTCATTAGCCTGAGCAAACCATTGACAGTGTACTAATATATAATAAATATTGAAAGAAAAAAGGGGTCTGGGACAATCCCCCAGACCCCTTTTTTCCTTCAATATTTTCATATATCAATAGAAAATTGGCTATCCATTTCCATTAATGATCAGGTCGAATTAAAGGTTATGTTATATTTATTTGTTCCTTGTTGTTGGGCGATCCCTTCCATCTCCGGTTTGAGGGTCAGTGTGCAAGCGACCCGGGCCTGTTTGCCTATCGAATTGAAGCGGGGCGGATAACGACCGTGATTGGCCTAATGGGGCGCTGGGGGCTGAAGGGGTCAGGTGGAGGCCTTTCGGTCGCTTCCGTCAACAGGAAAAAATGTGGTTAGGAAGCAACGGTAATCAGGGTCGCAAAAGATCGGCATCAGCTAAAAAGTCTCACTCATCGTAATCAATTTGTGATAGAATGAGGTGATTTCTAAAAGTTGTTTAATTGTGGCAATCAGAACATCTCGTCTTGTTTGAGAGCGGTTTGTTTGTCATTCCATGGTGTCCTATGCAAGTTATATAACTGTTCAGTGTCTATACGTGACTCAAGAATCAGATATTAGTCGTAATGCCGATGCTGCTATGAGCGATGTGCCGCTTTTCAACGAAGCCCAGTTATCGACGCTTGAAGCGGATACCCGTTCGTCTTGGCAGGTCCTTGTTGTTGATGATGAACCGGATGTCCATCAACTGACGCGAATGGTATTACGCGGCTTGCGATTCGACGGGCGTGGTGTTGAAATCATCAGCGGATTTTCCGGCAGAGAGGCTTGTGCGTTGATGGCGCAGCATGCCGACGTAGCGGTATTGCTGCTGGACGTCGTCATGGAAACCGATCAGGCCGGTTTGGAGGTGGTACGGTATGTTCGTCAAACCCTGAAGAACGGTTTTGTACGGATAGTCCTGCGTACCGGCCAGGCGGGGCAGGCGCCTGAACCCGAAGTGATCTCCCAGTATGACATCAACGATTATCGGGAAAAGACAGAGCTGACCAGTCAGAAATTGATTACGGCGGTCACAACCGCCCTGAGGGCCTACCGGGACCTGCGCACCATAGAACATTTGGCAACACATCTAAAAAAAGAACGAGAAAGCCTGAAACGGGCTCAGGCCATCGCCCATTTTGGCAACTGGGAATGGAGTCAGGAGAGCGGTTATGCCGAGTTTTCCGACGAAATGCTTGCCATCATAGGTATCAACAGAGATTGGTTTCGCTCGGGACCTTCAGGAATGATCACATTTCTGGATCGGATCCATTCCGAAGATCGGATTCGGGTTGAATCCATCTTTTCCCATCTGGCGGTGAGTGGTGAGCGAGCCGATCTGGAATGCCGGATTGTTCGTCCTGATGGATGTATTCGAATTGTTCATCTGGTTTGCGAAAGCAGTTGTACCCCCCCTGATAACGACCATTTGCTGTTGGGTACCGTTCATGACGTCACCGATACCCGGGAAGTGGAAGATCGTTTGAAAACAGTGACCTCGGTGTTTGGCGAGGCCATGGACGAGGTCCATGAGCATATGCGCATCACCACCAAGGTTCTTGAAAATGCCGTGGAGGGGGTGATCGTCACCGATGATAAAGGGGTGATCCGCAGCGTCAATCCCGCCTTTACCCGCATTACCGGATTCGAGCCCAAGGAGGTGATCGGCAACCCCATGAAAGGGTTGAGTGGCAGCCGAGAGGGTTTGGAAAATCACGAACGGGTCTGGAAAGCGCTCATGGAAGCCGGAGTATGGCGCGGCGAAGTCTGGAACCGCAAGAAGAACGGCGAAGCCTACCCCCAGTGGGAGACCATTCTGGTCATTCGTAATCGCGAGGGAGAAGTTACCAACTTCATCTCGATTTTTCACGATTTGACTGAAATTCGCGCCAGCCAGAAGGAATTGCATTTTAAAACGTATCACGACACCCTGACCGGATTGCCCAACCGCGATTTGTTTGTGGATCGTCTCAACCAGGCGGTCCTCAATGCGCAACGCAACGAAGGCAAGGTTTTAGTCATTTTTTTGGGATTGGACCACTTCAAGAAAATCAATAATTCTCTCGGCCACCAATTGGGCGACCGACTATTGAAGGATGTATCCATACGTCTCAAGGCTTTTATCCGCGAAGGAGATAGCCTGAGCCGACTGGCAGGCGATCTGTTCGGATTTATCATGAGGGAAATCCGTAACAGCCAGGATGCGGTATTGGTGGCGCGCAAGATCAACGGTGCATTGACCGAGCCGTTCATCATTGAGGAACATAAATTGTTTTTAACCGCCAGCACCGGTATCACTCTGTATCCGGACGACGGTAGCGATGCCCCGACCCTGATCAAAAACGCCGACATGGCTCTCAATCGGGCCAAGATCGTCGGACGCGACACCTGCACTTTTTACAAGGCCACCATGGGTGAACAGGCGGACCGGCGCCTGAAACTCGAAAGGAATATGCGCCTTGGCCTGGAACGGGAAGAGTTCGTCCTCTACTATCAACCCAAGGTATCGCTGACGAGCGGGAAGGTGGTAGGAATGGAGGCCCTGGTACGTTGGCAGCCGCCCAAGGGAGGGATGGTATCGCCAGGAGAATTCATCCCGGTTGCCGAAGAGACCGGCCTGATCCTGCCGTTGGGGGAGTGGATCCTGAAAACGGCTTGCGAACAAAACCGTATTTGGCGCGATGCCGGGCATGATCGCCTGCGGATGGCGGTCAACCTGTCGGTTCGACAGTTTCGCCAACGGGATCTTTTTGATCGGGTGCGCATGATTTTGGAACAGACAGGTCTACCGCCGCAACTGCTGGAGTTGGAAATTACCGAGAGTATGGTCATGGACAATGTCGAATCGGTAATCGTTGCCTTGACGCGCTTGCGTTCTCTGGGATTGTTCATTGCGGTGGATGACTTTGGCACAGGTTATTCCTCGTTAAGTTATCTCAAACGTTTTCCAATTCAAACGTTGAAGATCGATCAAACATTCGTTCGTGATCTGACCTTTGATTCCGATGACGCCACCATTATCAACGCCATCATTGCCATGGCCAAAAGTCTGAAACTGACGGTCGTTGCTGAAGGAGTGGAAACGGCGGATCAACTTAAATTTTTGCGTCTTGAGGGTTGCGACGAAATGCAGGGGTATTTTTTCAGTAAACCTTTGTCCGCCGATGAGTTTACCGCTTTGTTGCAAAGTGGGAAAAAGCTGAATGAGTTCTAGTCGTTGTTGATACTTCAGAACAGGACTCCGGAGGAATGGGAGTGAGCGATTTGGAAGAGGATGAAAATTATTCGGCATTCATGTGCATGTTACCGGAGTTGCTGAAGGAGCATGCGGGGCGGTGGGCAATATTGCATCGGGGAGAATTGGTGGGCTTGTTTGATACCATGGAACGGGCCCTTCAGGAGGGGGAAGGACGTTTTTCGGATGGTGACTTCGGTTTGCAACAGGTGACTGGTTCCATTCTAGCTCTTAACTGGATTGGCTGTTGTGGTGGTTGAGGGAGTCAGGGCCTGAGGGGGCGGGTGCTGGCGGAGTTAGCCGGGATGGCGTTTGCGATTCTGCCCTATCCAATATCCAGTGGTCAGGTAGTGGAGGATGTGGCAGATTGTCAGGACGATGGCGCATGCCAGCAACAAGCGCAGATCCCCGCGAGCCAACACAACGATCAGCAAGGACAGTAGCATCGTCAGGATATTGATTTTTTTGGTGGTGGTGTTGACATCCTGGGAGTCTTGCACCTCTACCCCCTGCCCAAATATCAATTCAACGAACAGGAGTTGACATTCTTTCGCGCCATCGCCAGTACCCTCTCCAACGCCATCATCCGTTTCCACCAGGAAGAGCAACTCAAACAGGCCAAGATCAGGGCGGAAGAAAATGCCCTGCAACTCGCACGGCAACATGAACAACTTTTGGCCGCCGATCGCCTCCGTGCCTCCGTCGAACATATTACTCGCCATGACCTCAAAACGCCGCTGGCCGGAATCGTCAGTTTCGCCGACATGCTTCTGGAGCAGCCCAACCTGGACGATGGGACTCGAAAAAATTTAAAAATCATCCTCGATAGCGGCTATCGCGCCCTGCATATGATCAACCTCTCCCTGTACCTGTTCCAGATGGAACAGGGAACCTATATTTTGCACCCCGTCGCCATCGACGCCGTCCCTCTGATCCTGAAAATCTTTGGCGAGCTGACGCACCAAATTGAACGATTTCATCTGAATATCGTCATCAACCTCAACGGCCGAATTCTGCAAAAAGAGGATCGGTTCATCTTTCTTGGCGAAGAGCTGCTAACCTACTCCATGCTCGCCAACCTGATCAAAAATGCCGTGGAAGCCTCGTCTCAGGGGCAGACGATCACGGTAACCCTGACCAACTTTCCCGGCGAAGCCAACATGGCCATACACAACCGCAAGCCGGTGGATCCGACGATTCGGGACAAATTTTTTGACAAATTCGTGACTTCTGGAAAGGCCTACGGCACTGGCCTGGGGACCTACTCTGCCAAATTGATCACCGCGACCATGGGGGGGACCATCGCCATGTCAAGCTCCGAGGCGGACGGAACCACGGTCACCATCCGCCTCCCCGCCCCACCCGGAGCGCAAACTTAGGTATATAAGTGTCCATAGGGCAAAAAGACGACAGGATCAATTCCCCAATTTTCAGATTGCTCGCTAGCAACAATCGAATACCCTTGTTGTTCGTTTTCGTACTCTCCAAGGTCCACATCCCTGGGGTCAAGGCTTTTTCCGGTACGAGCGTCCCGAACAATGCGCACTATGGGACGTAGCAGACGCTCCCGATTGGTTTGAATGACCACTCCAACCAGCTGATTCTCCAGCCTCACCACGGAACCGACCGGATAAATACCGATGTGATGAATAAAAATCTGCACCAACCTGGAATCCAGCTGCTGCTTGAGGGACATTTGATGAATCTTGGCCAATGCGTTGGTCGCGGACCAGGCGCGACGATAATACCTGGGGGAGGTCATGGCATCGTATATATCAACGATAGCCGCCAGATGCTGTAGTTCGATATGGCTGCCCAACACCGAGCTGACCGCATAACCCGATCCATCCTGGCGCCCGTGGTGGGCCCCGGCAACAATCAGGGCCACATCGGGAACACCGGGAGTACGCACCAACAGACGGTAGCCCAGTTCGACGTGTTTTTGGACCTGACGCAACTCCTGTTCGGTCAGCTTACCCGGTTTGGTATAAATTTCTTCGGAAATTCTAACCATACCAATATCATGCATCAATCCTCCCACTCCCGCTTCAATGACTATACTTTCATCAAGGCCCAGGGAGCGGGCAATAGCCATGATGAAAATACCAACATTAACCGAGTGTTGAAATAGATAATCGTCACGACACTTGATCAGGCTCAGGTTGAGGAGGGCATCATCGTTTTTCAACAATGACTCCATCATCTTGGACACAACCTCTTGAATCGGCTTCACCGAAACCTGCCGGCCGAGGCGGGCGTCCTCAAGGACTCGAGCAACCAATTTTTTTGCTAAATTTTTTATATTGGCTGCCTGACCCAGCTCCTCTCCCAATTTGACCTGGGGGAGGGGAATACGCCTATTTTCCGGTTCATCCACCAGATCTTTGAGTTGGGCTTCCAGTTGCTGCTGGATGGTTGGATCGATATCGCTTGTTTCCATGGCATCATGCTTGGTAATTGGACCTGTCCTCCGTCCTTTCTTGCCGTAGTATTCAGTTTACTTTATTTTTCGACTTGGCGCGAATGGTTCGCGACCAGCACCGTTATTTTTCTTAAGCTGCCATTGTATCCTTAGGACACCTTGTGAAAAGTTATCGCAAAGAACTTTGGCTTGATGTTCGCGAACGTCGGGCTTTCGTCAACATCACAAACCTCGTAGATTCATGTCTCAGAGAGAGCAACATCCAGGAAGGGATGATTCTGGTCAACCCCATGCACATCACCGCGTCGGTATTCATCAACGACGACGAACCGGGTTTGCATCATGACTACGAACAATGGTTGGAGCATCTGGCACCACATGCCCCCATCAATCGCTATCGTCACAATGATACCGGTGAAGATAACGCCGACGCCCATATCAAACGTCAGCTCATGGGCCGCGAGGTCATGATCGCCGTCACCGATGGACGGCTGGATTTGGGGACCTGGGAGCAAATTTTCTATGGCGAATTCGATGGTGGCCGCAAAAAACGGGTCCTGGTCAAAATCATCGGCTCGTGAGGGGGGAGGGAAAAACGCCAGCAGTAGCGATCTACCGTGTTCCGGGACGCCGATTATGCTCAACTTTCCCCTCCCCGGTCCCGATAGAACAGCATGAACGATGACAACACCACCACCAAAAAAATCAATATCCTGACGATGCTACTGTCCTTGCTGATCGTTGTGTT
>JADFZF010000019.1 GCA_015232645.1 Magnetococcales bacterium | reverse complement strand
TATAAAAGAGAACCCCGTTTCTACGAATTCAAGAGAACCTTGGATGCCTATCAGAAAGCCTTTGCAGAGGATACGACTTTGCTGGTACAACCCACTGGCTTTTTCCGTTTTCTCCAGGACGCCCAACCTTAAAGTGTCATGACGGAATCGTTGCCGTGAAGGATTTTATAACCGCGCTTGGGCTCATGATGATCTTGGAGGGGATGCCCTACTTTCTTGCCCCGGACCGGATGCGCCGGTGGATCATGAAAATAGCGGAATTGTCCGAGCGATCGTTGCGGCAGACGGGTCTGATCTTGATGCTTTTGGGTTTGGGGGTGGTCTACCTGATGCGGTCCTGAGGAGAGCTGGTCAGGGAATCGGAGCAAAAATTTGGGTATTGCATCGGGGGTGACGGAATTGGATGGACTTGTAATCCAACTGGATGTAAAAAGCTATCGGGAGCGATACGTGGCCATTCAGGTGCCGACCGATGCCCTGCCCGTGCTGCGGGAAAGTCTGGTCCCGACCATGCCAGTCGCGGTGGAGATGACCATTTCTCGGGCTCGGGACAAGTGGCGTGCCCAGGGAACCTTGTGCTATCGGACGCAGCAGGCCTGCGTGCGCTGTCTGGAGTCGTTTCAGTCGGATCGGGTGAGTCGGGTGGACCGATTATTTCGCATTGGCATCGATCCTTTGTCCCAAAAAAAAAACGCGGCCATGGACGATGAACTGACTTGGCTGGGAAATGGCGAACTGGCGGTATTGGACCTAGTCCAGGAGGAAATCCTGCTCGATATGCCCATGACCCCGATATGCAGCGACGAGTGCCTCGGGCTATGCCCGAGCTGCGGCTGTAACCGCAACCAATCCGGATGTCACTGTGAGGGAAAAATACGGGAAGGACCTTTTTCCCGTTTGAAGGAACTCAAACTGTCGTAAGCAATGATTCCCAAGGGGCGACGGTCAGGGATTGGTCGGCGCTTCGATTTTCAGGTAGCTCATACAAGGAGTTGATCATGGCTGTACCCAAGAAAAGAATCTCGTCATCTCGACGCGGAGCCCGGCGGGCCCATAATGCCATCAAGGCGCCGAGCCTCTCGGTGTGTGCCAACTGCCAGGAGCCCATGCTGCCCCATCGCGTTTGCCCCAAATGCGGATGGTATCGGGGTAGGGAAGTCGTATCGGCAACGGATGAGTAAGCACATATAGGTTCCGGGATCATCGTTAGGTGGATATACGCATAGCCCTGGATGCCATGGGAGGGGACCACGCCCCGGCGTCCGTCATCGAGGGGGCCGTCCAGGCGGTCCGGGACTTCCCGGAAGTCCGGTTTATCCTTGTCGGTCGCGAGGAGAACATCCTGGAAGAGCTTGATCGAGTCAAGTTCAGCCGCGCCCCTTTCCAGATCCTGGCGGCACCGGAGGTCGTGGAAATGGGGGAGGAGCCGGTGCAGGCGCTCAGAAACAAAAAAAACTCCTCCATGCGCCTGGGAATTGATCTGGTCAAGTCGGGGAAGGCGGATGCTCTGGTCTCTGCGGGCAATACGGGTGCCCTTATGGCGACTTCTCGTTTCGTCTTGCGCATGCTCCCCGGCATCGACCGGCCTGCCATAGCGACATTCGTCCCCACCAGAACGGGGAAAACCCTGATGCTGGACCTGGGGGCCAACGTCGAATGCGACGCCAGAAACTTGTGTCAATTCGCCATCATGGGGAAAATTTTCGCCACCCAGGTCCTCAATTGTCAGACCCCCCGCGTTGGCCTCCTGAATGTGGGCGAGGAGGAGGTCAAGGGACCGGCAGTGGTCAAGGAAGCGGCGGAATTGATCCGCAAAGCCCTGGGAGACCACTTCATCGGCAATGTCGAAGGCAACGATATCTACGGTGGCCGGGCCGATGTCATTGTCTGTGATGGTTTTGTCGGCAATGTCAGCCTGAAGTCCAGTGAGGGTGTCGTCAGTATGATTTCCTACTTTCTCAAGGAAAGCATGAATCATTCCTGGTGGTCACGGTTGGGTTATCTCATGGTGCGACCGGCGATGAACCGATTCAAGCAGCGTCTGGATCACAGGAAATACAACGGCGCCATGTTGTTGGGTCTCGATGGGGTGGTGGTCAAAAGCCACGGCTCCGCCGACGGTTACGCCTTCAGCCAAGCCATCCGCGTTGCCCGGGATTTAACCATCAACAAGGTCAATCAATCCATCAAGACCCACATTGCCTTGCTCAACAATGGAAAGGGGACTCCATGAGTACACCACGGGCCAGGATCATTGGCACGGGTTCTTTCCTGCCAGAAAAACGGATGACCAATGATGAGTTGGCCAAAATCGTGGACACCTCCGAAGAATGGATCTCCAGCCGTACCGGAATTCTTGAGCGACGCATTGCCGCTGAAGGAGAAGTCACCTCCGACCTGGCGGCGGCCGCGGGGTTGAAGGCGTTGGCGGCAGCGGGATGCGCCCCTGAGGATTTGGATTTGATCATTTGTGCAACCTCGACCCCGGACTTGGTGTTTCCAGCCACCGCTACCATCGTACAACGCAAAATTGGGGCGCAAAAGGCCAAGGCCCCCGCTTTTGATATTCAAGCGGTGTGCACCGGCTTCGTCTATGCCTTGGGTATCGCCGATCAGTTCGTCCGTTCGGGAATGTCCAAAAAGGTGTTGGTGATCGGTGCCGAAACCTTTTCGCGCATTGTGGATTGGGAAGACCGGACCACCTGTATCCTTTTTGGTGATGGTGCGGGAGCGGTGATCCTGGATTCCGCCCCCGGGGGGAGTACTCAGGGAATCCTGTCGACCCATATGCATGCGGATGGCAGCCATGTCGAACTGTTGCGCGTTACCGGCGGGGTATCGCATGGACGTCCCGAGGGTTTCGACTGGCGCCATGATGCCCTGGGCTTCGTGGATATGCAGGGAAACGAAGTGTTCAAGCAGGCGGTCAAGGCCATGGGATCGGTGGCTGAGGAAGCCTTGGCGGCCAACGGCTTGACCATCAACGACGTCCACTGGTTCATTCCCCACCAGGCCAACCGACGTATCTTGCAAGCCACGGCCAAGCGCATCAACCTGCCCGAGGATCGAGTGGTCACTACCGTGGACCATCACGGTAACACCTCCGCCGCCAGTGTCCCCCTGGCATTGGATGAAGCGGTCAGGGATGGCCGGATCCAGCCGAATCATCTGGTGTTGCTGGATGCCTTTGGCGGTGGTTTTACCTGGGCCGCCGCCTTGATCCGGTGGTGATTCGAGCGGGGGGAATGATCGTCTCAACTACCCATCATGTAATCCCGAGTCAGAGGTAGGGCGTTGATGGATTTCGTTAACTGAATCTGGAAAACCATGGTGCCGAGGTAACGGAAGTCCATTTCGCAGGCATAAAGATAAAATTCCCACATGCGACAGAAGCGTTCGTCGTACAGTGCGGCAGCCTCGCCGCGGCGCGTCTGGAAGCGTTTGGCCCAGCGTTCCAAGGTTTCGGCGTAGTGCAGTCGCAGGATTTCGACGTCGGTAACGTAAAAAAACAAATCTTCAACCACCGGGAAAATTTCCGACAAAGCCGGGGCATATCCGCCGGGAAAGATGTATTTCCGCAGCCATGGGTGCGTGGTGCCTGGACCATCGACGCGGCCGATGCTATGGACGAGGGCCACCCCTTGAGGCGTCAAACATTCTTTGATTTTTCTGAAAAAGGTTCGATAATGGGGGACGCCGACGTGTTCCAGCATCCCGATGCTGACAATCCGGTCATATCGTCCCGTTTCCTGCCGATAATCGCGCAGGAAGAATTGAACCTGTTGGGAGACACCGGCCTGGATGGCCCTTTGACGTGACAGGGCCAGATGTTCATCGGAGAGGGTGATGCCAGTGACATTCACGCCATGAGTCTGGGCGAGATGGATCGCCAGTCCTCCCCAGCCGGAACCGATATCGAGAACCTTCATTCCGGGCTTCAAGGCGAGTTTGGCGGCTACATGTCGTATTTTATCGGCCTGGGCCTGGTCGATGTCTTCCCGGCCGCTATGAAAATAGGCGCAGCTGTATTGCCGGTTCTGATCGAGAAAAAGATCAAACAATTGTGCCGACAAGTCATAGTGGCTGACGGAGTTATGCCGGGCACGGCGGCCAGGGTTGAATTGTTGCACCCTTTGGAGGATGGGCAGGAAGGTGCGCACCAGTGGCGAGAAAAGTCCCGCTTCACCTGAAACCATGTTGATGGAGAACACCGCCAACAGGTCACGGATGGAGTAGGGGGGGGGGACGGTTAATGTCCCTGCCATATAGGCTTCTCCGAGGTGCAAGGCGCCGTTGAGAATCAATTTCCAATGCAGGGACGGATCATGCAGACGCATGGCCGCGGCGGGTTGGCTTCCGGGGTGACCGAAGCTGTAGCCCTGTCCATGGGCGTCGGTCAGAGTCAGGTATCCGGTGTGGATGATTCGTCGAAGGAGGGTAGCGAGCAGCATCAACAGGTACTCCCGGCGGGTATCCGAGGGCCAAGGGGGGAGGGAGGAAATCATTGGCGGATTCCCTTGATGGGGACCGTTGCAACCCTGGCCCATCCGCATCAATATTAGTGAAAGGTAGCTAGACAGGTCCCCTGGTTTGGGATGATTAAAAAAAAAAGAGGGGGCCAAAGCCCATCTCCCCTATGATTAAATATTCCCGAGCCGGGGGATCTAAAGAGTAACAGAGGAAGATCATTTTCCTTCAACCTTCATTGTCACGGTTTCTTGATACAACTTGTCCACCAGTCCAAACAATTCATCCTTTATATTATTGAAATATTTCATTTTCTCATCGGCCTGATCGATATGTCCGGCACTGGCCAGACGCACGGTTTCCCTGGCCACTTCATGGACGTGCAGGTGGGTGGTACCGACCTTGTGAAAAATATCCAATGTGCCATAGCGGGTGGTTCCATCGCTATAGTACCATTTTCCGAACTCGCATTCCCGACCGCTGGCGACTTCTTCAGGACGGAGCTGGGAGCGGCCACGGATGACATTCTCTAATTTTCCCAGCCACTTGAGATGGGCACCTTTTATTTTTTTTACATCAAATGGGGGATTTCCCGCCTTGAAACTCTTGACCGAAGTGACCAGTTTCTTTTCCGGGACGATGGCAGTATCGATCAAGCGGGAGGTGTGGTAGATGGCGCCGTTGATGAGCGAGACATACGAGAGGATTTCCTGCACTTTGGTGTTGGCCATTTGGGTGGCGGTATGGGCTTCTTCGGCGGCGGCGGAGACTTGGCTGGACATGGCATCGATTTCGCGGTTTTTTTGCGCCAAATTTTGTGAAGCGATCGAAGCATGCGAAGCATTGGTGGCGATTTCACTGGTGCCGTTGGCCGCTTCCAAGGCGGAGCGGGCGACATCCTGAGCCGCCATATTCAACTCCTGGACATTGCGAGTCACCTCACCGGCCGCTTCGGCGACGTGGTTGATGGCCTGGGCGATGCCATTGATGGTTTGGGTCTGCTCATCCACGGAAAGAGCGATTTCCACATTGCCTTTATTGATAAAATCGATACTCTCAGTAATCTCGCCGTTGGCGTCCGCCACTTCTTGGGCATGTCTTTGGACTTCCAATATCTTTTCTGATATTTCCTTTGTGGCCTTGGTGGTACGCCCAGCCAATTCCTTGACTTCATTGGCGACAACGGCAAATCCGAGTCCCGCCTCGCCGGCGCCGGCCGCCTCGATGGCGGCATTAAGGGCCAGCATGTTGGTTTGATTGGCGATTTGGCTGATGACCCCAACCACATTGCCGATCTCTTTGGCGGAGATGGACAGTTTTTCCATGATGGTTCTGGTATTTTTTGCTTTGCCATTGGCTTCGGTGGATTCCTGACTCGCCTTTTGACATTGGCCACGAACCTGTTCCAGGGAATTTTTCATTTCCTGAATGGAACCGGCTACCCGATTGACAGCGCCATCGACTTGTCCCAGATTGTCGTTGACCCCGGCGATATTGGCGGTAATTTCCTCCGCTGCCGAGGCCATGGTGGAGATATTGGCGCTGGCCTGCTCGGCGGCGGCAGCGATGGTAATCAGATTGGCGGAGAGTTGTTCTGTCTCCGTGGCCATCTCCGAGACTTTGGATGCGGTCAGTTTTGCCGCATTTTGGATGGAGCCGATGCTGCGTTCGGTATCCTTGTTCTCACTGACGACCTCCCGGGACAGGGCAAAGTTTTGATTGGAATCTTTCGCCAGGGACTCTTTGGCATCGCCGAGTTCCTCGTGGGCCGCCGCCAGGGAGTTGGCTTGCAGCAGCAGATTGTCGATGACGTGGACGAAATTTTCCCGGATCAAATTGATATCTTTGGAGATATAATCCAGTTCATTGGGTGTGCCGACGATATTGATGGGGCGGGTCAAATCGCCGCTGGCCAAAAGGTTCAGCTCATGGCGCATCAGGGAAATTTGCCTTTGGATACGTCTTATCTGCCAGAAGGACAACAGGAAAACCAGTATACTTGCGATTCCTCCCCCGACCACCAGCATGATGATGCGGTTGACACTGCCAATCGCCTCGGTACTCATCAAACCGACTGCCTTGTTCATTCCTTTGAGAAGAGGTGTATTTTTTTCAGCCAGAAGGGAAGTGACGGTGGCAATGTTCCCTTGGCCTTTTTCCATGGTTTGAATCTGCTCGTACAACGGCTTCCAGATGGTCTGGACCTCCTGGAGGGTTTTTTTGGTCTCCGAGTCGGGGGTAGTAACGGCAACCCTTGGAGGTTGCTTGCGGTCCAGAAGGGAAGGGACGGTTCCTCCGTTGAGCAAACCGGTCATCGATTCGTCGAAAACCCAGGCAGAGGTCAGCAGGGAGTCCAGATTGTCCGGATTTTGAGTCTGCTGGTACAACAGGGCTTCCTTGATCATTTTTTGTGACAGCATCCGTTGCCGTCCAGCCAGATCAATGGTAACGGCGTCATGGCTCATTTCGGTAGCGATCACCAGGACCGAGGGGATGATGAGCAGCATGACCAGACCCAGGGCTCCGTTGGTTCCGAGCAGGGTAGAGCGCAAAGACCATTTCAGTCTATCGTGAAATTGTGATTTTATTCTCCACATGAACTTTCCTTCACTCTTCCTGCGGAAACTTCGGGATTTTTTTATCCTGTCGTCTGTTGGTCTGTGTTATCCTGGTGCTGGCTTTTCGGGACACTCTGTTAACACCTCCGTAGAAGGCTGAGATGGCCTAGGTCTGGAGTTTGTTTTTCTCTATCGGTCGGTGGCCTGAAGTGGATCATGAGAAAAAGTGAGTGAAGTCGTTGCTGGCAAGTGGAGGCCCATGGGGTAACGAGGTGGAGGAGGGGAGGAGGAAGGCATTCCCATGAATCAATGCCATGATTGCGTCTCGGCGGTTATCATGTACATTATCACTCCCAAGGATGGTCGGGATGAATAATCCCACGGTGACATGGTGTCCAACACCAGGTGGGAAGGCACTCGGCTTGATCATGACCACGGATTGGTCTATCCGCTTTGTATCTAAATATCTCCAGAAACTTTTTACGAGGTTTTTGAATGCAAAAATTGTCAGAAATATTTAAAATGATGGCCGAAGAATTGTTAATCAATCCAAAAACTGCGTCATCATCCGAAGCATTGCACGCCGCTTTGCTTCAGCACACGCTGCTCGGAATCATTTTTTTGGAGAAACATTTTCAGACGAAGATTGTCTAAAAATATTAATGAAATTTTAAGAAAGTAATGCCCGCTTCTGAAGTGAACTCAGAACAGGCGATTGGAAGATAATAATGAATTATATTATTAAATTTAAGATAAAACATTTCAAAACGATCAGCACATTGTTGTTATTTGTGGCATGATAAAAAAGGGAGAAACGAACTGTACCAGTGTGGAAGCCGAAAAACGTTTATAAAGGTAGTGTTTATTGACATGTTAAGTTGTCAATTTGCCCTTTTCCGCTTCCATCCTCGGCCTTGATCCTGATTATTTGACCCTCATCCCCGGTTGTGCATTCGCATCGACTGCCAGGAGTGCCAAGTGGCCACTCCCATCCCCCGCGGCCAACACCATCCCTTCGGAAACACCGAATTTCATTTTCCTTGGGGCCAGATTGAACACCATGACCACCAAACGACCAATCAGGCTCTCAGGAGTGTAAGCGGATCGAATGCCCGCCAGGACAGTTCGGGGACCCAACGGTCCCACATCCAGCAGCAACCGTAAAAGTTTGTCTGCCCCAGGAACCGTTTCCGCCTGTACCACCTTGGCCACTCTGAGATCGACCGCCATGAAGGTGTCCATGGTGATAGAGGCGGAAGCGGCAGGTTCAGGAGCCGGGGAGGGGGGGGGAAGCGGCCGCGGCGGCGTCACGGTGGCCGCCACGGGGACCGATCCCTGGGATGATTCCAACATCGCCTGGACCTTTTTCGGATCCACCCTTTGTATCATGGGGCGGAAAGGCTGAATGGTCACACCCACCAAAGGCTGGGGCGTATCGACCCAGTTCATGTCGTCAAGATTAAGAAAAAGGCGAGTTTTCTCCGCCATGGCCGGCAACACCGGATGCAATTGCATCATCAACAGCCAGAACAGGTTGAGCGCGACACTACAGGTTTGCTGCAACTCCTCCAGCCGGTTTTCCTTGGCCTGGGTCCACGGGGCCCGTTCCTCCACAAAGCGATTGGCTCGATCCGCCAACGCCATGATGGAGCGCATGGCTTTGGCGAATTCACGTTCCTGATAGAGTTGGGCAATGGTTTTGGATTCCGTTAAGAATAATTGGAAAAGACCTTGATCCTCGGGATAGGCACTGGAGAGTCGTCCTTGGAAATGTTTATGGATGAAGCCCGCGGTCCGGGAAGCGAGGTTGACGCATTTTCCCACCAGATCGGAGTTGACCCGGAGAATGAAATCGTCCAGGTTCAGGTCGATGTCGTCCACCCCTTTGGAAAGCTTGGTGGCATAGTAGTAACGTAGGTATTCGCCGTCGAGATGATCAAGATAATGCCTGGCGGTGATGAATGTTCCCCGGGATTTGGACATTTTCTGTCCATTGACGGTCAAGAAACCATGGGCGAACACCCCGGTAGGGGTTCGAAACCCCGCTCCCTGGAGCATGGCGGGCCAGAAGAGGGTATGGAAGTAGAGGATATCCTTGCCGATGAAATGATAGATTTCTGCGGCATCGGGTTGGCGCCAGAACTGGTCGAAATCGATGTCGTGCCGTTTGAAATAGTGCAGGGAGGCAGCCATATAGCCGATGGGGGCGTCGAGCCAGACGTAAAAAAATTTGCCAGGAGCATCGGGGATCTCAAAGCCGAAATAGGGTCCATCGCGGGAGATATCCCAGGCTTTCAGCCCCGCCTCGAACCATTCAGCCAGTTTGTTCGCCATTTGTATCTGCAGGGCGCCGGAACTGGTCCATTGTCGGAGAAATGGCTCGAAATGATTGAGATTGAAGAAAAAATGTTCAGATTCCCTTTCCACGGGGGCCGTTCCGCACAGCGAGCAGCGTGCCGCGGTCAGATCGAGGGGCGAATAGGTGGCGGAGCAGGATTCACAGGCATCGCCGTACTGGTCCGGGGCGCCACAGGATGGACAGGTTCCGCGGATGAAACGATCGGGGAGAAACATGCCGTCCTGAGGACAATAGGCTTGCATGATGTTGGCGGTATGGATGTGACCCGCCCGGCGATTGGCGCGGTAGACTTCCTCGCTGAGGAGGCGGTTTTCCTCGGAATTGGTGGAATGATAGTGGTCGAAACCGATCAGAAAATCCTTGAAATCGGTTTTATGTTCGATGTGCATCCGGGCCACCAGTTCCTCCGGAGTAATTCCTTCATTGCGGGCACGGATCATGATGGGGGTGCCATGGGTGTCATCGGCGCAAAAATAATAGCATGTCCGACCTCGCAGTTTGTGAAAACGGACCCAGATATCGGTTTGGGTATATTCCACCAGATGACCCAGGTGGATGGAACCGTTGGCGTATGGGAGGGCACTGGTGACCAGAATGGGACGCATGATTCAACTTCCGTTAAAGATGGGACGGTTTGCCACATGAAGCGGATCCGGGATCTTAATCGGATCGATCATGTTCGGCAAGACGGTTTGGGTCTCGTCTCTGGAATTTAACATAATATATCTTATGCGACCAAGATCCTGGGGGAAAAAATGTCGATTGACGCAAGTCGCATAAGATATATTATGTTAAATTCCAGAGACGAGACCGCATGAGAATTGATTATGCATGCTATTCAATAAGGTTGCCAATCTGTTATTGAAGATGTTACGCTTTGATACGATTGATTGTCGCTCCATCTCAAATCGACGGCCGAGAAAAACAAAAAATCGGATTTTATAATTGGCCAAATAATGTTACGATAAAGCCTGCCGAGCTACCGTCAGGGACCAAACCGCGTTGGTTGTGGTGAATACAAAGCGGTACGGGCGCTTTCGGATGAAATGTCTGGCGGAATTGTGTACAATGATGTAATTGTTGTCACATATCTGGACCGAATCAATCATGCCTGGAAAATATATGGATCCAAATTACCAAAACAAATCTGTCATTGCCAAAGGCATCAGTGGAGATGCGGCCTCCGGAAGAGTTTTTTCTACCGAAATGAAGGACGTTTCCCCCCTTTTGGCCAGAGTGGACAAGCTGAATCAACTTGGCATTGCCCTTTCTGCGGAACGGGACACAAAAAAACTATTGGAAAACATACTTCTAGGTGCCAAGGATTTGACCAATGCCGATGCCGGCACCATGTACACCCGTACGGATCAGAATACGTTGAAATTCGAGATCATTCGAACCGATTCCCTCAAAATTGCCATGGGTGGAACGACGGGCGTGGAGATCAAATTCCCTCCCCTGCCCCTCTACAAGGATAATGGCGAACCCAATTTGCAGATGATCGCGGCCGCTGCTGCCCTCCAGGAGATCACCATCAACATACCCGACGCCTATGAAGCGGAAGGTTTCGACTTTTCAGGGACGAAAAAGTTCGATCAGATGACGGGCTACCGTTCCCAGTCGTTCTTGACCGTGCCATTGAAGAATCATGAGAACGAAATCATTGGCGTTTTGCAACTGATCAACGCCAAGGATTTTGAAACCGGGGCCATCCGAGCGTTTACAGCATCGGACCAGGAATTGGCCCAATCCCTGGCCTCGCAGGCGGCCATCTCCATGACCAATCAGCGCCTGATTGAGGACCTGAAAAAATTGTTCGAATCGTTCATTCGGGCCATCGCCAACGCCATCGACGATAAATCTCCTTATACGGGGGGCCATTGCGAACGGGTTCCGGTTTTATCGGAAATGCTGGCCCGGGCAGCGAAGCGTAGCATGGTGGGAGAACTCAAGGATTACAACCCCACCGAGGAAGAAATTTACGAATTGCGGATCGCCGCCTGGATGCACGATTGCGGCAAGGTGGTGACTCCAGAATATGTTGTTGATAAATCAACAAAATTGCAAACGATTTATGATCGTATTCACAGCGTTAACGCCCGTTTTGACGTTCTGAAGCGCGATGCCGAAGTCGCATTCTTGCGACAAAAGATAGCCGCCATGGAACAAGGAGATCCGTCCAGGATCCCGGAATTGGAAGAAGAATACAAAAAGAGTATCCTCAAGATTCAGGATGACCAAAAATTTGTCCAGGCATCCAATATCGGTGGCGAGTTCATGACCCAGGAACGCAAAAATCGCATCAAGGAGATTGGTGCCCGGCAATGGGTCAACAGCGATGGTGAAACAGTCAACTTTCTTACCGACGATGAAATCAAAAATCTGTGTATTTCCAAAGGCACTTTGACCGATGAGGAGCGGGAGGTCATCAACCACCATGTGGTGGCGACCAAAAACATGCTGCGAACCCTCCCCTTCCCCAAGCATCTGCGCCGCGTTCCCGAAATGGCAGGGGCCCACCACGAAACCATGAACGGCAAGGGATATCCCGATGGCCTGACCCGAGAGCAGATGTCCATCGGGGCTCGCATCATGGCCATCGCCGACGTGTTTGAGGCCTTGACAGCCTCGGATCGTCCTTACAAGCCGTCAAAATCCCTTTCGGAGTCTTTGAAAATCCTGGGGTTCATGAAAAAGGATCAGCACATTGATCCTGATCTGTTCAAGGTTTTCATCGACGAGCAGGTCTACTTGGAATACGCCCAGTCTTACCTGGATCCAAAACAAATCGATGACATTCAGCCGAAAAAAATTCCAGGCTATGAACCTTGATTTGTACGGTCGCCATCCCTTCCTCGTCCACGGCTCTCAAGACTCTGGCAGCAATACCCTGAGTTGGAACGAAATTTTTCGATGAGGGGGATTTTGTGACCCGCTGGCATATTGGACGGAACCTGGCATTTGTGGGTGTGACGTTATTATTTTTGCTGCACGGGTTTGGCATGATCCATCTGCCTCTGCTGGAACGCGGAGAGCTGGCCCTGTACGATTTCAAGGTGCGGCAAACGGCACCGGAAACCAAGGATCCTCGGATTTCCATCGTTGATATAGATGATAAAAGTTTGGCGACATTGGGGCCATGGCCTTGGCCCCGAGATCGACTCGCCGCACTGGTGGATATCCTGTTCGAACATTATCGTATCGGCGTCCTGGGGTTCGACATGGTTTTCCCCGATGCCGATCCCACCTCCGGCATCGCCCAGTTGGAGTCCTTGGCCAAAGGGGCCTTGAGTCAGGATCATCAATATTTAGCGCAACTCAATAAACTCCGCCCCATTCTGGATCGGGATCGCGTACTTTCTCAAAGCCTGCGCGAACGACCGGTCATCCTCGGATTTCAATTTTTTCAATCGTCCTTTTCGGGAATGACCAATACAGGCAGACTCCCGTCCCCGGTCATGACCTTGCGAGAGTTGGGGTATGATGACCTCAATTCCGTCAAGGCCTTCGGTTATGTCGCCAATCTATCCGTCCTTCAGGAGGCCGCTGCCGGTGCCGGTTTCATCGACAATCCTCTGGCCGATCCCGATGGGGTCATGCGGCGTTTCCCCCTACTGCAAACATTCAACGCCGCCATCTACCCCTCGCTTCCGTTGGGAATCATTCGCGCCATCCTGGGTGACCCGCACTGGACCCTGGGGATCCGAATGGTGGAAGAGGAACGCTCGACCAAAGAAACCAGTTTGGAGTGGGTAGCCCCGGGACAACATAAAATCCCCGTTGATCCTCAAGGGGCCATATTGATCCCCTTTCGTGGCAGGCAAGGCAGTTTTCGTTATTATTCCGCCGCCGATATCCTTGATCGGGTCCCGGATAAAAAAACCTGGGATGCCGCTATCGTCCTTGTCGGATCCTCCAGCGGTGACAAAATCAGGCCCTCGATGCTTTCCCCCATGGGAAAAAAGTACCCTAGCGTCGAAATATTCGCCAATATCATCAGTGGTTTGATGGATGGAACGGTGAAAAGAACTCCCGCTTCCGCCCCATGGCCTACCGTGGCACTCCTGGGAATAACGGGGGTGCTTCTCTCCCTCCTCTTTCCATGGATGACATTGATCTGGCGCCTGGTGACCGTGGTCCTGCTTGCCCTCCTATGCCTCGTTGTTAATATTTATCTTTGGCAAAATTGGCATCTCCATTTGCCATGGCTTGTCATCGTCATCATGCTGGTCACCATGCTCTTGGTGGATATGCTATTCGAACTCTTCATCGTCATCAAACGCGGACAATTGGCCATCCTCTATGGAAAACATCTCCCGCCGAAGGCGATCGATGGCATCGTCCGTTCCGGGGGCCAGCTGCCGGCCCATGGAGAGCGTCGTGAAATGACCGTTGCCATGTCGACAATCCATGATTTTTCTCATATTATCAATGAGATCAGCCCAGGAGAAATGCAGCAATGGTTGCATGCTTGCCTTTCTCCGTTAACGGAAATCATCCATCGTCATCATGGAACCTTGGACCATTATCATGGCGGATCCATCGTGGCCTTATGGGGGGCACCGCTGCCAGACCCCCAACATGCTCATAACGCCGTCGTGGCCGCCATGGAAATGGTTTCCCGGCTGACCAGGCTGGAAGACGAGTTTCGTATGCGGGGCTGGCCTGTCGTCAGGTGTCAATTGGCCATTCTGACCGGTCCCATGACCTGCGGAGTCCTCGGGTCATACTTTCGGCGTGATTGGATGGCCCTGGGTGAACCGATGCTCAACGTCGAATGGTTGTCGTCCATGACCCCACGCTATGGCAGTCAGATCATCGTCGGAGAACATACTAGGTTATTGATCCCGGATATGATTTTTCGTGAACTGGACCGCGTCGTCGTTGACGGGAGGGACGAGGCCATGTCTTTGTACGAACCGATTGGTTGGCGTGGACAGCTCACCTCGGAGGCGGTATCCCGGGTGGATTCGTTTCACCGGGCTGTCACACAATTCCGCTCCAAAGACTGGGATTTGGCTGAAAAAGGATTGACCAACCTGTTGCAACTCAATCCAGAGGATCGGGTGTGCGAAATTTATTTGAGCCGGATTCGTCGGTTTCGCAAAACCCCCTTGCCCAGCAATTGGAATGGCGTCTGTCGTCCGCCGCCCGCCTGACGAGTCACTGGGATCGGCTGCACGCTTTCCCCCCACCCTTTCATTCATTATTCCACTGCTACCCGGAACAGTTGCGATAAATCGATCTGTCCCTTCAATACCTTCATCACCCCGTCCTGAATCAGGGTTCGCATCCCCTCCTCCATCCCCACTTGGCGCAACTGCTCAGCCGTCGCTCGATGGGCGATTTTTTCGGTTACCCTCTTGGAATTGACAAGCAATTCGTGGATTCCCGTTCTCCCCTTGTATCCGGTCTTGCTGCATTTGCCACAACCATTGGGCTGAAACAATGTTGTTTCATCGCGCCTGTAGCCCAGTTCCTCCCAATATTGCTCACCATACAAACGCCGCAGGCGTTCCCACTCTTGCTCCTGGGCCTTGTAGCCCTGTTTGCATGCGGCACACAGGGTCCGTACCAACCGCTGCGCCAGAATTCCCAACAAGGCATCGGCAAAATTGAGCGGGTCCAATCCCAGATCCAACAGACGAATCACCGTTTCCGGGGCCGAATTGGTATGCAACGTCGAAAAAACCAGATGCCCCGTCAACGAGGCTTCGATACCGCTGTGGGCTGTCTCCTCATCGCGCATCTCACCAATCAAAATGACATCGGGATCGGCACGTAAGAAAGAACGCAGGGCAGCTGCAAAATTGAAGCCGATCTTGTGGTCAATCTGCACCTGTTGCAATCCGGGCTGGGTAATTTCCACCGGATCTTCCGCGGTCCAGATCTTGCGTTCGGGAGTGTTGATTCGACCGATGACGGAATGCAATGTAGTGGTCTTTCCCGAACCGGTTGGCCCAACAACCAATAATATTCCCTGGGGAGTCTGCATCAATCTTTCAAGCTCGTGATAATTTCTTTCGGAAAGATTGAGATTGTCGAACGAGACTCCGCTCCCTGAGGCCAGGACCCGCATCACCGCGCTTTCCCCCATCACCGTGGGAATGGTGGCGACCCGAAGTTCCAAAGGTTTGTTGTTGACCTTGACCATGATTTTTCCATCCTGGGGCTTGCGGCGTTCAGCGATGTCCATCCGCGCCATGATCTTGATCCGTGACAATACTGCCTTGATATGGGTCGAAGGAATTTCCAAGGCCTGGCGGCAGACGCCATCGATGCGCAATCGGACCGATGAAGGGGCTTTTCCTTTGCCTGGTTCGACATGAATATCGGATGCCCCGGCCCGGGAGGCGTCGATGATCAAGCGGTTGACTAGTTGGATCACCGTACTTTCGTTTTCGTTGATTTCACTGGCATCCACCCCATCATCCACCCGTTCACCATCCTCGACATCCTCGTTTTCCAGTTTGCCGGCCAAACCATGGAGAAACGACGATACCCCCCCTCCTCCCAGATATTGCAGAATATCTTCGGGGAAACCGACCCGGAAAATATATTTTTTCGCCGGCAGTGCCCGTTGAATTTCCATTTGCCGGGCAAAGTCGGAGGGATCATCGATCAGGATGAGAATTTCTTCGTTCAAGTCACCTGCCAGGGGTGCCCACAGTTGCCGGCGCAAGTAAGACATGTTCAAATTTTTTAATAAATGTTTAGGCAAGGAGATGTTGGGATCGTAGCGCATGAACGGTACCTGGTAATAACTGGCCAGAGAGGCGGCGATCAATTCATGGGATATCTTTTTTTCCTGCACCAGGAGCGAACTCATGCTCACCTTTTCTTTTTTTGTCCTTTTTTGGAATTCTTCGACCTCGGCCTGGGTGATCAACTCTCGTTTGATGAGCAGATCGTAAGGGCTATCGGTGGCCTCGAATTCTTCGTGAAACTTTTTCCCCAGCAGGCTGGCCAGATAGGCGGCAAGTTTGCTGTCGTCGTCCACGAACGCCATGCCGCTGACCTTGTTGATGACCTGAAGCACCCCCAACAGTGGACCGCTGTTCTTGATGGGCACAACCATCATGGAGCGGGAGCGAAAGCCGGAACGCTTATCGAATTGATTGTTGAAAGTCAAAGTTTTATGAATTTTTTGCAAAGACTCGGCATTGTAGACATCATCGATGCGTATGGCGGTGCCGCTCATGGCGACGTAGCCGGCGATGGAGTTGGCCGAAAGCGGCAACCGGATTTCGAACAACTCCTGACCGGTTTTATACTTGGCGATGATTTCCTGACCATCCCTGGCATTTTGGTAAACGGTCAACCTTTGCGCGTCGAGAAATTTGAGCATGCTCCCTTCCAGTTCCGGCAACACGTCGGCGAAGGTGCCAGCGGAATTGAGGCTCTTGATGATGCCGTTCAACAGATCTTTCCGGGTCTTGGAGAGGTTGTTGAGCAACTCGACCACAATGGGGTCTGGGGTAGTCTGATTCATGTCGAGCCCAATTCCAGTTCTTTTTCAATGATGACAAAGGCAACAGCAAATTCCACCTCATCGCTCAAACTCAGATGCACCGCCACCGGTCCCAGCGACGTCAGGCGGCGTTGAGCCTCGCCAAAACAGGTCAATGCCGGCCGTCCAGCCGCATCGTGATCGATTTGAATGTCGGTAAACCATATTCCTCCCGTCATCCCGGTGCCCAAGGCTTTGACAAAGGCCTCCTTGGCGGCAAAACGTTTTGCCAAACAGGGGATGAAAGCCGACTTGGCGCCACATTGGCGAATTTCGCCGATGGTCAAAATTTTTTTGATGAAGCGGTCGCCAAAGCGTTCCACGCTTCGGGCCAGCCGATCTAGCTTGACGATATCGGTGCCGATGCCAACGATCATTGGTTGGCATGGCGACGGGCTGAATGCATCAAACGTTTCATGGAGGCGACCGCCTCGGAGACTCCGGTGAAGACGGCACGGGCCACGATGGCATGACCGATATTCAACTCGCCCATGGGATCGATGGCGGCGACCGGCACCACGTTGTGATGAGTCAACCCATGTCCGGCATGTACCTGCAAGCCCAGATTATGAGCCAGATGGGCCGCCTCAATCAAAGCGGTCAACTCCTGGTGGCGTCTCTCTTCTCCCCGGGTTTGGGCGTATCGACCGGTATGCAGCTCCACCACCCTGGCACCACAGTTTTTAGCCGCTTCCACCTGCGGTGCCCAGGGATCGATGAACAAGGAAACCCGGATGCCTCCCTGAGTCAATGCCTGGATGATATCCCTGAGCCGGTCTTGAAGATGGGTGACATCCAACCCCCCTTCGGTGGTCAATTCTTCTCGTTTTTCCGGTACCAGACAACAATCGGACGGTAAATGGGCCAAGGCGAAGGCCACCATGGTTGGCGTGGCCGCCATTTCCAGGTTGACTCGGGTCTGGGTTCGTTCCAGCAGGGCGATGACATCGTGTTCCTGGATATGCCGGCGATCCTCGCGCAGATGCACCGTGATGGAATCGGCTCCCGCCCGTTCCGCCTCCAGCGCCCAGGCGACTGGATCGGGATAACGCTCTCCTCGTGCCTGGCGGAGGGTGGCAACGTGATCGACATTGACTCCAAGTTTGATCATCCTTCAAGGCTCCATCTTTCCATGTTTCTGATTCCCCTCCTGAGATGTATCATCGGCAGAATCGGGGCGGGTCAATAGATCGCGAACGAATCCGGGTGCGATACTGGCGACGGGACGAATTTCTACCTTGGGATCGTCCATGGTACCGTGAATGTCGAACAAGGTTTCCACAATCGCCTTGCGGTCACCCGTCACCAAGTTTCCCAGCAAGGGCACCGAACTGACCAGCTTGTCCAGGGATTGAATCGGGCGGATGCCAAGCAATACATCCAGTCGTTTCGAGATGAAGTTCACCGATCCCGACAATACCATCTGCATCGATGGCCCTTCCAGAAGCATTTCATCCAGTCTGGCCACACTTTTTTTCAGGGTCGCCTTGCCGTGAATCTGGTCATAATGGAATCCATGGGAGGTTAAATCGGGTCGATCCATGGTCACCAGATGGGGGAGTTCCTTGATGGAAAACAGTCCCAGCAGGGGCGACAGCACCCCCAATCGCGCGATGGTACCATTATTGAGTTTCAGGCCGACCCGACCGCTCAGGTGATGTTTCAACCACGAACCTGGGGGGACGAATCCTTCCAGAGTCAGATCGATGGTGCCCCGTCCTCCTTGCATGAATGTATCCTGAAAATTCATGCCGCGGAACAGCAACCCCGCATTATCGCTCTTCAGGCGCCATTTCCCGGTGTAGGGGCCGGTGCCTATTCGGGTCGGCCAGTGAATTTCACCTTGCATGGACTGTGTGGTTCCCTCGAGTTCTCCTTGGGCATGTTGCAAGACGACTTGATGTTTTTCAATCATCAGATGGGCATCCAGCTTATTCCCAATGATCTCATTGGCCATTTTGAAATGGTTGGCTTTCAAGGCAATATCGATCCTGGGCCATTCCTGACGCTTGCGGTTTCCTTCCGGGGTTCGGGGAGCCTCGGGATCGTCGCTGGCAAACAGGGGGGCCAGGTTGAGCCAGTCCATCACGGCATCGAGGCGCCAATGGCCCGGATGGGCAGTGTTGGGAGTAGCGGGTGGCGCCTGGGTGAGATGCAACACTCCGGTATGATCGTTGAGGCGAAAACGGGCCAAATGCAACACGCCTCCTCCACGTCGAAGTTGCCACTGCCCCGAGCCAACAAAGGAGAGATTTCCCAGGTCCACCTGCAACGTTCCAATGTCCAACGCCCCGCTCGGGTCCTGTTTTCCTTCCAGCAGCACGGTTCCGGGTTGTCCCGCCTGTTTGTACCAGCCCAGGGCTCCGCGGATGGCTAGATTGTTGGCCTTGAACACCCCCGACAGGTTGAATTGATCTGCCGCACCCTGACGCTTGAAACGGATGGTGGTGGCCATTTCACCTTGATATTCACCATCTTCCCCCAGCAGCGGGGCGAACCATTGGCTGAGATCCCTGGCTTTGAGCGTAGTCCCGATTTGCCCCTGCAGGTTGATTTTTTTCGGGTCCTGGTACAATTTGGCCTCGGTGGTCAACGTCACTGGTTGGTTGTTGATGGTCCCTGAAGTCAGGGTCAGGGAAAGCTGGTGAGGATCCAGCTCCAGACCACCTTTGCATCGTTCCACGGGAGCATCCAGGAATTTTGGTTTCAATGAGGCACCATCGAATTTCAGGGAACCGGAAAACCAGGTATTTTTCAAATCGTGCAGTGGTAACAGCAGGTTGAGTCTGGCCTGGCCCTGACCACTGACCTTCAACTCATGTAATCCCGCCCTCCGATCCCAGCGCAGTTGCGGGTTGGCGATTACTTCCCGCCACATCCACTCCAGATCCCCCTTGGGGACGTTGGCTTCGACCTCAACCATGGGCTGGTTGACCATGTTGCCGATCCGTACCTGACCGCCGACGTTGTTGTTCGTTCCCCAGGTTCCCTGACTGACACCGATCACCATACCCAGGCGATCGACGTTGATTCTGGCGGTTGCCTCGGTCAAATCGGGCAATCCCGGCAGATAGGTAAGTCCGATCCCCTTGACTTCACCTTCGATGACAAACAAGGTTTCCGGTTCTCCTTTGGCCGGGAGGGTGGGGAACGGAATGTCTTTGAGCGGTCCCTTGATCCGGACCCGGGCCCGTTGCACCTGCCCACCGTGCAGGGAGGTATCCAGCCATTTGACCAATCCCGGGTTCATGATGTGCGCCGGAAAATAGATTTTGGCACGGTCGGTCGGAACCCCGTTGGCGGTCGCCTGGAGATCGATACGGGGATTGTCCCCTCCCCATCCCAACAGGTTCAACTTTCCTTCGCCATGACCATCGACGTTATTCACGACGAAGCGGCTGACCTGCAGATCCCACTGGGCCTTGTCGCGCAACAACGTGCCGCGGGCGGTCAATGTTTTCAGCGGCAGAGGCCAGCGAAACAGGGTAGGAAAATCGACGTGGGCAGCTGCCGTGTGCACCTGCCAGCGACTGTGCCAACGTTTTTTTTCTCCATACCAGTGAAAGCCCATTTCCACAGCCACCGGTGCGGCAAAGGTCCCCAGGGGTGCGGCCGTCCCCAGGTAAGGTCGTAATAGCGACAGCATCAGCGGATCGATCCGAATCCGGCCCGACCACGTCCCTTCCTGATTGCGAACCCCATTGAAAACCAGGTTACCGTTGCCCTCCGGTTGCAACAATTTTCCTTGTATCCGCCAGCGCATCATGCCGTCGGGATCGAAAAACAGGGATATCCTGGTTTTGTTAACGTGAATTGGCTGAACCGGCTGGATTTTGAGATCGGGCGATTCATCCTGCCAGGAAAGATCGGCCTGGGTCACGACGATATGCTGTATCGGTAGCGGCAAGGAGGTTGGCCGGGCCTGGGAGCGATGTTCCAACAGCCGTTGCACAGGGTATCCCGACACCGACACCTCTCCCTGTCGATCCCGACGTAAATTCAATTCCGGCCCTTCCAACACCATGCTTAAGGCGGGCCAGCCTTGCAACCATTGTTGCGGGGAAAAACGCAAGCGGACCGCCGACGCCTTGAGCACGGTATCGTGGCCATCGGGAGACGACAAGCGGATATCCTTGCCCTCCAGGGTCAGCGATAATCCGGGGTGTAACACCAGCTCCCGGAGGTGAAAATCCAGCCCGGTCTGTTCAGTCAGATAATGGGCCACTTGGGGGATGTACGGGGCCAGGTTGGGGGGGAAGATGACCAGCCATAGCGATAGAATGAAGAGAAAAAACAATAAAAATAATAACAAAAGAAAAATATTGCGCACGATACGGAACGGCAGGTTGCTTCCATGTCCGGTTACGGGGGTATCGGCCTTGTCGGGATGGCCAACGGTCGATTCGGTCATGAGAGACAAATGATCGTAACGCCAGGGTGGGTCGCCGGAATGGAGTTATCTTCTGTCCGGTTGGAAAATTTGTTAATCTGGGTCGGCAGAATGTCACTGGAGAGACTCCAGCTGGAAGCAGCGTTATTCATGATCAAAGGTAGATGAATCGATGGATGGATGGCAAAAACTATTGGAAACGCTGGCGCTTGACCAGGAAGGCGCCGCCCGACTGCTCCGGGAGGCCGAGGCCACGGCGGAACCGGAGCGGGTGGGACATTGGTTAAGCGATATGATGCCACATGTGGTCGCCAGTCGGCACTTTGGCCAACGGCTGTCGCTGTGGCTGAGTCCGCCTGGAAGCTGCAAAGGATTGATAACCGTTTTGGGTAACAGCCCATTTTTGGCCCACCTCATCAAAAAATGGCCCGAATTCCTGGATGCCGATCCCGGGACCGATGGATATCGCATTCCCTCCCCCGGGGAGTTGACCCAGGGGATCCTGACCACCACCTCCTGGGATGAGGCAGCCTCCTACCTGCGGCGCAACAAACAGAGAGCCTACTTTTTCATTGGGTTCAATGACCTCACAGGTATAGCCCCCTTTTCCTGGACAGTCCACTCTCTTTCGGATCTGGCACAATCATCCCTGGAGGCGGCCTACCGTTGGCTAGATCGTTATTGGTCCCAACGTCTGGGGGCCCCCATGGTGGGTACCGGCCACGAACTCCAGCCAGCCCGTTTTTGCATCCTGGGGATGGGCAAGCTCGGGGCCAGAGAACTCAACTTTTCTTCCGATATCGACCTGATTTACCTCTACGACGATGACCAGGGACAAACCCTTGGCCCCAAGCAAATGGCCATCAAAGGCTATTATAACCGATTGGGTCAGGATTTGATCCGTCTGTTGAGCCAGACCACCGAGGATGGCATGGTGTTTCGCGTGGATCTGCGCCTGCGTCCCGAGGGAGAAAGCGGCGATTTGACCCTGTCGCGGCGGTCGGCGGAAATCTATTATGAATCCTGGGGCCAGACCTGGGAACGTTCCGCCATGATCAAGGCCCGCCCGGTGGCGGGAGATCTGGCGTTGGGGGCCACCTTCCTGAAAAACATCGAACCCTTCATCTTTCGCCGCTACCTCGATTTTACCGCTCTGGATGCCATTCGGCAGATGAAGTTGAAAATCGACCGCAAAACCTCCGGCGCTTCTGATCATACCCGCAACGTCAAATTGGGTTACGGCGGTATCCGTGAAATAGAATTTTTTGTACAAAGCCAACAACTGATTCATGGTGGGAAAATTCCCCAGCTGCGTCATTCAGAAACCCTTATGGGACTGCGCCATCTGTCCAGGCATGGACTGCTGGCCGATGAAACCGCCCGTACCCTCGAAGAAGCGTATCTGTTCTTGCGCACCCTGGAACATCGGCTCCAGATCGAATGCGAACGGCAAACCCATTCCCTGCCCGAAGATCCAGTGCAGTTCGGCAAAGTGGCCAAGCGGATGGGAATGGCCGATGCCGTCGAGTTGCGGCAACGTTTTTCCCAGATCACCCACACGGTGCATGCCATCTACGACAGCCTGTTTTTCGATGGAAAACCTGAACAGTCATTGGAACAGGTAGGATGGGCGCAACAATTGTTGCAACATGATCTCGGTTCTCCCGAAGGGTTGCAGATGCTTGCCACCGCCGGTCTCACCCCACCCGAATCGGCCGCCGCCTGCATCCGTATCCTCCGCGACGGTCCGCGCGGGGTCGCCCTGACGGAACATGATCGGTTGTGGTATGGACGGGTCGCCTTGGTCCTGCTCCAGGGGATCCTGAAAGCCCCTGACCCCAATCTCGCCTTGCACCATATGGGCGAATTCCTTAAAAGCCTGGGGCATCGGGTCAGTTATCTGGCCATGTTGTATGAAAACAATGCCCTGTTGAGTCTCTTGCTGCGTCTGTTTGGCACTTCGGGTTTTCTGTCGCATTTCCTGATTCGCAATCCCTACATGCTTGATCATCTCATCAGCGCCGACTTTATGGAGGGGCGAGTCGAAAAAAACAAATTGCAGCGTGAGTTGACCCAACGATTGCAAACGGTCGAACACCCCGAGGAGCGCTTTGAAGCCTTGCGCATCTTTAAAAACGCGGAAATGTTGAAAATCGGGATCCGTGATCTTTCCGGTGTGGCGGAAAACGACGAGGTGATGTTCAACATTTCCATTTTGGCGGAGGTGATCCTGGAACAGGTCCTTAAGGATGCCATGGATGAACTGGTCCAACGCCATGGAGAACCACAATATTTCAGTGACGGAGTCCGTAAACGGGCGCCATTCGCCATCATCGCCATGGGAAAACTGGGGGGACGGGAGCTGAACTACGCCTCCGACCTCGACCTGATCTTCATCCATGGCAGCGAGGGGGAGCGGCCATGGACCAGCGGCTCCAATTCCCTGGATAATGCCGCCTTTTTTTCCCGCCTGGGTCAACGAGTCATCTCCCATATCACCACCTTGACACGCAATGGTCTGTTGTATGAGCTGGATATGCGTCTGCGCCCCTCGGGACAATCGGGGCCATTGGTCACCTCTCTGGAATCTTTCATTCACTATCACCGTCATGAATCCTGGTTGTGGGAACATCAGGCGTTGATCCGGGCCCGGTTTGTGGCTGGAGACCCCGAATTGGGGACTCGCACCCGGGATTTCATCCGTGAAGTGGTCTTGCGGCGTCGCAGTGAACCTCAGGTGTTCGCCGAAGTCGGACAAATGCGGCAACGCATCTTTCAGGAAAAAGCCCCTCCCAGCCATCGTCTCGACCTCAAGCAAAGCATGGGAGGCATTGTCGATATCGAATTTTTAGTCCAGGCGTTGATCCTGGCCCATGGCGCCGCGGCCCCTCATCTCCTTCAACATCATTGTGGTCGCGCCTTGCGCACCCTGGACCAGGCGGGTTTGTTCCCGGAAAACTTCGGGACGATCCTCCGCGAGGCCTATGACTTCTTCCTGTTGGTGGAAAATCGTCTGCGCCTGCTGCATAACCGTTCCGAAAATCGTATTCCCGACAACGTCACGGAACGTGATCGTCTGGCCCGACTGTGCCAAATGGACAATGGAGAACAGCTGCAAAATTCGCTTCGGACGCATATGCAGCGGGTCAGCGACATCGTTCACTATTTCTTTCGGCCCATGGATACGTCCAACCATGGGATTCCCGTCACTTCCGGACCATGATGCCAGCAAAGACCCATGGACAACGATTTCTTTCCTGCCGACCCCGAATTCATCAATGTGGAACGTCGCAAAGCCAAGGCACTGAAACAAACGGCCTGGTGGAAAAACCAGATAGGGACGGGTCTGTGCGCCTACTGCCGGCAACGCTTTCCCCCCAAGGAACTGACCATGGATCATAAAATACCTGTGATTCGAGGAGGGCGAACCAGCAAAAGCAATTGTGTCCCCGCTTGTCAAACCTGCAATCGGCTCAAGGAAAACATGCCCCCGGACAAGTGGCGCTCAATGCTGGAGCAAAGGCCATCGTGAGTAGCTGTTCAGCTCTCCCCTGCTTCTCTGGGCATGTTGGCCTGGGTGATCAAGAAAAAAAAGGGGGCTGAACGCTCACGACCGAACTCATTTGATCCCCAGGCCATGTCACTTGAATGGGCCAAACCGAATATTCCTTGCTCTATTCAAAGTTTTTTTGCACCTTCGTACCTTACCCCCTCCCTACCGGATCGCGGCGACGGTTGCGTTCGTCGACAGGTCAACCTTAGCTGAACTGTTGGAAATACAGTGATTTATCCATGCTTCTTTCGCGGTGACCTCTACAGGATATTGAATTGGCACGGATCTGGCCATTCATAAGATTGCCTACCCCCTGTGCAAGCATAATCATCCGAGGATCCTGAACCATGTTCGACGGTATTCTCTCTCGCGTCAAAGGGCAACGTCGTGCTTTACAACGTGTTGCCTATGAGGATGATGGACAGAAACCTTCAGAATTCTCTCAGCCGGTAGAAGAATCCTTGGAAGATGAATTCAATTCCATTCTGGATCAATTCCGCCTCCATCTCCTTTTCATGCCCATCGTTGCCGTGGACTGTGAGGATGTTTTTGGTCATGAAGCTTTGATCCGTGGTCCTGAGGGAAGCCGGTTCCATATGCCCTCTGCTTTGTTTTCCATGGCTCATTCTCTGGGGCGGGCTCGGGATCTGGAAGTGTTATGCCGCAAAATGGCGTTGGAAGGCTTTGCAAGCTCGGTACTCGGTTCCCAATCCAAACTGTTTCTCAACGTCAGCCCGCATTGCCTTCTGGACCCGGGATATACCCGAGGCACCACAACGGAACTCATGCGCGATCTGGGGCTTCACCCCAGCCAGGTGGTGATCGAAATTACCGAAAACCACCTCGTCTTCGACTTCGAACTCGTTGCCCAGGCCTTGGACTATTATCACACACGAGGATTCCATGTGGCGATCGATGACCTGGGATCCGGACATTCCGGGTTGCGGGCTTGGTTTGAGTTGAAGCCCGATTATATCAAACTTGATCTGTGTTTTCTCAAGGATATCACCACCAATCCATTGAATCAGGATTTCGTCCGTTCTCTGATCCGCATGGCCCACAATTCGGGCAGTAAAATCGTGGCCGAGGGGGTCGAAACATCGGAAGTGATGCACCTACTCAAGGATTTGCAGGTGGATTTCATGCAGGGGTTCTTCATCGGTCAGCCCCTCTCCGGGCTTGTCGATCGCGTCAAACTCCCCTGGCCGACGACACCGGTGCTCCAACCAGGTTCCGATACCCCATCGATCGCAGAAATGACCCCTTTTGGAAGCACCACCCTGGTTGAATTGATTCGGTGGGTCGAACCCATCCCCCCGGACCTCTTGTGTCACGAGGTTGTGGAACTATTTCGTATTCGGGAAGAATTACGGTCCATGCCCGTCATCCTGGACGGCCTGCCCAAAGGGATGGTCTTCCGCAGCAGTTTTTTGGGATTGTTTCTTTCCACTTACGGTCATTCTCTTTATGACAAAAAGATGGTAGAAACGGTCATGGATGTCGTCAACCCGATCTTTGAACAGGATACACCGCTGGAACAGGTCAGCCAGGCCTTGACCAGCCGGAGGGGGGAACTTCATACGGGCGATTTCATAGTCACTCATCATGGTCGATACAAAGGGATGATCAACCTGATGGATCTGCTGCGTCGCATTACCCAACTGCAGGTCCTCAGTGCCCGCAATACCAATCCCTTGACCGGACTCCCAGGGAACGGTCCCATCCAGGAATGCGTGGATACATGTTTGCTGCAAAATCAGGATTTCGCCATCGCCTACTGCGACCTCGACAATTTCAAACCCTACAACGATACCTACGGTTTTTCCAAAGGCGACGCCGTCATTCGGGCCACGGCCACGGCATTGATGAGCCAGTTGGATCGGGGACGGGATTTTCTTGGCCACATCGGCGGGGATGACTTCATCATGATCATTCGCAGTAACGATTGGGTGCAGATGTGTCGCGACAGTATCGAAGTTTTTGCCGCCATGGTCCCCGGGTTCTACGATCAGGAAGATGTTGCCGCAGGGGGAATCCACGCCACGGACCGCAAAGGGAACAAAACTTTTTTTAAATTGATCAGTCTATCCATCGGGGTCGCGTTTCCCGATATCCAACGCTGCCGCAGCTATTTCGATGTCGCCGCCCTGGCCAGTCAAGCCAAGAAAGAGGCGAAAAAACAAGAAGGCAACAGCTTATTCATCAACCGTCGTCGATGTATTTCCCATGCCGAGAAACTGCCCAACCAGGCTTCCGTGCCGACCGATCACGATGATGCGATCCCTGACGTTTCCAGGTGAATCGATACTCATCGGAACCCTACCGTCTTTTTTGCATCCGGCCATCACGGTTTCGTGAAGACCGAAGGGTCGGCCTCCCAGCTCCATCGGCAATCATCTCAACGGGGAGTCAACGGTGGCGCCATGACAACCAGCTTTGAATTGGTCAACACGACCGCCCTATTGCAGTACGAATCCGACCACCTTCTTACCGTGAAAGACACCTGCGCTTCGGGCAACAGAATATCGACCGATCCCTGAAGGGTCGGGAAATGGGTCATGGT
>JADFZF010000199.1 GCA_015232645.1 Magnetococcales bacterium | reverse complement strand
GAATATCAATACTACCCGTATAAAGTGCGGTAGTCGTGCCGGCACGACAGGCGTATTCCCATTGCGCCTCTGACGGCAATATCAGATTAAGACCGGATATACTTTGGTTAATTTTCTTCAAAAACTCCTGAATCTCATCCCAATTCACCTGCTCCACCGGTCGTGTGGGCGATTGAAAACGGCTTGGGTTGTTCTCCATCACCGCCTGCCAAAGCGCTTGCGTACAGGGGGTATCGAACAACCAATAGCCTTTTTCGATGATCACCTCATGCTGCGGACCTTCTTCCTCAAAACGTCCCGGCTCATCCTCGGGCGAACCCATCATAAACCGCCCGGGCGGGATCCAACGCATCTTTTGCCGGGCCTTTCCGATCACGAATTCCGCCCACAAACCAAAACGGTCGCGCCCCATGGCGTCCGCCCAGTCGGGTTGGGTGATACGACGAAAACGCAGACGCTCGCAATCGCTCACGATGTGGAACGCAGGGACGCGGGGGAATTCGCAAACGTTTTGCTTCGGCTGCTCACGCAAGCGAAGCAATGCCCCGCTTTCCGGCTGCGCCTGCGTCCCTTGGCGCTCCGCTGGCCAAGGGAGCGCCGGCTCCGCCTCCTGCTCGCTGGCTGGGCTCACAGGAACTCGGGCACAGCGGAAACCCAGCAAGACGTAGCGGCCGTCGGAAGGGATCCCGCTACGGTACGCCGCACGCACGCGGCGCGCGCCGTCGCTCCAGGAGCCGCCGCGAAAGACACGGTCGCCACCAGCGTTGCCTGCATCCAGCCAGGGAATACCATCGCCGGGGGCAGCTTCGTAGTTTTCGTGCCAATGGTCGGCGCACCATTCCCACACGTTGCCCAACATGTCATACAAACCCCAGGGATTGGCAGACTTGAGACCCACCGGGTGCGTGCCGGCCTTCTCGTGCGGGTACTGTTTCTCTTTCCAGTCATTGCTGTCGAAACCATTGACCAAATCAAAATCGACGCCACTGTTGCCACCGTACCAAGCGATGGGATCAAGGGCCGGGGCATTGTGTTCACCAAGAATCTTAATTTCGCCCGTATACAGGGCAGTGGTCGTGCCCGCACGACAGGCATATTCCCACTGCGCCTCCGACGGCAATATCAGATTGAGACCAGGAATACGTACGTTTATCCGCTTCAGAAACTCCTGAACATCATCCCAACTCACCGTTTCCACGGGTCGGTTGGAAGATTTGAAAAAACTTGGATTGTCACCCATCACCGCCTTCCAAAGCGCTTGCGTGCAGGGGGTATCAAACAACCAATAGCCTTTTTCAATCATGACCTCGTGCTGCGGACCTTCGTCCAGATTTCGTCCCGGTTCATCCTCAGGCGAACCCATCAAAAATCTTCCTGGCGGAATCCAGCGCATCTTTTGCACAACGCCATCCAACGCAAACGTCACCCACGCCCCATACTTATCCCAGCCCCACCCCCTGGCCCACCGCGGCGGAGTGCCCGATTTCCTAAAGGTGTTGCGCTCGACTGCGCCATCCCCTTCCTCATACACATGCAGTAGCCCATTGCGAGTCGTGATGGTGGCCAGAAAACTACCTGAAAGATCTTCCCCCGCCTCGATACGGCATTCCCGCTGCCGCAGTTGGAAGGTCTGCGGTGTCAGAGAAGTAGATATATGCGCGGGATCGAAACCGGGCGGCGGCGAAGTGTCCTTGATTCCCCTGAAAGCAAAATGAAACATGAGGTGCTGTGCGGCTCTCAATTCAGGATCGTCCTGATGATGGTAAGATTCGGATGCCCGCTCGTAAAGTCGCCGATACCAAGACGTTCCTCCCCTGCGACTTGCCAGCCCCGCAGCCAAATCCTTGAAGGTTTGTTGAGCCGCTGGGAGATCGTTGTCGCGGATGCGAGGCAGCAAACGTTCCTGTATCTGTTTGGGCAGGTTGAGAAGCTCCTCATACCATACCTCTTCGGCCAACCCCGCCCGCCATTCATGAACACAGCTCATCATATCCGCATACAGGCCGGGCGCTTCTTCACGGGCCAGTTCCTCACGCAAGCGCCTCGCTTCCTTGGGGTTCATGGTCGCGGCCACGCGAGTGCGACCGAACATGGATGGATGGCACCAAACATCGGCTTCCGTCCCCGCATCGGCGGCGCTGCCCAACAACAAACGAACCTCACGCAACAAACCCGGCTCGATACGGATGGCCGGTGAAAGCAAACGTAACAACCGCACAGCCCGTGCTTCGATCTCCTCCGGGGTGAAGCGACGGCCAGCCCTTCTCCCCTCCCATGGCAGCATATCCCAAGAGCGTAACCTATTTACCCGCCAGCGCGATTGGGGACAAGGTGTCAAAGCCACAGTCCGGCAACCAGCCGCATTAAGCCGACGCCCAAAAGCCTCCCAGCGGTCAACAACATGGTCAGCCCCCCCAGCCAGGCACCCAAGATCGCCCAATACCGCCACCAACCAACCGGATGCGGGAGGTCGGTAGTCGGTAAATTCGTCCCTGGCCCCCAGAAGAACAGGCTGGCTGGAACCGTCGATAGATAAGGCAAACTCAACCCCATGGCGTGGAAACAGCGCCGCCAGTCGCCCCGCTGTTCGGTCCTGGTCATCCTGGAATGGAATAAGCCGCTCCGCTCTATCGATAATGATCTGAATGCCTGCTCCCCAACGTGGGCACAGCCGACGCGGCAGACTCTGGAGTGGACGTCCCCGACCGATCTGCTGAATAACGGCATCCACGTCCAAAGCGCGGCTTTCGGCATTTTCAGTGAAATTTGCCCGCAGCCTCGGAACCAATGCACTCCAACGACTAAGATCTCTGGTGGGCGGCGGTTTGTCGCGAAGCGTGTTGCTCCCTGTAAACCTTTTAGCGGGAATCTTTTCTGGAGAATGGTCAAAGACATCGCGTTGTTCAAGGCGGAAGAAAAACACCCTTTGCACAGGGGACGACGTAAACACGACCCGGCCCGTCGGCACGTCAGATCGGGATGGCTCTGGAGGTGGGACCGTTGGTACGGGTTTGCTGGGCTTGCGCGTGGTCCGCTCGTAACCCAGAAGCTTTGCCGCCGCTTCCAAGCCCTCCTCCCCACCGGCATCATGCGCAAGGAGAAGATCGGCAAAGCCGCCACTACCCCGGGGATAAAGGCTATCTCGCATGTTTCTGGATGCCTTCCTCAGAGGCCGGCCTGCTTCTTCAGCGCATATTTGGCAACGATATCGAGCATCGCCATCTGCTTCTCCTCGTCGCCCGGTGCCAAACCACCCACGGCTCGCAACATGTCCAAATATTCCGCCTGACCGGGAAAGGGGCGAACCTGGGCCTCAATGGCAACTTGACGATCCACGAAAAGCATCTCCGCCGCCTTGCGAAACAGGGGCTCCGACAGCTCTGGAAAATGCGCCAAGCCCCGCTCCATCAGGAAATCAATGAGGGACTCCCTGCCCTCCGGCAGGCTCAAAAATAAAACCATGCAGCGGCGCAGAAAAGCTTCGGGCAAGGAACGCTCCTCGTTGGTAGTAATAACCACCAACGGAGCGACACCCGTGGCGCAAACGGGGTCAGAACGTCCAAACGGCGTGAATTCCCTAGCCCCCAAGGCTTCAAGGAGGCCATTGGGCACCTCGGACTCCGCTTTGTCGATTTCATCCAACAGGATGACGCAGCCCTTTTTCCAGGAACCGCCATCGCGTTGTGACGGCGCTGCCATTTGGACTCGGTCTGCCTGACGGTTGGCGTCATCCCAGTTAAAAGCCCACCAAAGAGGCCCGGGATGAAGGTAGTTTCCCACCGCCAGCTCGGCGCGGGCCACAGCGGGGTCGGGACTCAGCGTCCCGATGATTTGCGCGTCTGCAAGCCGTTTAACCGCATCGAACGTCCAAAGCAGATCGCGGGACTCCGTGCGCGAATCAATCACATGCGGAATGAAGGCCCGACCAAGCTCCTTAGCCACGGCACGGGCGAGCTGGCTCTTGCCCGTGCCAGGTTCCCCCCGGACCAACAGGGGCCGACCAGCGGAGAGCGCTGCATTGACAGCATGGATTTCCTCCGCACTCAGGAGATGAACCCTATCGGCCAAGCTGCTGCTAGCTGCAAATTCCACCCGGACAGAGGAATTTTCGGATGTTTTCAGGAAAATGCGTGCGTTTTTCGTCATGGAAGTCCTACATCAAAATATCACGAATTGAATCAAAAAGTTCTTGATTTTCAATCACCAAGTCTCTATCCAGGGTAATGATGGCCAAAGCCGGATACCTTTGCTGGATCCGCTTAAGAAATTCTCTGTATTCGGGCTGCTCCTCAATGATATTTGGCATCCATGCAATAAGATAAATCCGAATACCCCGCTCCATGAACCACCACCTTAAACGCTGAGCAATAGCTCTGTCCTTCTGGGTATCATCCAACTCCATGACTTCGCGGGGCGACTTGACAATCTTGAACAAATCCTCACGCAGTGCTTTCTCCCTGTCAACTGAAATGCCACCTTCCGGCTGAAACTGGAGATTTCTACTGCCAAAGGCCCCATCTGGAAAATCCATTTTGTCTTTGAGTTGGTTCCATATCACCTCCCGGTTGTCGATACCAGCCATGACGATTTCTGCAAATGTCGACAGACCCGCCGGTATCTTGACAACATCACCGAGCGACACACTATCCCATTGATAATTCGTGATCCTATCAGACACATAAAGCCAGGGGATAAGGAAACGTCCAGTCTCCTTGATTGCCGCCACGCCCGCAGTGTCATTCTGGCGATCCAGTGTTGCGTAAACATTACGCATAACCTCAACACCCACATCGAAATCGAGACCAATCAGCCTTTCGACCAACGTACCCACCCTATCTATCACACCCGGGTCGGTCGGAATTGAAACCGCATCTTCAAGGGCATGTGTTGCCGTAGCCGATTTACACAGGGCTTGAACAATATTTTCCCTGAATTTTTTGAAACGACGATCACTGTCTACACGTAATTCTTCCTCTTTCTTGTTTTCAACAGAAAAGAGGCTCTTTCCCGGTTCCTTCTT
>JADFZF010000198.1 GCA_015232645.1 Magnetococcales bacterium | reverse complement strand
TGGATTTCTCCGTCGTATTCGACCTCTTCATTGCCTTTCAGCTCCAACTGGGAACCATCTTCCAGGGTGAACCGGTAGGTGGTGCGTGCCAGATCCTCTTCCTTGACCATGACTCCCTGAAAGGCCTCCGGATTGAACCGGAAGGTGGTACACCCTTTCAGGCCTTTTTCGTAGGCATAGAGGTAGATTTGCTTGAAATCGTCGAAGGGATAATCCGTGGGCACGCTGATGGTTTTGGAGATGGAGGAGTCGATCCATTTTTGGGCGACAGCCTGGATTTCCACATGTGCCCGTGGGGAAATGCTGCTGCTGTCCACAAAGGTAGCAGGCAAACGCCGTGCCGTATCGGTGGCGTAGGGGTCGGCTTCGGGGTTGACCAGGTTGCGATAGGCCAGCAATTCGAAGGAGAGGACATCGATTTTTTCTTTGGTTTTGCGGCCTTCCCGAATGATGTTGCGGCTGTAGCGGTGGGCGAAACTGGGTTCGATGCCATTGGAGACATTGTTGCCCATGGAGAGGGCGATGGTGCCGGTCGGGGCGATGGAGGTGTGGTGGGTGAAGCGGCAGCCATCGCGGACAATTCGTTCCCGCAAAGGTTCAGGAAATTGTGCCAGATAATGGCTGTAGCGGCCCAGCAGCACCTTGCCGGGGAGCCGGTCGCCGAGGCGATGGCCATCGCGCAGCAGATCCGGGCGGCGGGCTATCATTTGGTGGTCGATGGTGAACAGTTCATCCATGATGGGGGCCACCCCTTTTTCCTGGCCCAGTTCCACCCCCACTTCCCACCCGACAATGGCCATTTCCCGGGTCACCTGTTCGGTGAACGCCAGGGATTTGGCATCGCCATATTTCATGCCCAGCAGGGTCAGGGCCGATCCCAGGCCGAGAAATCCCATACCGTGGCGGCGTTTGCGGCGGATCTCCTCGGACTGTTCCGGGAGGGGCAGGCCGTGCAGTTCGACGACATTGTCCATCATGCGGGTAAAAATGCGCACCACCTCCCGATACCGCTCCCAATCGAAGGCGGCCTTGGGGGTGAACGGATTTTTGACAAATTTGGCCAGATTGATCGAGCCCAGCAGGCAGGCCCCAAAGGGGGGCAGGGGTTGTTCGCCGCAGGGATTGGTCGTGCGAATGTTTTCGGCAAACCAGTTGTTGTTCATCTCGTTGACCGTGTCAATCAGGATGAAGCCCGGTTCGGCAAAATCATAGTTGGAAGCCGTGATCATGTCCCACAAACGACGGGCCGGCAGCCGCCGCCAGATGCGACAGGCCACCTCGCCGGAATCGTTGGTCCGGTAGCCGTCGGTGCTGGGCCAGGGACGATAAACGATCTCGACGGTGGGATCGTCCAGTTCGAACCGGTTGGCCGGGAAAAGGAGTTCCCAATCCAGATTGGCCTTGACCGCCTCCATGAAAGGCTGGGTGATCAGGCAGGAGAGATTGAACTGGCGCAGGCGGCCATCCTCGCGCTTGGCCCGGATAAAATCCAGAATGTCCGGATGGGATATGTCAAACGTGGCCATCTGGGCACCACGGCGGCCTCCCGCCGAGGAGATGGTGCGACACATGGCGTCGAAAATATCCATGAAGGAGAGCGGCCCCGAGGTGCTGGCCCCGGCCCCGGCGACAAAGGCCCCTTTGGGGCGCAAGGTGGAAAATTCATAACCGATGCCGCACCCGGCCTTGAGGGTCAATCCCCCCTGATGCACAGAATGCAGAATGTGATCCATCGAGTCGTGAATGGTGCCCGCCACGGTACAATTGATGGTGCTGGTGGCTGGCTTGTGTTCCTGGGCACCGGCATTGGAGATGATCCGTCCGGCAGGGATGGCTCCGTTCAACAAGGCCCAGTAGAACCGCTCTTCCCAATGGTTCCGGTTGGCAGACGTTTCCGCAGCGGCCAGGGCGCGTGCCACCCTCTGAAAAGTTCCGGCCAGATCGGCGTCCAGAGGACGCCCATCCTTGGTCTTCAGACGGTATTTCTTGTCCCAGATGTCCCAGGATGCGGGTTGCAATTCAATCTCTTCCAGATTCACCGGGCCGGTGTCGTGGAGGGTGTTCTGCATGGCTTATTCCGCGCATCAGGCAATGGCTGGCAAGTATAAAAAAAAAACCAACTACATTTATTGAACCTTTTGCGGGTGGAGCAATCGTTGGACTGACAGTCGCTTTTGAAAAACATGCAGAACATGTCATTCTTGTAGAATTGGACAAACAGGTCGCAGCAGTTTGGCAAACCATCCTTGGAGGTGAAGCAGAGTGGCTAGCAAATCGTATACTGAACTTTGACCTCACCCAAACAAGCGTACAGGAAATTTTGGCATCGGAAACCAGTGACATTCGAGAAAAAGCCTTTGGCTCCTCGCTGTTTCACGTGGGTAGAGCGAAAATGAGCATCATCCATTTTGCTGAGGAGGAATGCCCATGGATCAGAAATCCTTATTTACCGCTGCCCTTGGTTTGACCCAGCCGTGGGAAGTTTGGGGTACCCGCTTTCAACCGGAGGAAAAACGGTTGGACATCTCCATCGGGTTTCCACGCGGAAGCCTTTTCACCTGTCCGGTCTGCGGGTCACCCGGTGCCAAGGCTCATGATACGGAAGAAAAAAGTTGGCGACATCTCGATTTTTTTCAGCACGAGACTTGGTTAACGGCTCGGGTTCCTCGGGTCAGGTGCAACCGAGGATGTGGGGTCAAAAGCATTCAAGTTCCCTGGGCGCGGCCTGACAGTGGATTCACACTTTTGTTTGAAGCATTGATTATGGCCTTTGCACCAGAGATGCCCGTGGCCCAGATTGCCGAACATCTTGGAGTGCATGATACCCGGTTGTGGCGCATCATTCGACACCATGTCTCTGAGGCCAGGAAGGACCTGGACATGTCCAAGGTCGGACGGGTTGGTATGGATGAAACCGCAAGCCGACGTGGGCATAATTACATCAGCCTCTTTTTTGATATGGATGATGGTCGGCTCCTGTTTGCAACATCAGGAAAAAACAGCAATACCGTAGAAGAATTTGCCAAGGATCTGGCGAGCCATAAAGGTACACCAAAGAGCATTTTACAAACCTGTTGCGACATGTCCCCAGCCTTTATTTCGGGTATTGAAAAGCAATTTCCCCAGGCCGAAATCACCTTTGACCGTTTCCACATTATGAAGATAGTCAACGACGCAGTGGATCAAGTACGCAGAGAGGAAACCACAACCCAACCGCAATTGAAAAAAACCCGGTATATTTGGCTGAAAAATCCGGAAAATCTGACTGTCCGGCAACAAACCACTCTGGGATCCCTTACGGATCTCCATCTCAAGACGGCCAGGGCCTACCAAATCAAGTTGACTATCCAAGAGCTTTTTCTCCAACCAAGCAGGGAGGAAGGTGAGGCGTTTTTGAAACGGTGGTATTTTTGGGCAACCCACAGTCGGTTACCCCCAATCGTGTCCGCTGCCAAGACCATCAAAAAACACTGGGACGGCGTTCTTAACTGGTTTGACAGCCAACTAACATCCGGGCTAGTGGAAGGTTTCAACAGTCTACTTCAAGCAGCCAAGGCCAGGGCCAGAGGCTACCGAACCAACGAGAACTTCATCGCCATGGCCTACCTCATTGGTAGCCGGCTGGATTTCGCTCTACCCACGTGAAACAGCGAGGAGCCAAAGCCTTTCAGACAATTTTAAAAAACAGGACATACCATGGTGGCATACTTGCCCCAGGATCTGGGTTGATCAAAAAAGGAGAAAGTGGAAAGGGTTTGAAATCCCGTTGGTATCCACAAACACTTGCCAACCGGATCAGATCAATAGGGAAAATCCGGAATCGTTTTACGTTTATATGCGGTGACGGTATTTCTGTCATGAAAGATTGTATTGATGACAAGAATGCAGCTTTTTTCATTGATCCACCCTATACTGCCGGCAATCAAAAAAGCAAACGCGCCGGCAGGAGATTATATACACATCACGAAATTGATCATGATCTTCTTTTTGATATTTCTGAAAAATCCAGTGGAAACATTCTTCTGACCTATGAAAATTCACCCGATATTGAAGAATTATCCAACAGACACTCTTTTAAAACAAAATGCGTTGCAATGAAAAATACACACCATGACAAAATAACAGAGTTGCTGATCTCAAGAGATCTACATTGGTTCAAATAATAAGCCAGAGGAAGGACACAGTCCTTCCTTCTGGCAATTTTGTTCTGTAAAGTCGATCCAACTCAGACAGCCGGTTGGTGAACAGAGAGTTGGCGCAGTGTCGTTGATTGTATGGCTGTCCTGCTTTTGCGGACGAGCTTGAAAAAGGCCACGGCTTGACTCATCGCATTGGCCTGCGAGCTGAGTTCCTCCGCTGTAGCGGCCATCTCTTCGGCGACACTTGTATTTTCCTGGATTACCTGGCTCAGATCCTGGATGGATTGACTGATCTGCGCGACGCCTTCGCGTTGTTGCCGACTACAGTCCGCAATCCCACGAATACGATTGGCCGTATCCTGGATGTCGGGTACGAGCTGGCCAATGATCGAGCCTGCCTGTTCGGAAATGCTGACGCTGGAAGAGGACAAACGACTGATTTCACCGGCAGCAATCTGGCTCCGTTCAGCCAATTTTCTGACCTCGGCAGCAACCACGGCAAACCCTTTGCCATGCTCGCCGGCCCGTGCCGCCTCGATGGCCGCATTCAAGGCCAGCAGGTTGGTCTGCCGGGCAATTTCCTCGATGATGCTGATCTTGGCGGCAATCTCCTTCATGGCCTTGACCGCCTGCACGACGGCATCTCCCCCTCGGGACGCATCTTGTGAGGCTTTCTGAGCAATGGTCTGGGTGGTGTCGGAACTGTCCGTGTTCAACTGGCAACTGGAAGTCATGGCTTCCATGCCCAACATGGCTACATCCACGGATGCGGCCTGTCCCGACGCTCCCTGGGCAACACTCTGCGCTGCATCCGCAATTTCAGAGCTTCCAACAGCCACCTGGGAAGCCGCAGTCGCAACCTCTCCAATGATCTCCTGCAACCTTTCCACCATATCCCGAATGGCCA
>JADFZF010000197.1 GCA_015232645.1 Magnetococcales bacterium | reverse complement strand
TCCTTACGAATTCTTTCCGATCCCGATTCCAAGCCGATATTGAGAAATACAAAGCCGGCCTTTGCAAAGAGTGATAATATATTTTCCGCCCTCTTTTTATCTGAAAATAATCGTCTTGTAGGAGATATATTGGCCCCGAATTGCAATGGCTTCTCCCGTTTACCATTAAAAATAATTAGTTTTTCAGCCAACTCTATGCAGTAATCCGGAAAGGCGCCAATCGTTTCGACCTCAAGGTATATGATTCGAACATCTGGACTATCTTTAACGATCTGGTCCACCTCGGAAATCAAATTATCAACCGATCTGAATCGGACATATTTCCCCTTGGTCAAGCCGGCCATGGCATGATTGGAACAGTATGTACATTGATAAGGGCACCCGCGACCAACTAAAACACTCGGCATGTCATTCGAGTCATAAATCCACTGGGACCAAAGACGCCTGTTGATCCAAGGCAGAGAATCAAGGTTGGTGATGAAACGGTCCAAGGGATTTTTTTCAATAGAACCATCGTTATGTTTGATCCATAATCCTGGAATGCCTGATGGTGTCCGGTTGGCCTCGATTCGTCTGGCCAGTTCAACGATCGCATGATCACCTTCGCCGATACAGACAGCGTCAATACATGATTCATTAATAACTTCCGTTGAATTTAATGATGCATAATGGCCGCCAATAATAATAAACAGGGACGGATTGATTTGCCTGAGTATTCTTGCTACACCGAGTATCAGCTGATATTGTGTTGAAACAGCGGTCAGACATACCATCCTGGGCTGGAATACCCGTATTGATTCCCTGAGCATTTCATGAAATGGTGAAATGGGAGTCAATACGATCAGATCCGTGACGAAACCCGCCTGTTCAAGATTGGCAAGGATAGCAGAAATTCCAAAAGGGATTTCTGTGGCTGTTCTTAATGGTTTCGCAACGGAGAAAAACTGTTCGACAGAGAAAATGCCAAGTACATTCATATCGCCCCTCCTTGACAAAAATGGAGAATACTGATATCTTTGAACCCATTATTCAGTGTTTCATTGGTTGAGTGAAGACAGCGGACCTGACACGATCTATACCCTTTTCCGGCATCCCACGTCATCTGGTCTTGATCGATCATTAGATCAACTCCCTACCCTACCGTAACAAAACTACAATAAAAAAGAAAGGATCTCCCGGAATCTCCCCTTGCACCACCAATAGACCGACGACGGTCGATCGGTTATGGTAAACCGATTGGAAATATTGACCATCGCACACAACAACCAATAAACAAGCGATCAGCCAAGCCTATGTTATAATGTAGGATCATGGCTCCGCATCCGGTCTCCCTTCCTATCATTGCCTTGCAGACAAGGAGGTCAGGTTTCCGGACCGACGTTTCCAAAGCCTCAACGTCATTTTTTTTTGTTGTGACTGGGCTACTCCCGGATTTATCCTGTAGGATAGGATCGGCCATAGCGCAAAGACGTCGCTTGGGGGAGGAAACATGCCAAACAGGATCTCTTCGACCGCCACGTTACTGGCAGCCTCGTGCTTGGTGACTTTCCAGGGAGTATGGGCAGGCAGCGTGCTTGAAGAAGCGACGCGTCCCTACACCCCCAACCCTTTTTCCGACCTGGTGCGCAACCATCATGGTTCTGGAGGGCGGCCAGAGGTGTCCCCGAGCCCAGACGCCACCGGACCCGGTAGCCATGCCAACCCGACGACGTTCCAGCCACAACCACCGGAAGGTCAATCCGTCGGCCAGAACGGCCCATACGGACAGAAAGAAGACGCCGTCCGCCAACCCTGACCGGGAGGGTCCCAAAACGATCTCCAACTCCGGTGGGCTTGAGCCATAGGGGTAATCCAACGTGCCGTTGCCATGTTCTGATCCAAACCGCCGCCTCTGTCCGCCGTTCCGTCGATGTCGGTGACCGAAACCCCGATGAAAACAACAACGAATAATCATTGGTTGCCACTCCAATACCGTGGAAACGTTCATCCAATCACCTCGACGATATCCGGTTTCCCTCGCCGTGGTGACCCATGATCGCGCCCGATAACGTAGCAATCCCCCCTTTGGAAAATCACAATCCTCCCATGCCGACGATCCTGCTGGTTGAGGATTCGGAAGAAAACCGAATGGTCTTCGAGGCCTTCCTGATGGGGATCCATTGTCAACTGGAAATAGCCAAAGATGGTTTGGAAGCGGTCAATAAATGTAAAAAATACAAATTCGAACTGATCTTCATGGATTTACAAATGCCGGTGATGGATGGTATCGAGGCCACACGGCTGATTCGGGCCTGGGAAGAGGAAAACCGGACCGGAAATCCTACCCCCATTGTCGCGTTGACAGCGCATTCCTCAGGAGAAGAGGTTGATAAATGCTTGCAAGCGGGCTGCAACCATGTCTTGGCCAAACCCGTCCCCAGGCACCTCTTGATGCGGACCCTGCATTTTTGGATGGGACAGCCTTGACCTCACATGGAATCGATCAATAATCCTCCGCACGACGGTTCCCCCCCTATCCGTTGGAATAGCTGGGATGACGGGTGCGGGAACCCATGGCGTAACAGGCATCCTTGCAACTGGGAAGCGGTCTGTTTCAGTTCGTCCGGGGCGATTCCCCTGGACCAAACGGTTGGAATCCCGGACAGTATCGAACCAATGCTCACTGTCCCCATTCGCATTGTCTAGGAGACTGAAGGTGGGAGCTTCGCGCATCAAGACCCTCTTCCCCATACCCAGGTTATTGGCAGGGGCCGATCTGTTTGCCGGTCCACGCTCATTGATGGCTTTGCGAGGGCTGGGATCCTCGCGGACACTGCTGCTGACCGGGACATCGCTCCAGCCGGAACTTCGGGCCGAAATCAAAAAAATGCTGCTGGCCGAGTCGATCCTCGAAACCTCACGAACTGGAACGGCTGAACCCGATTGGCACGCCGTCCACGACATCATGGCATGCCTGCGCGGAACCACCCCCGATCTGATTGTGGCGGTCGGCGGCGGATCGATCTTGGATCTGGCCAAGCTGGTACTCTTGAAACTGGCTTGGCCTGAAGCGGGCCACGGTGATCTGGCGCGACCGTTCGCCGCCCCACCCCTGAAACACCACATCCGTATGTGCGCCATCCCCACCACCGCCGGTTCCGGGGCGGAGATCTCGTCATCGGCCCTGGTGATGGATCCCGCTTCCCCCTCCAAAACGGCCATCATCACCCACGATTTCATTTACGATGTGGTTCTGTTGGATCCCCGATTCCTGCTGGGGATCCCCCGTCCGGTGATGCTGGCGAGCATCATCGATGCCATCACTCATGCCGTGGAAGGGACCCTTTCCAACGTCGATCACCCCTTGGCCGATACCCTGGCGGAAACATCCCTGGAAAGATTGGGCCGGCTTGGAAAACAATGGTTGAGCGATGAAACGGATACCTCGACCATTCTGCAACTGCAATTTGCCGCCCATCAGGCGGGAATGGTACAAAATCACTGTGGAGTCGGCATCTGCCATTCATTGGCCCACCAATTGGCCCGCTTTGGCATCGGTCACGGCGAAGCCAATGGCGTGTTTCTGCCGGAGGTGCTGAAATTCAACGGTCGCGACCCCAAGGTGGCCCAACGATTGAAACACCTGGAATCCCGGGTGGGATTCTCCATCGTCGAACGGGTTCACGAGCTGCGTCAGGCGGGTGGACTGGCGGAAACCATTCACCATCTGTGGCCCCGAATGAGGGGGCACGGCTCCGATCCCAACCCCGAAACCCTGGCCCGGGATGCCTTGGCCGATATTTGCACCCGATTCAATCCCTGTCCAGTGGCCATGCCCCAACTGGCATCCTTTTTCCCTCGAGTCTGACCGGCAATAACAACCCGACCGATCCCCCCATCGTCCCGGGAAGATCAACATCGCGACCTGCAACCAGGCCATGCCATGACCGAAACGAATCAACCCCTTCTGACTCTCCTGTCCCGCTCCCCGCGCGAGTGGTCCGAAGAAGAACGCCGGCCACTGTTCCTGGCCGCCATAACGCAGGAATTGAACCATCATTTCCACAACTGTGTCCCATATCGCCGCTATTGCAGCCGCCGCAACGTCTCTTTCGATCAACCTGTTTCCGATCTGACCGCCCTCCCCTGGTTGCCGATCCATGCCTTCAAACGGTTGGGACGACAGTTGTTGTCGGTTCCGGAGACCGAGGTCCGGGTCAAACTGCAATCGTCAGGCACCTCCGGTCTCCCCAGCCTGGTGATGATCGACCGCCTGACTTCCAAACGTCAGACCAAAACCATGAGCCTGTCCATCGGTGAAGCCATCGGCAGCCAGCGCCGTCCCTTTCTGTTCCTGGATCTCGACCCGACAACCCATGGCGCCCAACTCAAGGCTCGGGGAGCCGCGGTGCTGGGATATCTCAACTTTGCCTCCGAATCGGTGTTTTGCCTCGAACCCGATGGCGCCGATGGAATGCGTCTGAATCTGGATCAGTTCCAGAGCACCTTGGAAAAATGGAACCACGCCCAACGCCCCCCCGTCATCTTCGGATTCACCTACATCCTGCACCAATCGGTGCTGGTCCCGTTACAACAGGGGGGATACCATTTTTCTCTCCCCGCCGGCAGCCAGATGCTGCATATCGGCGGTTGGAAAAAACTGCGCGATCTGGCCATCGGACCCGAAGAATTGAAGAAAATCGTCGGGGAAGTCCTGGGAATCGGCCCCGCGCAAGTGATCGACGTGTACGGATTCACCGAACAGATGGGGGTCAATTATCCCGATTGCCCCATGGGTGCCAAACACCTGCCAGCCGTGGCGGAGCTGATCGTCCGTGACCCCCGGACCCTGACTCCCGTGGCGGATGGCAGCGAGGGGATCCTGCAATTCCTGACCCCCATTCCCCACTCTTATCCCGGTAATTCCGTGTTGACCGACGATCTCGGCGTGATTCTGGGACGGGATCGGTGCGGGTGTGGCCGTGAGAGTCCCCGCTTCCAGGTCACCGGGCGGGTCGCCAAGGCGGAAGTGCGCGGATGTGGCGATGTCATGGTCCAACGGATCGCCACCATCTCCGAAAAGGCCCTGTCCTCCCCC
>JADFZF010000196.1 GCA_015232645.1 Magnetococcales bacterium | reverse complement strand
TGAATTCACCTGTATATCGCTTGCGTACTTGGCTCATCTCCACTCCTCCTGGTTGGGAATGTTTCAGAGCTTATCATACTGTCCAGATTTTGGGGTCCACTATACCCTCGCTTTCGCAAGCCATGGCCAAGGCGTGGGCCCCTTTGCACCCCGTGTATCTTTGTGGCACCATGCAGGCAAGGACATGGGGGGTGATGTCGTATACGCATTGGCATGCGTTTGTTATTCAATTAAAAGAAAAAAAAAGGGAAAAACCATGCGGGAGACGATCTTGCTTGTGGGTCATGGATCCAGGGACGAAGAGGGCAACGAGGAGGTCAAGGAATTCGCCGAGTATTGGCAACGTCAGCACCCCGGGCGAAGGGTGGAGGTGTGCTGGATCGAACATGCCCCGGTGTTGCCCGATCAAGGGCTGGAACGGGCTGCGCACGACAGCGACCGGGTGATCGTGCTGCCACTGATATTGAACGCTGCTGGTCACGTCAAGGTGGAACTGCCCGACCACGTGCAAGCGGCCCGGCTGAAATATCCACAGGTGGAGTTTTTGTTGGGGCGACATCTGGGTGTGGATGAACGTCTCCTCAAACTGGTACGCATGCGGATTCATTCCGCCATGGTCGCCCTGGATATGCCCGATCCCAAAAATACCGGAATCATCCTTCTGGGACGGGGGTCCTCCGACATGACCGCCAATGGGGAAGTGGCAAAAATGGCACGTTGGCTGTTCGAGACCACCCGCCATGAACTGGTGGATTATGCCTTTACCGGAATCACCTACCCGCGCTTGGAAACCATTGTGGCGCGCCAAGTGGCGGTAGGAGCGATGCAAATCATCGTCGCCCCGTACTATCTGTTTACCGGGCGATTGATCAAACGCATCCACAATCAAGTGACCCGATTGAAACAACAGTATCCTCGCATCGCCTTCAGCGTTTCCGGTTACCTGGGGATCAACGATCGGGTGGTGGAGGTTGTGGAAGCACGATTGAACGAAGTCCGGGAACGGACGATGTCGATGATGGAGTGTGACGGATGCCCGCATCGTGTCAGCTCGCCCCATGTGGAAGAACATCACCATTGATTTTTTGTCTGCGAATGAATCATTGTGAATAGGACCCTCGGTTCAACGTTTCAGCATTGAAAGTGTGCCATGAGCCACCCTGCCCCCCCCATCGTTGCCGCTGGAGAGTCCATCGAACGGGCCTCATTCATCCATATCGACGCCCACGCCGGGCCGCGCCTGGGGTATTCCGACACCGAATGGCCATTGGTGCGACGCTTGATTCATACCAGTGGCGATTTTGCGTTCAACGGTCTGACGAAAATCCATCCCCGGGCAATGGCGGCAGGCCGGGAGGCCTTGGCCCGAGCGTGTACGCTGGTGGTGGACGTCAACATGATCCGGGCGGGCTTGACCTCCCGACGCTTGCATCCACTGGGGGTGAAGGTCTATCAGTTCAACGATGATGCCGAAGTGATTCGCCGCGCCATTGAGGAACAGACGACTCGAACCGTGCAGGCCATACGCCTAGCGTGGCAGCGCGGATTGCTGGAAGGGGGGGTGGTGGCCATCGGCAACGCCCCGACCGCGCTGATGGAAACGATCCGGTTGGTGCAGGAGCACGGGGCGCGGCCGGCATTGGTGATCGGGGTACCGGTGGGTTTCATCGCCGCCGAAGAATCAAAAAACATGCTTATGACCCTGGAGACTCCGCCATGGATCACCATCCAGGGGACCAAAGGGGGATCGACCTTGGCGGTGGCGACGTTACATACGCTGATGGACATGGCCCTGGAGGCCAAGGTGTGAGCCGAGGTTCTCCAGGGGAGCGCGGCCGGCGTACCGGATGGACGACGGGGGCATGTGCGGCGGCGGCGGCACGGGCGGCGACGCTGGGATTATGTACCGGAGTGATCCCGAACGAAGTCACCACCCGTCTTCCCAACGGCTGGGAGGTGACCTTTGCCGTGGTGGATGGGGTCGATGATGGGGATGGGGTACGCGCCGCAGTGATCAAAGATGCAGGCGATGATCCCGATTGCACCCATGGGGCCCACCTCGTGGCCCGGGTGCGCAAACGCCCGCACCAAGCGGGAATCATCACCATCGAACCAGGCCAAGGCGTCGGACGGGTGACTCGCCCCGGACTGGGCCTCGAAGTGGGGCTGGGGGCCATCAATCCCGTTCCCAGGGAAAACATCATCGCCAACGTCGCGGCAGCAGCGGGAGATTGGTTGCTGACCCACGGGCTTGAAGTCACCATTTCCGTGCCGGGAGGGGAATCCCTGGCCCTGAAAACCCTCAACCCCCGCCTGGGGATCCTCGGAGGAATTTCCATACTGGGGACGACCGGGGTGGTCTATCCCTATTCCACTTCGGCGTTCAAGGCAGCGGTGGTTCAGGCCATCGGCGGGGCGGTGGCCGCAGGACGGGATACCATTGCCCTGACCACCGGCAGGCGTACCGAGCGTTTTGCCATGCAGCATCTTCCCTACTGGCCTGAATGGTCGTTCATTCAGATGGGGGATTTCGTCGGCGCTGCCCTGGATAGCGCCGTGTATCACGGGGTCAGACAGGTGGTGGTGGTGGCTATGGGGGGCAAATTGGCCAAAATGGCCCAGGGGATCGCCAATACCCATGCCCACAAGACAGCGCTGGATCTCAACCGAGTGGCGCAATGGGCACGCAATGCGGGGGCAGCACCCGATCTGGTCGCCGGAATTGCCCGGGGGGGGACCGTCCGTTTCGCCGTGGAACAAATGACGGCAGTGGGTCTGGAAACAGAGTTCTACCGGGAGTTGGCGCTAGGGGCGCTGGATGGAATCGGTCCCTGGTTGCGCGGAGATCTTCGCGCAACGGTCCTGGCACTCGATTTTACCGGCGGATTGAAGGCCTGGGCCGGGGCAGCATGGTCATGACCCATCCCATATCCATTCTGGGAGTTCTCGATTCCGGCCCCGACGATCTATCGATGACCGCCAGGAAACGGCTGTCGGAAGCGGAATTGGTCTTGGCCGAAGACCGTTTTTTGCACCTCTATGGTCCAGTCATGGCGGTGGACGCCGAAAAACGTTCCTACAGCCGGCGTCTGAACGAATTGCCGCACTGGCTGCGGCAGGCCATGGAAGAGCAACGGCGGGTGGTGGTACTGGCGACCGGAGATCCGCTGTTTCATGGTCTGGCCGCCTATCTGGCCGACAAACTTCCCAGCGGCAGTCTGGACGTGTTGCATCAGGTGTCCACCCTGCAGGTTGCTTTTGCCCGTCTGACCCTCCCCTGGTCCCATGCCCGACTGGTTTCACTGCACCGAGCCGATGGGGGGGACTGGGATGACGAGGCCGATTTCGCTCACCCCTTGTATCCGTTATGGCGCGCCCTCGATGACGGGAACCTGGTGGGAGTGCTGACCAGCCCCGAAAACACCCCGCAACGCATCGCCCGTATGCTGGTGCGCTTGGGATGGGAGGAGCACTGGCACATGCATGTGGGGCAACGGTTGGGCAGGGCGGACGAAAGGGTGGATCGGGATATCCCCCCCCAGGTTGGAGTGGAGCGTGAGTTTTTGCATCCCAATGTGGTCATCCTGGAACGACGGCGGCCGGCCAGGGATGGACGTCTGCCCACCCTGGGATGGCCCGATGAATTCTATCAAAAAAAGGTGTTTGCCAAAGGATTGATCACCCGCAGAGAGGTACGGGCTATGGTCCTGGCCCATCTGACAATCACCGATGGCGATATCCTTTGGGATATCGGCGCCGGTTCCGGGAGCGTCGGCCTGGAGGCGGCGGGGTTGACCCCCAACGGTCAGGTCTGGGCCATGGAAAAAAACGAGGAATCGGTCCATCATATCCGCGACAATCGCCAGCGGATGCGGCGCTATAATTATCGCATTGACCACGGGACCGCCCCCGAAGGATTGGAACATTGGCCCGACCCCGATGGCATCTTCATCGGCGGCAGCGGTGGCGGGTTGGAAGCGCTGCTGGCACTGTCTCTGGCGCGCCTGAAGCCCAATGGACGTCTGGTGGTGAATCTGGTGGCGTTGGAAAATCTGACCCGAACCCTGCAATGGCTCGATCAGCATCGGTTTCCCTGGGGTTTGATCCAGACGGGGGGGAGCGTCAGCCAGCCGTTAGCCTCCATGCATCGTTTGGAGCCCCAGGCGCCCGTCTGGATCATCACCGTCAACAAGGAGTCGCCATCACCATGACCATCCAAGCCAAAGGGACGCTGGTGGGGGTTTCCCTGGGTCCCGGCGACCCGGAGCTTCTGACCCGTGCCGCTTTCGTTGCCCTCGGATCGGCCCGATGTTGGGCCTGGCCGGTGGTCCGGCCCGGGGCCGACAGTTATGCCTTGTCCATCGCCCGGCGAACCACCCTCAACCCCCCCTCGTTGACCTTGCCACTGCTCCTTCCCATGACTCAGGATCGCGAGGTCCTCGACCATCACTGGCGTCAGGCTGCCCGGGCTGTCATCGCAGTGTTGCATCAGGGAACGGATGTCCATTTTCTGGTCGAAGGGGACGCCTCGTTTTACGCTTCCTTTCGGCATGTGGAACGGGCGGTGCGGGACCTGGATCCCGGCATCAACAGTCGGGTCATCCCCGGCGTCGCCTCGCCGGTGGCGGCGGCGGGATTATCGGGGCGGGCGTTGTGCGATGGCGATGAAACGGTGGCGGTCATTCCGGCGACCGTCGGCATGCCGGTCATCGTCGCCACCTTGGATCGGTTTCAAGTGGTGGTGCTCATGAAGGTACGGGCGGTGCTGCAACCGCTGCTGCAACTCCTGGAACAGCGGCAACTGCTGCATAAGGCCATTTTTGTGGAACGGGCCGGGGCGCCGGAGCAACGGGTCGTTCACGACCTGGCCTCCTTGAAGGGACAGGAGGTCCATTATCTGTCCCTGATGATCATCCACAACCACGAGGGTGAGGCGGGCCTGGGGATGAAGGATCGATCATGAACGCGGTTCCCGAAAAAAAAACTGCGGCCCTGATCGCCATCACCGCGCGGGGTGTCACTGCGGCAGTCCGGATACGCGACCAGTATTGGCGAGAGGCCCATGTTTTTGCCTTGGCCGCCCGGAGTGGCGAGTGCGG
>JADFZF010000195.1 GCA_015232645.1 Magnetococcales bacterium | reverse complement strand
CCAGATCGGTCCTGCCAAAGAGGGCGTTCAGGGGGGTGCGAATTTCATGGCAAAAAAAAAAAAAAAATTCGCTTTTGGCCCGGCTGGCCAGTTCGGCCATGTTGAGCGCATCTTCCAAGGATTTCAGCAATTGCTTTTGCTCGCTCACATCGTGCATGAAGGCAATAAAGTGGAGATGTCCGTCGTTTTCCACGGAAATCAAAGACATTTCAATCTCAATGCGCGTTCCATCCACACTCTGGGCAGAGAGGGCGATGCGACGTTTCAGTTGGAGTATCTGTTCCAGAGGCAGGTTTGCGCAACGCCGCAAACCAGTGCAATGGAGTTCCCTGGACTCTTCAGGAATAATGAAATCGGAAATCTGTTGGTTCAACAGAACATCCTTCTGATAGCCGAAAAGCGTCTCCGCCGCCGGATTCATCTGGATCACTTTGCCATGGATATCCGTGGAAATAATGGCATCCAGGGAATTTTTCAGAATGGATTTCAGATAGTTTTCCCGGCTTTCCAGTCGCCCGATGTTGTCTTTGATCCGGTCGGCCATAAGATTGAAATTGGCGGCCAGCTCTGCCAATTCATGTCCACCGTAAATCGTTGACAAATTCAATTTCTGGTTCAAATCCCCGGCGATGACCGCCCGAACGCCATGACTGATACGCAACAGAGGATTGACAAGCGCCCATCGCACATAACCATTCAGGACCATCACCAGCATCAGGGCTGAAAACGCTCCAATCACACCCAGTTGCCAGGCAACATGATCTGCCCCGGCTGGTTCCATGGCCAGGATCAGGGTCCAACCCACTTCCGGGATGGAGTGCGCGACCCGCACCCGGGAAAATTGATTCCGACGCTCATCCTGATTACCGGCATTCACCATCCAGGCGGCCAGGGTTGTTCCCAGCCCTGGGGTCTGGGCCACCCGCTGTTGCCGACCATCGACCAGAATGGCAGAAATTCTCCTGGCTTCCAGATCATTCATTAACTTATTGATTGTTTCCGATAATGATCGGTAAAATATGATTGCCCCCTCCCTCTTTCCTTCAATATTCAGAATGCCGATGCTTTCAAGCATCCATTCTTTCTCTTCTGATTGTAATATCCGGTGAGCAATACCGGATTTATTGTTGCCTGCAAGCTTGAAATCATCACGATCAGACAGGCTGGCTGTTTCCACCTGGCGGCCCCTGACATGGTGCAGCAGGTATTTACCCCTGGCATCCACCCAGTCAATGGTGAATAACTGTGGTTTGGCAAGATATACTTTATGCAGATACATATCCACCGCCGCCCAGGATTCATCCATGCCATTTTGCTCCTGGAAGATGGAATAAGTGACATGGTCTTCAATCGACCGATGGGTACGAACAACCGATAAATAGTCTCCGGTCTCACGGATGACATGCAGCAGCCGTTCCGCCATGGCCGAGGATTCGCCCTGCAAATAGATCACTGTATTGTGAAAAAATGCCTCTCTGACCATTCTGGTGGAGATGATACCCTGGACAATCAGGACCAGGGAGACCAGAAATACCACCATCAAAGACAATATTTGTCCGAGTGTTCCCTTCAAATGACGGTATCCTGCAACTGGGGGGTTGTGCCTGCGACAAACAGGTCAAAGGCAAGTTGAGTTCCTCTGCTGCCGCACATGGTGCCATATCTGCCTCAATATCGGCAAGAGCTTGTATTTTTGTTGTATTTGTTGGAAGATACTGTTCCTTATGATTGACATGTCAAAAAGGGGCAGCCATGCGTGGATTGTATTGGGATGGCCATTGGCAACTCAGGGAAGATTTGCCGAAGCCGGAGGTGTGGGCCGGGGAGGCCCTGCTCCGGGTACGTCTGGCCGGCATTTGTGGCACGGATCTGGAAATTGCCCGGGGATATGTGGATTTTCAGGGTATTCCCGGGCATGAATTTGTCGGCGAGGTGGTTGCCGCACCGGATTCGGACTGGCTGGGCCGGCGGGTGGTCGGAGAGATCAACTGTGTATGTGGGCGATGCGGACCATGCCAGCGCCGGGAGCGGAGCCACTGCCGCAATCGCACCGCCCTGGGCATTCGCGGACGTGATGGGGCTTTTGCCGAATATTGTCTGCTCCCTTTGGAAAATTTGCATCCAGTCCCGGAGACCATGGCCGATACCACGGCGGTCTTTGTCGAACCTCTGGCTGCGGCACTGGCCATCGTCCAGGACAACCATATTCGTCCTGCCGACCGGGTCATGGTGGTGGGAGATGGGCGTCTGGGTCAGCTTGTGGCCCGGGTTCTGCGCCTGACGGGGTGTGATTTGACGGTCATTGGGCATCATCAGGGCCACCTGGATTTGCTGGCCAGGCTGGGGATTGCAACCTCCCTTGAGAAAGATGCCTCCCCGGCTGAGTGCGCCACTCTGGTCGTCGAATGTACGGGGCATGCAGCGGGTTTTGCCACCGCCCGTCGCATGGTGCGCCCCCGGGGCACCATCGTCCTGAAAAGCACTTTTTCCGACACGAGTGAGATCGATACCACGGATCTGGTCGTGAATGAGATTACCCTGCGTGGTTCGCGTTGCGGTCCTTTCAGGCCGGCCTTGCGGTTGCTGGCAACTGGTCTGGTGAGTGTGGCCGATCTGGTGGAAGCGGTCTATCCCCTGAGCGCCGGTTTGGCAGCCATCGACCATGCCCAAAGGCCCGGGGTGCGCAAGGTGTTGCTGGCAATCAATCCACCTGAATATCATGCCGACAAGCCGATCCTGGCGCAGACCCGGCTTCTGGATGACTCCTTGCAGAGGGATACACCCCATGGATGAGAAGGTTTTTGACGATTTTCTGGCAAATATTCACCAGATGGGCGACCACATGCGCGGGAAAACCCTGGATGGGATCAAGATTGTGGCATTTCCCGGCGTGGATACCCGACAAGTTTTGGATACACAAGAAAACCAGGAAATTCAGGGGGATGAATCCAGGGCCTCCTCGCGCACGACTTCCGGGGGCCAGCGCCAGGCGATCCATTGCCGATAGAGCGGCACGGAAAATTTGTAGGCCGGGCCATTTCTCAGTAGGATTTGTTCGTCAAATCTTGCTTCGAGGCAACCTTGGATTTGATCGCGGGGCAGAGGCATGCCGGCCTGATTCATGAAGGCTTCCACGTCGGCGGTGGTACGCCAGATGCGGGTGGATTCATCTGAAAGCTTGGCCAGGGTGGCAAGGACCCGATGATCGGCGGCCTTCAGATCGCCCCAATGATTGTCAAAGGCGGCATTGGTGTCGAGTTCCAATACCTCCTGGATGGCAGCGTTCATGTCGGCCACGGTCACATAGTTGGTTCTTTGTTCTCCCTCGGCCAGGGCATTGTTGAAACGGCTCTGGATGGTCTGGCCTATTTTTTGGAGCAGGTAGGGTTGACCGTGGGTTATTTCACAGGCCGTATCGAGGGCCAGGGGAGAAAATTCCAGATATTCCCGGGCCGGTTTTTCGAGTACCTCTCTGGATTCGATGGCTTCCAGATAGGAGACCGGGAAGGTGACGGCGGTATTGAAAAAAATGGAGTCGTATTCCCGGCCCAACTTTTTCAGAAGGTGGGTGCCACAAAAGAGCAGGAGAACCGGATACTCCGCCTCCTGCATCAGGGTACGCAAGAAGCCGGGAAAATCACTTCCCAACCCCTGGCGCGGGATCAAATCCGCCTCGTCCACCATGAGCAGAAAGCGCCGTTTTCCCAGATCGGGTTGTACTTGGCGCAAAAAGGCCTTAAACCCGACAAAGGGGTGATTCTGTTCCAAGGTTGGTCGGGGAACGCCCAAACTGTCGGCCATTTTGTAGGCAGATTCCTGCCAAAAATCGTGGGCGGTGTTGATGCCCTGAATGGTGGTTTTGACCGGCAGCAATCCCACCTCCGCCAGGGGGTAACGCACTATTTTATTGAGCAGGCTGGTTTTGCCGATCCGTCTTTGTCCCATGAGGACCACGGCGGGTTTGCCGCCCGGTTGCCGCCACAATCCCAGCAAGTCAGCCAGCAGGCGTTGCCGTCCGACGAAATAGTCATCGTTTGGAATGCCTTCTCCGGCGATATAAAGGGTATGGGGTGGCCTTTGATAAGGGCGTCCCATTATAGATTCCTGTATCTGGAGGTTAAATAGTAAATTAATATGTATTTCCCGCACAAATCTCCCAAACCTTTCCTCTGTTCTGTCCAGAATATATGGATAAATGTGGTGTATTTTAGTTAAAAGAGTTCCTTGAAAAAATGTCCGACATCTGATATGATCCCTTATTTATCAATTAGTTAGGATGTCGCATAGAATTTGATCAAACGCAGTGATATCAATGTATTATATGGAACGACTGGACCGCGTGGATGCTTTTTGTAGAGGACTATTAAAACAAAGCCAATTGTTACATTATAAATTAATTAAATTATGCTTTACAATCTAACTAAAACATTAACTGATAATATATTTAAATTAGAGAATCACTATTAATTCTATTTTTTTCATGTTTTATGTAATGTTCCATAATAGAGTTCACAAGAGGTGAAAAAAACACATTCTCTTTCGTCACTATACCACGACGCTGCAATCGCCGTATTACAGCAGAATCCCGCTTTCTGGTTATTCCAGCAGCTAAAAGGTACAACACATCACATTCTTCACTGCTACGATGCAACCAAAGATCATTAATATGGCTCTCTATATTAATACGGAGTTGGTTCTCATCAAGAAAAAACTCATGCTCATAAGAATTCCAACATACTGATTGGACCATTTGAATATAGAATGGATGATTTCCAGCCCAAACCAAATATTTATGGTTAGCAGCTTCATCTTTAAAATTAGTAAGACTTAAACGCATAGGTTCTTTTACTAAAGCATTTTTCTCTTCATTAATAAGCAACCCTAATACAATATTTCTATCAAAAATCCCCCAAAATTTTGAAGATTCGATTCTTTGCTGTTGACAAATATCTTTGAGGGGTGTACGACTGCTAACAAAATAACCAATTTTAAGTCCGTCATCGACTAATGACCGTAATTTAGAGAAAAAATTGTCGTCAAAAGAAGAATTTTCAGTAATTATTTCAAAATCATCAATAATCAATATAATTTTAATTGGATCTGGA
>JADFZF010000194.1 GCA_015232645.1 Magnetococcales bacterium | reverse complement strand
AGATCGGCGGCTTGATGCCGCGAGGTGGACGGACAAACCACAATGAACTGGCCATGAGCCCATCGCCCGACCATATCCATCTGTCGCACCCCCTGCTTCAGAATGTCGGCAAAATGAATGAGGGCATCGTCCGCCGCTTGATGGCCAAAGGTATCGACGATCCATTCGTATCTATCGACAGCGACGAGTATCCAACTGAATGGGGCTCCAAAACGCTGATACCGGTCCACCTCGGCGTGAAGCACCTCGCTGAGAAGATGCCGATTGAACAATTTTGTGAGCTGATCGGTTCTGGAAAAACGCTCGATGGCTTTTTTGTCGCTGATATCTTTACCTATACCAATGTAGCCGCTGATTTGGCCGGTGCCATCCACCTGAGGCGTTATGACGATTTCCTGCCACAAGTCCTCACCATTTTTCTTTCGATTTCTGAGTTCGCCTCGCCACACCTTTCCTTGCAACAGATACTCCTCCCACATGACTCGATAAACTTCTCCTGGAGTATCCGGGTGCCTGATCAGTTTGTGTGACGACCCCACCAAATTCAGTGCGGAGTACTGGACCGCATCACAAAACGCGGTACTGACGGAGGTAATATTTCCATATTGATCTGTTGAGGATGTATAAATATTTTTATCAACCATTTGATGATATTCATTCAACTTTTCAATAATTATATTCAGGTCTGTTTGTACTTTAGTGGGATAGATGGCGATCAACCATGCCAGGATAATTGAAGTCACGAATACGAAAGCACCGATAATACTGACGCTTAGAATATTGGTGCTTTCCAGACTGTCGATATAAGATGGCAGGGGTGACAAAACCACCTTGAGTCGATCTTGAGTTGGAAATTTATCCGAAATATCAAATGAGAAAAATTCCTCCGTGCTGATCGAAGGTGAGTTGAGAATCGCTTGGGCAATCGCTGGAAAATCCTGGGCCAGGTTGGTCCGGCCTGGGAGGTAGCGACTCCATGATTTCCCGGGCGTAGGATGAAATATATATTCGCCATCCTTATCGATCACATAGACTGAAAAATTCGTTGAAGCCCCCAGTACGTCCAGAAAGTGGCCAACATGCAGGTTGATGATCAAAATAGCCTGCAAGGTCTTATTATTAAATATGGGTGTCGCTACTCTGAGGGTCGGTTTGATGGGCCGTTCGATTCTTCCATGTTCGACGTTCAGGTCAACAGCCGAAAGCCAGAACTCTCCGGGGCGCAGCTTCATGGCTTCGATAAAATAATAGCGGTCGCTCTTATCCTGTAGGCCTTCCTCAGGTACGATTGCAACTTGCGTCGTGCCCCATTGCCGATCAACACGCACCAACTCCTTGCCATTCGGTGCGATTAAACGAACCTGAAATACATGTTGATGACTGATGGCCATTGATACGAACAGCGAGTTGACATAGGAACGTGCCTGGACACTTTTTGTGGAAAGAAACTCTGATACCTCCCTGTTGACACTGATGGCATAAAGATATTCCTCAAAACCGCTTATGTATTCCCTTATTATCATGATTATTCTTATTTGTTCGAAAATCCATTCACTATCCAAGGTTGTTTGTATTTTGCTGAACTTGACATTATAATTAACAATAATAGTGGTAGCAGCAATTATTCCTCCATATATTATCAATACTCCGACAAACCAGTAATGGTAATTGATTTTTTTTTCCAGAGGATTTTTTTGTAACACGGCCAGAACTCTCCTCATCGTCCCAGGTTTGGCTTCAGGAAACATTGCCTGATCAGATATATTGTTACTATTCAGTAACCTCGGTATCTGGCTGGTGCATTGGTTTCAATCATTTTCCATCAGCGTCAGGTGGCCGAAGGATGGATGAAAATACTCCTTGATCGTATTCTCCGGGCCGCCTTTCCATGATCACCTGCCTCGCTCCGCTGATTGAGTCCGTGGAAATTCCGCACCTCCCCCTTTAGCTCCTGTTGAACCGCTCAACGAAAAAAATCCTAGGTTCGGATTGTCCTGAACGGATCCATTCCCCATCCACCCCATTTTTGTCATCCCACGCTGCCATGGCGACGGACTCCCTTCCTGGCCGGTACTCCCGGCGGTCCCCCTTCAACCCTCCTTCCGGACACCATCTCCTTCCGAGCCTCCATGATCTAATTTTCCGCAAATGGACATTTACTCATGTTTATGCAATTATTAATTTCCATCAATTTGCATTTCTCTATAGTTTTAGTTTATACTATTGTTTACCAAATTTGCAGTTTTGACAAGACAGAAAACGGTATGAACAGGGAAAATGAACAGGAAACTAATTATGCGATTATGCATGGTTCCGCAAGTGCTTAAACTCCGTTAGACCAAACGCTGTCCGAATAGATGTCATTGATAAAATTTAATTTTTAACACAAAGAATCGAGGAGAACTACCACGTTGCCGCCACCGGATCGGATCGTCCATCGCGGATAGTGCTGTGGTCATTTTTCTACCATCTTTTATTAATACTTCCGTGCTTGCCTTTCGAACAGTAATAAGGGGTAGTGACAATGTGAGATCCGTTGTCGAGCACGCGGCGCGGTGAGTCCCGGTGACCTGTTTGATCAAGCCGTGACGCCAAGCATGTGGAGTTTTCTTGTGACTGCCGCGGCACGACAGTGTTTTTCTTCGGGTAGGGTGCAATCCAGCAAAGGATGGAACCGAACTTCTTGCTCGTGAAAACCAATTTTCGTCAGCTCGCCTCGACGGTGATCACTGCAGGGAGGTTGGCATCCTCTGGAGCATGGGGATCCGGGATTTTGCCGCTCTCCCCCGGGATGCCGACCCAATACCGGAAGGAAATATTTACCCTGGAACGATTGGCGGACTCGGTCCGTGGACAGATGGAGATGGCACGTTTTACCCTGCCTCCGGGATGGAAGGGATGGGGTCAGACCTTCATCACCCACGAATATCCAGATAAAAACACTTATGTCATGAACCATATCAGCGGTGGCGACCCCATTTTGCAGGTAACGCGGCTGGGAAGCGCGGATAAGCGCTCTGCCGTGGCCTTGGGATCAGGGAGTGCTTCCGGATTTCATCAGCTATCGGGTAGGAAGACGGCGTCAGCATGAACTGATGAATCGCGGCACCCGCTTGACCGTGGCCGAATTGGCTCCCGAACTCGGTTTGACCGGACGGGTGGTTCGAACCATGGTTTGACCGCCTTGGCTGTCGTCGAATCGAGCAAGTCGACCCGGTATCGTTGGTCGTCATCGACCATGGGCTTCTGGGGATTTGATTGTCAACAACAGGCAATCTGGATACAATGATGCTCCTTCGGACCCTCGCTGCTGGCGGCGTCCGCCCCGTTGGGAGACCAGTCGCATGTACCACTCCATCATCAAAACCTGCAACTATTATCTTGAAGGACTGCGCGCCGTCCACCGACGTCACGACCTGGAACGTCTGGTGACTCGATGGCAGGCAGCCACCCAAGGCAGTCAACAGATGAAGTGGGTCGAGATGCTGGAACTGACCCGGCTCATCCTCGATAGTCAACCCGAGGTGGTCGTGGAGATCGGTTGTTTCAACGGCGTTACCTCGCGGATATTGGGGGAGGCGATCCGCCACGTCAATCCCCTTGGCCGGCTGTATTGTATTGATCCTTTCGAAACCCGCCATCAGCAAAGCTATGCTGGCGACCGTTATCAGGCGGATACCATCGGCTACGATTATGAAACAATCTTCGATGCCAATACCCAGCCGTTGGGACAAGGCATCATCAAACTGAAAGGTTGGTCGGCCACCGTCCCATTACCGGAGGGGCTGGCGCCGCAGCTCGTGTTTGTTGACGGGGATCATTCGCGTGAAGGGGTGATGTTGGATATTCAACGATTCGTTCCCATGTTGCCTGAGGGCGGCATGATCGGTTTCCATGATTTTACCATTGGCCGCAAGGGGGTGATCACCGCCCTGGCGGAGACCCTTTGGCCGGCGCCCAATGCCCAATTTTTTTCCATTGTGTCCCACATCGAATCCCTGCTGGTCATCCGCAAGAAGGGCCAGCCGCGCTGAGCGGCTAAACCGATTTTCCCCACGGGATCGTAAGTGGCCCAGACGGTTGTCAGACCACCATCTTGCCGGCGGGTACCGTGGAGATCTGAGCCAACAAGGCGTTGGCGGCAGCAGGAAAGTTTTGGCATTCCAGCAGAGCGTTGAGCATCAGTGGCACGACGATGGTGGCGTCCGATTCGATGACGAACATGGGGGTGTCCGGGGTCAACTTATCCCAAGTGATTTTTTCGTTGGGGGTCGCCCCGGAATAGGAGCCATAAGAGGTGGTCGAATCGGAAATCTGACAAAAATAGGCCCAAGGTCTGACTTTTTCTTTCAGGTCGTACTTGATGGACGGCACCACGCAGATGGGAAAATCACCGGCAATACCGCCACCGATCTGGAAAAAACCCACACCGGGATCCTGAGACAGTTTTTGGTATTCGTCGTAGAACCAAGCCATGGCTTCGATGCCTGATTTGACGATATTGGAATGACATTCGCCGGTTTTGACGTAGGACGCAAAGATGTTACCAAAGGTGGAGTCTTCGAAGCCTGGAACCACTATGGGGAGATTGGCTGCGGCAGCAGCCAGAAGCCAACACTCATCGGCCGGACCGGAGCAGGTCCGTGAGTCAATGGTTTGGATCAAGTCATAAAAATATTCATGCCAAAACTGACGTTTGCCTGATCGGGAAGCTTCGACCCACATGGGAACCAGAGTCTTTTCTACCGCCCGGAAGGCCTCGTCCTCGGGGATGCTGGTATCGGTGACGCGTCGCAGGTGTTGTTGCAGAATGGTGTCGTCATCTTTTTTGCTGAAATAGCGATAGTCGGGAAAATCGCGGTAATATTCATGGGCTACCAGACGAAACAGGGATTCTTCCAGGTTGGCTCCGGTGACCGACAGACCGTGGACCAGTCCGGCGCGTATGGCGGGAGCCAATGAGATCCCCAACTGAGCCGAGGACATGGCTCCTGCCATGGCCCAAAACATCTTTCCTCCCGCCTGAATGTGTCTCCAATAGCCCGCCAAGGCGGCGACGGTGACTCGGGCGTTAAAATTTTTATAATTTTTCAACAAAAAATGCAGGATAGGCATCTGTTGCGCATGGAGGAATAATTGCTGCTACCACTATTATTGTTAATTATAATGTC
>JADFZF010000193.1 GCA_015232645.1 Magnetococcales bacterium | reverse complement strand
TTTTTCCGAAGCGGGAGGATTTGAATGACGCCAAGAAGGTTTCATGTCCAGGGGGGGACATCCCGGGGACCGTTGGTTCGAAGGGAATGGGATGGGTGAAACCATGAACATTCATGTCGTCGCCGTCGAACCAGGTGTCCCCGGGTCAATAATCCTTCTTCCACAGGATACCGAAGTCGGCATTGGATTTGGCATCGATTCCGGTTTGCAGTGAGATATCGGGAGTCAGTCCGTATTCCAGGTTGATGCGATCCGAATCGGCCTTCATCCCTTTTTGTACCTCCAGGTAGAGTTTTTCAGTCACATATTTTCCCGCGTTGATGGAACCGGTTTCCACGGAATCGCCCTTGAAATCGAGTTGGTCGATACCGAGTTTTTGTTCAATGCCGTCAACGAAGCCGGACCCTCCGTTGCGCAAGGACTGCACCATGGCCGCCAGTTTGAGCGCCTGGGCGGGGGAGATGGAGGTGGAGGAACGGCCAAACAGCAGATTGGCCAGGATTTCATCTTCGGGCAGCGACGGAACGCTGGCAAATCCGAGCCGGGGTGAGGTGGCGGGTCCTTCCAGTTTGGCGGTGATTTCCAGATCATGAGTCCGGGTGACGGCATCGACGGCGATGGTGGGATCGGGAGGAAATTGACCATAAAAGGTGATGCCACCCTGTTTGAGATCGTAGCGCCTGTTGGCAAAAATCAAGTGTCCCCGACGCATCTCCAACTCTCCGGTGATGCGAGGCTCCTGGATGGATCCTTCGACGTGGAGATTACCTTGCCAATCGGATTGGAGTCCGCGACCTCGGACACGGGTATTTCCGGGAAACGACAGTTGCAGATCCAGATGGGAAACGGCTTCCTCGGTCGATGGGGTGGGGAGGGATGTCCGGGGCTGGCGGCGATCACGGATGGCGACGACGCGCATATCGGGGCGGCCGCTCAGATCGTTGAGTTGATACAATGCCTGATGGACTGTCAGCCGGCCACGAACATCGATGGCGTCGATATCCCCATTCAGGACCAGCCGACCGCTGACATTGGCCTTGGCATCTTCCCGATCGACGATCATCGCCCGATCGAACTCCATGGTGATGGTCAGGGGAAATTTTTTGGCGCGATCCATGATCCAGCGCCCCTGGAGTCCGATCCGTCCTTTGTTGTTATCGGTCAAGCGGATCTGGTCCATGATGATGGTTCCGCCGTCGGCGCGAGCCTGTACCTCCACCCCCTTGAGGATGGTGCCGAAGGTGGTGTTTTCATACTGGCCGTTGGTCACCTGCAATGTCCCGGTGATATGGGGTTGGTCGATGGAGCCATTGGCCTGGAATTTGGCCGCGAGCTGGCCCTGAAGCTGTTGACCGTCGCTCAAACCGAGCCATATGGCCAGATCGGACAAGGCGGCCATGGCTTCGATCTGGCCATTGGCAGGCTCTTGGGAACGCCATTGGGCCGCCATGGGGAACGCCGATACGCGTACCGGCATTTCTGCCGTTGCCCGTACCGGCGTCTGTCCCCAACCCGACAGCTCCAAGGTCATTCGAGCGCTCCTGCCTTGAGTGATCCGCAGTTCTCCCTGGAGGGCGAACGGAGGGAGGTTGGCGGCTGCGGCCGTCGAATGGCGGAGATGTCGCCCTTGGATATTCATGGTCAGATCGGGAGCCGCTTCAGGACCTTGCACGGTCGCGGTCAGAACGATATCCCCCTTCAGCGGCAGCCATCCAAGCTGGTGCAACGGCGTCAGTTCGCCCTGGACACGGCATTGTCCCTCCACTCGACCTTTTTGGCGTGTGAATGTTCCCTGGATACGGGTTGGGCCCAGGGCCACGTCCCAAGGCTTCATGACCAGGTGATCCGGGGAAAACGTGGCCTCCCAGGGGCGCTGCAGTGAGAGTTTCTGACCTTCCAACTGACCATCCAGCCGGGCCAGCATGATCCGCAGGGAATCTCCCAGCGGCTGCAGTTCGCCCCGGGTATGGAGAGTGAAGGGTTTGCCGATATGGCCGCGAGCATCCACAGTCACGGGGAATTTCTTCCAGGGGCCTTGCCCACGCAGCTCCAGACTGGATATCGACAGCTTGGAACTTTGAAAATCGTGCAATCGCATGTGGGTCGTCATGGTCGCTTGACCGGCGGGGCTCAAGGGGGCGTTCCAGCGTACTTCTCCGGAACGGAGCTTTCCCAGGGGGCTTTTGAGGTCATCGATATCCAGACGTCCCTGGGTGCGTCCCTGGGTCATGTCCATTTGCAGGGAGACTTTTCCTGCCAGATCCAGTCCATGCCATGGTTTCAAAGCCGACAGCGACGCCACGGAGGCGCGCAGTTGTCCCAGCGGCAGCCAGGTATTCGGCGCGACTTGCAGCCGGCCCGACAGGGTTGAGCCGGGACCCGTCACCAGGAGATCGTTCAATATCAAAGTTTGTTTTTTTTCCGACCATATCGCCTGGCCCGCCAGGGTGATCCGTTCCCGTTTGGCCCGCATGCTGGAACGGAATTGCACGGACGGGGCGCTGACCAGATGGCGCCCCTGGAATGATCCTTCCAGGGATTCGATCTCCAGGGGGGGAATGGCAAGGTGACTGCCCTGTAGTTTGAGATCCATCCACGGATCATTCCAGTTTCCTCCCCCCTGTGCCGTCAGTTGCAGTCGACCGGCCATGGTTCGGCCCTGGATGGGTGGCAGTGAGGCCAGGTTGGTTACCGGGGTTTGCAGGCTGGCGATAAAGGTTTTTTCGGCCAGATCCGCCTTCCCCCGAGCGGATACGGTCCCATGACCTCCGTGGAGGCGTACGGTGCGGAGGGTCAGATGGCGTCTTGCAAGAAGGTGACCGTTGATGGTGATCCGGGGATGTTCACCCAACCAGGGGGCCAAACCGGCGGGTAGTCCGGTGATTTGGTCGCCGCTGCCACGGAGGCGGAAGTCGATGGCATCGCCCAGGTGTTGCAGGCGGATGATCCCGGAGACTCCGATCGGACCATGGATCCCCCCATCCGGGGAGACCGGGAGGGATCCCAGATCCACGGACGAGGATCGAAATGCCCATTCCCCCTGTTGCCGGGGTTCATCCCACCATCCTTGCCCAGACATCTCTGTCCCTTGTTGATCCTGGGCCGAGAACCGATCCAGATGCCACAGACCCGAGGGTGAACGTTTGGCGTTCACAGATACGCTGGGTTGTGTGATCGGCCAGTTCGTGGTGGTTTTTTTTGTGCGCGGGTCGGTATCCAGTTCCTTGGCCGTCGCCAGCAAGGAGAGGGAGAAGGAGGTCGGTTTCTGCGGCAAGGGGTGGAGGCGTGCTCGTGTTTGTGGACGGGTCAGGGTGGTCGGGCCGATGGTGATGGTACCATAGCTGCGGGTGGTCAGGAGAATGCGGGGGAGGTGGTTGGAGTGGTCCAGACGGGCAGTCAGTCGTACCGAACCGGACAGGGCCACCCCGGCGAGGTGGGATAGCGGGCTCAGGTGGGGCACATCGAGAAGCAATTGTCCCGAGGGGGATTGATCTTGAACCGTTTGGACAGCGATGGACCCGGTTATGTCGCCCAGATCCGGTCCCTGGAGGCGAAGTTGACCGTGCCAGGCTTGCAGTGGCGCTGCGCCGTTCAGCGAGATGGACCATGGGGCGTGGGGATGGGCTCCGGTCAGTGAAGAGAGCAGACCGGAGCGTTCTTCGGCAGCGGCGTGGATATCGAGAATATGGCTGGAATGGGAAAGGTCGGCTTGAACTGTGATCCAGGCGGGGCCACGGTCCAATCGTTCCAAGCGGGCCTGAAGCTCAAATCGTTCCGTGGGGGTCTCCTGTACCCGACCCTCCAGGCGCAGGGTGGCTCCTCCCGGAACCCATGAGGGGTCCAACACCAGGGTATGGATCATGATTCGGCTGAGCAACCAGGCCGGTTTGAGGGAAGAAGATGGGCTGGGATCGGCTTGAGGGGGGCGGTGTATGGTTACCCGATGGATATCCAGGCTTGGCGCTTCCATCCGTGCCGACAGCATCCCCAGAGGCGACCATTCCATGGTCAGATCGGAAAGTTCCAGCCACGGTCCCTGGAGGTCGGAAATGGCCATCTGTTGGACGGAGAGGCGGAATGGCCAGTGAAGCTGCAGGTTGGAGACCTGTCCCCAGGGGGAGATGAGGCGGTTGACCAGGGTGGTGATCATGGTGTTGGAAACGTCGAGCTGTAGAAATAGCGCCAGACATCCCAGCAGGGAAAGGAGGGTGAGGGGAACGAAGAAAAAAGGTCGCCACCGTCGGTCGGGATCGGAGCGGGGAGGGGTGTGTGTCATGACGACCGAGGGTGGACTCGATGAATGGCGTGGGGTGGCGCAAAGGTTGGCTCTCTTCCAGCGGGGGGAGGGGGAGCACTCCTAGTTCTTCTCAAGGCGTGGAAGGAGTTTTCGAGATTGGCCATGTCGATTTTCCTATTCAGGCAAGGAAGGTTTCCTGAGTTTTGGACGAGGCACCGCAGGAAAACGACCTGACGGGATCCAGGCATCTCCATGTCTTGGATGATTCGATCACCCCTGGATCGGCAATCATGTCGAGGCCTGAAGCAGCCATGATGCCAAAGTGTTGCATCCGTAACAAAGACTTTTCTTTGTATCGTCTTGGTTGGTCGGGGGGAGACCTCAAGTCCAGTTCATCCAGGAGGTTGAGGCTGAAGCGGTGTATTCAGTGGACAGTGAAAGCGATGGGCCTGGCGATGATGATCGGTCCGGACAGGATGACCGCAATCCAAGGGTAGAGGGAACAAGGGAAAATTGGTGGGGGAGGTTACGGCATTCACGAGGAGGAAATTGACGAAGTAGTCGCACTGAGGGGCTGTTGCGCGGCCCTCTGCTCCTTCCAGGTTGATCAAATTTCCCGCACGGTTTCCCATGATGGCCCGTCGGCGTCCCTGACGAGGGTGGTTTCAACAAAATATGAGTTTCCGGCCATTGTTTTTTCAATTTCTCTTAAGCCCACGCTTGCCCGTCCGTCGTTGGCGGTAGAAGGATGCCGTAGAATTCCAACAGTGACGCCTTGAGCAGGATGCATGTTCCGTCTGTTGTTAAGCAACTCGGGAGGCGGATGATTTGTTCGGTTGGCAAAATTTTGGACCAATCAATTCTACCTTGTCACATTCATTAATTGGAATGGATGGCTGATTATTGATTGATCTATGAAAATAGTGAAAGAAAAAAGGGGTCTGGGGGATTGCCCCCAGGGTTTTTATTTTTTTTTTGTTTTTG
>JADFZF010000192.1 GCA_015232645.1 Magnetococcales bacterium | reverse complement strand
TGTAAAAGAATTCGGATAATTGCCTGGAGGTGGCCACGGTATCCCCGGCGGAACGCCGTTTGAGTATGAATTCCATCCAGCCCCGATTTTGCACATCGTAGCCATCCGAGCCCTGGTCGGCGCGCCACTCCTGGATGCTCCAGTCGTGGCTCTCGCGATGACCGTGGCAAAAATCTTCTTTGATCAGGAAATAAAATTCATCCTCCGTCGCCTCCTGCTGCTTATGCATCAGTGCCATGCCGATGGGATAGTACCGGCAGGCCACAGGACGATCGCTGTAAATACCACAACCATCGGTGCCATTAAAAGGACATTGGCCCGTCGTTTCATCCATTCGAATCAGCGGGACTGGCAGTTGCCCTTTGGCCAATGTGTACGGGGTGGCGTATTGATAAAGGAAACTTTCGATATCTAAATTCAGTCGCCGGCGGATGCGGATCAAATCATAGGGTGTTAGAATAATATCAATATTTCGACAGCAAGCATTGAAGCAGTCGATGCCCGGGTAGCAACGGAATTGGAAATGTTCCTGGTTTGACAGGCGCACCGGATGCAGGACGTTTCGGACCTCTTGGGGCAGATCACGTAATTCCTCTTCAAGTTCAAGAGCCTTATCTCTGGCATCTCGGTAATCGGCCACCGGTTGATTCTCCGCAACGATAGGATGACGTCTTCCCAAGGACGGGCAAAATGGGGTACGGTCGAATTCACCGACCGTCGCTCTGACTGCTGTTGGAATAAGATGAGTGGACCAGTCGAGAAGAAGACCCGATTGTTCCTGTACCGGTTTCGGGGCCAGAACCCGGATGTCGTTCTCTTGCTCAGTGGTGGGATGGGGAGAGCCCCCATCCCAGGCACTGATCACAGGCTTACTTGGGCACAAGATCCTTGTGCGCCCGCTTGAAGGCAACCCATTCGCCCGTCACGGGGTTGATCTTGCTGTTGACAAAACATTTCCAATTCTTCTCGTCAACGAAATTGTAGGTCATGTTGTAATAGAATCCCGGATAACGGGTCTCCTTGCGGAACAACATGTGCCGCAAATGCGCCTCGCCGGCATAGATGCGGTGATAATTCTCCCAGGCCCGCATCAGCTCATGAAGGTCGCGGGCCATCATCTTCGCCGAGTCCTTCTTGAGTTCACCCAACTTCAATACCGCAATTTCCATCATCTGCTCGTTGGTGACATACATGGTCCCCACACCTGCCACATACTCGTCCATGATCTTCTGCAACCGACTTTGCAACATCTTCGGGGTGATGAGATGCGGGTTCACCTCCGGCATGGTGCTGTATTTCCCATGCTGCATCCAGTTGCGCACCGGCAGATAGATCTCTTCCGCCAATTGCTGCGCCGTCTTGGACAGGGTCGGCTTGAATCCCTTGTGATCCAAAACCCACGCCAACATCGACTTGGCGGCAATACGCCCTTCAGCATGCGATCCCGACGAAAATTTGTGACCCGAAGCCCCCACACCATCGCCCGCAGTAAACAAACCCTTCACCGTAGTCATGCGGTTGTAGTTCTTCTGACCAGGTGCCGGATCCTTGCCCGCTTCCGGAGGATTGTCACCCCATTGCCACTCGGGCGGGGCCAGATCGGACGGACCTGTGGTCCAGATACCGCAGCAACCCGAATGCGATCCGAGAAAATACGGTTCCGTCGGCATCAACTCCGAAGGTACCTTTTCCGGCTCGATGTTCTCACCGGCCCACACCCCCGCCTGACCAATGCACATGTCCAAAAAGTCTTCCCAGGCTTCCGCTTCCAGATGCTTGATCTTCTTCTTGGCTTCCTTTTCGCCGAATTCGTCCTCGTAAGACTTGGCCAAGGCCTGCAACGCCGTGTCGGTCCTCATGTAGATCGGACCACGCCCTTCGCGCATTTCTTTCATCATCAAATGGTTGCGTAAGCAGGTGGCGGGAACTTTCGCCAAACCGTACGGCGGATAGTCCTTCAACATCTCGGCGTTGGTCTCCATGTAGATCTCGCCCTTGACGTTGGTCGCCTTGGCTTTGAACAACAAAAACCACGCCCCCACCGGTCCGTAACCATCCTTGAACCGCGCCGGAACAAAGCGGTTTTCCATCATGGTCAACTCACCACCCACCTGGGCCACCATGGCATAGGTGGAGCCGGCGTTCCACACCGGATACCAGGTCCGTCCCATCCCTTCACCCACCGACCGCGGCCGGAATACGTTCACCGCGCCCCCCGCCACGCACAGAATGGCATTGGCCTTGAAAACATAGATCTTGTCTTCGCGATTGGAAAATCCCACCGCGCCGGCAATACGATTCGATTCGTTGGCATCCAACAACAGCTTGACGATGAATACCCGCTCCTGGATCCGATCCATCCCCAGGGCCTTCTTGGCCGCTTCGGCGACGATGGGCTTGTAGCTCTCGCCGTTGATCATGATCTGCCATTTGCCGGAACGGACCGGCTTGCCACCCGCCTTGAGGCTCTTTTCCTCATCCCCGGGCTGCTTCCAGATCGGCAGGCCCCACTCTTCGAACAATTGCACCGAATTGTCCACGTGCCGGCCGACGTCGAAGATCAGATCGTCGCGCACGATTCCCATCAGGTCGTTGCTCACCATCCGCACATAGTCGGCGGGATCCTGGTCCCCCAGGTAGGTGTTGATGGCGGAAAGACCCTGTGCCACCGCGCCACTGCGCTCCATGGCCGCCTTGTCCACCAGACGCACCGTCACCCCTTCGGGCAACCAGCGCATCAGTTCAAACGCCGCTCCACAGGCCGCCATGCCTCCACCAATGATGAGAATGTCGGACTGGACTTCTACGATATCCGGATTGCCAAAACTCCCCATGCTTCAAACTCCTTGTCGGTACTTGTAATGAATGGTTTGCTCCCCAAACTCCGGAGGCCTACTTGGCCAGGGTCTTGACCGGGGCATCGTGATTGAAAAAGCCGGGAGCGCTCAGCTTGGCCATGTCCGCCGCCGGCTTGCCGGCATAGGGATCGATCGAACCTTCAGCGGTGGTGCGGATGGGAAATTTGAACCGCTTGACGTTGCCATTGCGGAACCGGATGGTCCACATGATGGAGTCGGAACCCCGCATGGGGATCACCGCCCCGTCCATGGGGACGATATCCGCATAGGCACGCACTTCGATGGCCTGCTGCGGGCAGATCTTCACACAAGAATAGCACTCCCAGCATTGCTCCGGTTCCTGGTTGAAACCCTTCATCCGTTCCTTGTCCAGCTTCATCAGGTTGTTCGGACAAATGTACATGCAGGCGGTCTTGTCCTGGCCCTTGCAACCATCACACTTATCGTGAATCACAAAACTTGGCATCTTTAGTTCTCCGGCTGAGGATGATCGGTTTGGCACGATCGACACCGATGGATAAAATTTACTAATTAATAATAGAACGGCATAATGGCGAACGCCAGAAAAAAAAACGCCCCCCTTCGAAAAAAAAGGGGGGCGATCAGCGACAGTCGTTTCACACCTTAATTGTTGGCGATCAGTCCCACGATCAACAGCGCCACGATGTTGGCAATTTTGATCATCGGGTTGATGGCGGGGCCGGCGGTATCCTTGTAAGGATCGCCGACGGTATCGCCAGTGACCGCCGCTTTATGGGCATCGGAGCCTTTACCGCCGAAATGTCCTTCTTCGATGTATTTTTTGGCATTATCCCAGGCACCACCCCCGGTAGTCATGGAAATGGCCACAAAGATACCGGTGATGATGGTTCCCATCAACACCCCACCCAGGGCTTTGGGTCCCAGCATGACACCGACGAGAATGGGGGCCAATACCGGCAACATCGACGGGGTGACCATCTCCTTGATGGCGGCCTTGGTCAACATGTCCACGGCACGAGAGTAATCGGGTTTGGCGGTCCCCTCCATGATGCCGGGGATCTCCTTGAACTGCCGCCGCACTTCGATCACCACACTGCCGGCGGCACGTCCCACCGCTTCCATGCCCATGGCACCGAAGAGGTAGGGAAGGAGCCCACCGAGGAACAATCCGATGATGACCATGTGGTCGGAAAGATCGAAGACGATCCCTTGCTTGAAGGTCGCCAGTTCATGGGTATAGTCGGCAAACAACACCAATGCCGCCAGACCGGCGGAACCAATGGCATACCCTTTGGTCACCGCCTTGGTGGTGTTGCCCACGGCATCCAGGGGGTCGGTGATGTTGCGGATTTCCGGGGGCAGATTGGCCATTTCGGCGATACCACCGGCGTTGTCGGTGATGGGGCCGTAGGCATCGAGGGCCACGATGATACCGGTCATGGAGAGCATGGAAGTCGCGGCCACCGCCACCCCGTACAGCCCACCCAGCTCGAAAGCGACCAGGATGCTGACGCACACCGCCACCACAGGGGCGGCCGTGGACTTCATGGAGACACCGAGGCCGGCAATGACGTTGGTACCGTGACCCGTTTCCGAGGCCTTGGCAATCAATTTGACCGGAGCAAAGTCGGTACCGGTATAGTATTCGGTGATCCACACCATCGCCGCCGTCAACGCCAGACCGATCAGCGCACAGCCATAGATGGCGCCGACGGAATAGGTGCCGTTACCCGCCATCAGCCATTTGGTCACCGGGAAGAAGAGCACCGCAGCAATCCCACCCGCCACGATCAGACCCTTGTAGAGGGCCGTCATGATTTTTTCGCCTTCATTGGCTTTGACAAAGTAGACGCCAATGATCGAGGCAATGATGGAAACGCCACCCAGGGCCATGGGATAGACCAGGGCATTGCCGAATTTGGGCATCACGAGGGCACCCAAAAGGATTGTCGCCACCAGGGTCACGGCATAGGTTTCGAACAGGTCGGCGGCCATACCGGCGCAGTCACCGACGTTGTCACCGACGTTATCGGCGATGACCGCCGGGTTGCGCGGATCATCCTCGGGGATTCCCGCCTCGACCTTGCCCACCAGGTCGGCTCCCACGTCCGCCCCCTTGGTGAAGATACCGCCGCCAAGACGGGCGAAGATGGAGATCAACGAACCGCCGAAGGCAAAGCCCACCAACGGCTTGAGAAATACCGACGACGAGGTATCGCCGAACTTCAGAAGCAACATCAGAAAGAGGGTCACGCCCAGGAGACCCAGGCCCACCACCAACATGCCAGTAATGGCACCGCCACGAAACGCCACCTGCAGAGCGGCATCCAACCCCCCCTTAGCCGCCTCGGCGGTCCGGACGTTGGCCTTGACCGAAATGCCCAT
>JADFZF010000191.1 GCA_015232645.1 Magnetococcales bacterium | reverse complement strand
CGGTCCAGGACTTCCGATCCACTCGGCTTCCTTGCCACCTGCGCATCTCCGAATCATTGATGGATGATGCGACAATTGTTGCATGTTTGATATGGAAATGGAATAATATCCATCATCCAGGGGCAGACAGGCGACGGCCTAACCAGACCAGGAACAATATCTCTCAATGGGACGTGCCATGCCACTGTCGGACAAACTGCAAAAATTTGTCGAATGGGAGGGGGCGGCTGTAGTAATACCCCTGAATCCAATCCACTCCCCGATCAGACAAAAATCGTAGTTGCGCCTCGGTTTCAACCCCTTCGGCAACAAGGTGCATGTTCAGATTCTTGGCCATGGAGATGATGGCCGCCATGATGGCCTTGTCCTCACCCGACTCTGGAATGTCCTTGATGAAGGAACGATCGGTTTTGAGCGTCTGTAAGGGGAGCTTCTTGAGATGGCTCAACGATGAATAGCCGGTTCCAAAGTCATCCATAGTAATGGAGATATCCAATTCACGAATTTTGTTCATGACCCGAATGACTTCATCGACATCGCCCATGACCATGCTTTCGGTAATTTCTAACTCCAGAAATTTTGCCGGCAGACCGGTCTGGGCCAGGGTGGATTGGATGGATTGTAGAAGTTCTCCAGCTTGACGAAATTGCCGCGGCGACAGATTGACCGCCACCTTCAGCCAGTCGAAACCCGCCTGATGCGACAAAACGGTATCGCGGCAAGCCATGCGCAATACTTGCAGGCCAATGGGGATGATCAGGCCGGTATCCTCGGCCATGGGGATGAATTCGTTGGGTGGTATCAGGCCATGTTCGGGATGATGCCAACGGACCAGTGCCTCCATGCCGATGATTTCCATTTTCGTCTGATCCACCTTGGCCTGATAGAAGACCTCGAACTCTTCTTTGATCACCGCTTTCTTCAAGTTGGTTTCCAGACGCATCATGTGTTGTGCCAGGGCGTTCATTTCCGGCATGAAAAATCGGAATATTCCGCGGCCACCACTTTTGGCCTGGTACATGGCCAAATCGGCATGTTTGATGAGTGTCCCTGAATCCTTGCCATCCTGAGGAAAAACGCTGATACCAACGCTGGCACCGATGGAGGCTTCAAGACCCGACAAGAAAAATGGCTTCTGCAGGATCTGGATAATATTGGTGGCGACGTGGGCAATATTGTCCTCACCGCTCACCTGAGTGAGGATGACAGTGAACTCGTCCCCCCCCAGACGGGAAACCATATCCGATTTCCTGACACTCTGCGTCAGTCGCTCCGACACCTGCATCAGAAGGTCATCTCCAGCGCCATGTCCCATGCTGTCATTGACCAGCTTGAACTTGTCCAGGTCGATGAACAACAGCGCCAGCCCCATATGGGCCCGTTTGGCCGATTCGATGTGATGTTCGAGGCTGATATGAAACAGCTTGCGATTGGGCAGTTTGGTCAAGGGGTCATAATAGGCCAGGTTTTCGAGTTGTTTCTCAGTCTCCTTGACTTCGGTAATATCATTGAAAATCCCTACATAGTTTTTCAGTTCACCATCCTGACTTCTGACTTCGGTGATGGTGAGCCGTTTGGGGTAGACCTGCCCATTCTTGCGGCGATCCCAGATTTCCCCCTTCCACTTGCCCGTGGATTTGAGGCTTTGCCACATCATTTCATAAAATTCCGGCTCATGCCTGTCGGACTTGGCAATGCGGGGATTTTTTCCCACCACCTCGGCATAGGAATAACCAGTTATTTCCAAATAGGCATTATTGACTGAAATAATGTCGCCAGCAGGATCGGTGATCAATATGGCCTCACCCGCGTTCTCGAACACCTTGGCCGCCAAACGCAGCTCCTCATTGGCCCGCTCGTTGGCCTCCATTTTTTCCTGCAATTGCCGGGTACGCTCCTGAACCATCCGTTCAAGGTTGTCCCGGGCACGAACCATCTCCTCTTCATGTTTTTTTCTCAGGGAAATATCGTGCAAGATCCCGGTAAAATAGGTCGTTTCCAGGCCCTGGAACCGACTCACCGACAGCTCCAGGGGAAAGGTGATGCCACTTCTTTTCAGCCCGATCACCTCCCGAATGGTACCGATGATCCGGGCCTCTCCGGTGGTCATGTAGCGTTCGAGATAACCGTCATGTTGTTCACTAAAGGGCGATGGCATCAGCAGGGAAACATTTTTTCCGATCACCTCGGCGGCGTCGTACTCAAAAAAATTTTCCGCTGCGGGATTGAACTTTAGAATGATTCCCTTGTCGTTAATAATAACGATGCCGTCGATTGCCGACTTCATGATGGTTTCCAGAAGGTAATCACTGGTAGGGAAGTCGGCCGCCAATGGCATTTGAACATAATAATTAGAATATTTGGTATCCATTGAATTGATATGTTCAAACAGCCAGCTGTAAATCGTCAAAAACAAACTGGGGAAGTGGTGTTCCAGATCCTGTTCCAACTTCCTGCTGAGAGTGGCCAATCGGGAACTGAACCGGGAATGCACCGCTTTGTGAGCCACGGTATCGGGAAATTTGATCCGATCCAAAAACTCCTCTTCGTCCCGGAGATGGTATTGGACGAAATCTTGAATTTCGACGACCGTCTTATGGAGATGGACTAACTCTCTGCCCATCAACCTTCTGAATTTTATGGTTTCCTGCAGGCGGAATATATCGATCAGATACCCCACGAACTGGCAATGCTGCTGGTGCAGATGCGGCACCTGAATTTCCGTCAGTTTATTCCACGTTTCCTTTCGGAACCGTTCCACCAACTCATTTAAACGAGCGTCTTCCACTGAATTCAAAGGATCCATTCGCTTCCGTCCTGAAGGATGCATTGCAAAATCTGCCCGCAGGTCTCCCTGCCCGGGCATCGGCCGTCTCCGATACCGATTCGGAGTGCGACTTCAAACTCCGTCTTGTACTGTAATCCAATACATGGTAAGGGAAAAGGACAATATCAACCCCAGTTGGCCAAGTGGAAGTGTAACGCCCCCTTTTGCCGAGGATCATATAAAAACGCCATGCCTGATCATTCCGCTCCCACCAGTTCTTCCACCAACGGCTTCCAACGCATCTTTACCGTCGAAGACTTCCGCAAAAACATGCTCGGACGGCTGCGCGACATCGGCATACCCGACTTGCACCAGGAACACATCCGCCTGGTGGAGATCATGGTCGAACTCTATGCGGAAGTAAAAAAACTCCAAAAGGAAACCCCGGGGCAGCAGGATATGGATAACCTGAGGAAGGTCATCGAAGAGCTGAAAGGTTATGCCACCGAACATTTCAAACATGAAATAAGCTTCATGACCAGCATCAAATTCCCCGAACTCGCTGCCCACCAAGCGGCGCATCAGCTATTCGTCGAGCAGTTGCTACTGACGGAAAAGCGGTTATGGCAGGAGTCGATTTCCTATGCCGTCGAACTCATGCACATGGTGGTGGGTTGGCTTTTTGAGCACATCAACCAAGTGGATACACGCTATGTCCGCTTTTCCCGGGGAGAACAGCTCCGCCCCACCACCCCCTTGCCCCGCAAGCCAACCTCTCCCTCCCGATCTTCAGGTCCGGTACAGTCGGCTCGCCCCCGCGGCAAAACCACCCAGGATTTCCGCGATTCCCTGCACAATCGCCTGATCAAGACCGGCATTCTCAAGTTCGACCAGGAACACCTCAACCTATTGAACAGAATCATCGACACCAACTTGATGGTGGAAGAACTCTACTCCCGTCAGCCCAACCCTTCCGACTGGAAGAAAATCGATGAAACCATCAGCGCCCTGACCGACTACTGCCATTCCCATTTCAGGGGCGAGGAAGCATGGATGAGCAAAATCAACTACCCCCGCCTGGATCAACATGTCTCCGAACACCAGCAGCTCCAAAAACGCTTGCAGGAAATCGCATTGAAACTTAAAGACGACCGACAAGTCTACTATGTCGTCGATTTCAATTTCTTCCTGATGGAATGGTTGATGACCCACACCTCACGATCAGACCTGCTCTACGCCGAGTATGCGAAAAAAAACAAACTGCTCTAGGACCTGCCGATATCCAGACTGCCAACTACAAACACCCTTTATGCCGTCTATACAAAAAATCTCCACTTTCATCAAATTGTTGTACCATGATACGGCGTGGAAGGTCGCGGATGGCCATGGACCAAACAGGCCCGACCTGTGAAAGGGATGGAACTGACAACGGATGGATCTCCGAAGGATCGCCGCATTCTAGTCGCCACAAGCGCCTGTCTTCTGGGCCATCGGGTGCGCTACGACGGCGCCGATAAACGCTCCGATTGGATCGCCGACACCCTGGCACAACATTTGACCCTGGTCCCCTTTTGCCCCGAAGCCGAGGCCGGCTTGGGAGTCCCCCGAACCCCCATGCGTCTGATCCGGGATTCCCAGTCTCTCCGCCTCATCACCTTGGATCCCCCCACCCGGGACATGACCCTGGTCCTGCAGCATTTCATTGAGCGGAAAATGGTTCAACTCTCCGCGGTCCCACCGGCAGGGATCATATTCAAAAGCGGCTCGCCTTCCTGTGGGCTGAAAAGCGTGGGCGTGTGGCATCCAGAAACGGCCACCACGGAAATGGGTTCGGGCCTGTTCGCCCAGGCCTGCCTCCAGGCATGGCCACTGACAGTCTCCGTGCAGGAGTCGGATCTGACCACCACCATGAACAGAGGACTGTTCCTGGAACGTCTATTTGTTATGGACCGCTGGCGCCACTTACTGGAATGCGGCCAGGCTCCCAAGGCACTTTCCCGGTTCCATGCTCGGCATAAGTTTCAAATCATGTCCCGCGACCGGCAGGCTCTGTCAATCCTGGGACAACTCACCGCCGGCCCCCCGGGCGAGCCACGGGTGGCGGAATACGGCCGCCGACTTTTGACCACCCTGGCCATCCCCCCCTCCCATGCGCTCCAGATCGATGTCCTGATGCACTTGTACGGAATGATCAAAAAATCGGTCTCCGCATCGGAAAACAAAGAATTTTTATCTCTTACGGAAAAATCCAGGCAACTGCGGACTTCGTTGCACGAACCGCTCTCGTGGCTGAGGTTCCAGGCCCAACGTTGCCAAAACCGTTACCTGTTGGAGCAATGGTACCTGTTTCCCGATCCCCGTCAGGCGGCCATTCCAATCTAGGATATGGTACTCCCCAAAATTCAGACAATGATGTAAGCTCTAATTCACACCAAATATGTAGAGAATTATGAGCGTGAAAAGAAAACAGTACAAACCCGAATTCA